>JAHQVM010000070.1 GCA_019634365.1 Flavobacteriaceae bacterium | reverse complement strand
GGTTGTAGAGTACGCAACAAGCCCTATTTTGAGATAACTAACTTATGATTAAACAACACTTTGCCATTTGTTGTAAGAGTAAGAATGTAGATCCCTTCCTTTAATGAAGACAATTCACTCTGTGGAATCATCACAATTCTTGAAGCGTCTAATTCTTCAACCGGTGCGCTATAAACTTGGGCTCCCTTAAGATCGTATATCGAAATGTTTACTGCTTCTTCAAAAGTGCTTTGTCTCATGGCAATGAGCAGATCTGCCGTAACAGGATTGGGATATACCAAAATTTCATTTTTTGTGGCTGTACTTTCCACAGACAATACCCCTTGACCTTCTTCTAGTACATGTGTGCTGTTAATGCCTAATCCGTCGAAAGACTCCAAGGAACCAGTGGGCCATTGAACCAATACTTGATCCAAACTTGATGCTGTGTTCAATCCAAAATGTTGTATAAGGCTGTTCATTCCAAAAAAGGTGCTTGCGGCTGATACCTCGCGCATCTGGGTAATGCCCTGAGATGTAATCCATACCTTGGCTCCAATTCCACTTTGATTGGACTCTGTGCCCTTAAGTTTAAACTTCACCCAATTATTACCATTTGCCAAGTCATTTCTAAAAAAAGAATTGTCCACACCGGGTCCGGGAATAAAAATATCTAAATCGCCATCGTTGTCGTAATCGCCGTTTGATGCTCCACTCTGATTCTTATCGGTGGTTCCCAGTTCTCCAGCATTGATTTTTATGAAATTTCCAGCCCCATCGTTTTGGTAGTAATCCAATTCATGACCAGCATCGCAGGCGGTAATGGCGTCTAAATCTCCATCATTATCATAGTCTCCCCAGCTCACTGTAGAAGTAAGGGAAGGATCTGTGGCAATAATGTCGGAAGTGTCTTCCAGATAAGAACCTGAGTTGTTTCGGTATAAACTGTTTGCCGCTGGAATTGTATTACCACTTCCGTCCATAGTGGCCCAGTTGGTGAGGTAAGCGTCCAAATCTTGATCATTGTCAATGTCTATGAAGCTCCATTGATTCCCCTCTACAAGATCATCGGACAATGGGATTCCTGTTATTCGTTGAAAATCTAGGTTCCCTGTTTGTGCTAAGAGGTTGCGGTACATTAAATCCTGCATAGGCATGCCACTTCCCATCCCGATAAATATATCCAAGTCGCCATCACCATCAAAATCTGACAATGTAGGATGAAGGTAGGTACCATCGGTAGGATCATTTACATCGGTATCCAAGAGGCGTGTAAACGTATAATTTGGAGGGCCATCATTGATCATGATCCAAGGAGAACCTGGATTACCCGTGCTGGGAGGTCCTGCCAACCAATTGGGTCGAACTTGAATAAGGTCTAAGTTGCCGTCATTGTTAAAATCTCCGAAGGCTGCACTAATTCCAGCCATTTCAGGGTCGGCGATGGCCCCAGTGATGACTTTCTCGAAGTTTCCATTTCCCAGATTCGTGTAGAGTCTGCCAGGATAACCAGCGACATAGACATCGATGAGGTCATCATTGTTATAATCTCCCCAGGTGTTGCCAAACCAGAAACCAAAATCATCCACTAGGGTACCTGAAGTAACTTCGGTAAAGTTTCCTGCATCATTCGTATACAGTTTATTCTTTCTTTGGGTGGTGCCGGGAAGGCGATTGGTTAGGAAGAGATCGAGGTCATCGTCATTATCGATATCTACCCAGGCTGCCCCTGTCCAGTAATCATCTAAATTGGTAATTGAATTGGGCTGCCCATTAACTTGAACAAAGTTCTGTGAGTAGATCGCATTCGAAATTGTAAATGCAAACCAAACAATTATCGTGAGAAATGTACTTTTCGTTTTCATAGTTATTGAATTGAGTTAAAATTGTTTTGATTCAAAACTATATTCGGAGGCTTCTATATGGGGTACTATTCTTAGGTATAAAGTCCCAAATTATTAGGATGGGATAAAATTGTGAATTGTGATCCCAGTTTTTCACGGCGGTGCATATGCACCATTTAAATGATTGGAATTGACTTTGTACCAACTTATAAATTCGGACAATTTAGCTGACAATAAACCGATGAATGGACCGAACCATTGATCAACAATTGATATCTTTAGTCGACAAATATTACATGCTGTTTATGAAAGTGAAAACAAGTTTGCTGATATGCCTTCTTTTGGGTTTTGTTGCCTCGGGTCAATCTAAAATTGCATACCTATCCAATAAATCGGGCAATTTCGACATTCATCTCATGGATGCCGATGGGTCAAATTCGAAACAACTTACGACTAACCTGGGTTGGGATTGGTCTCCCAAATGGAATAAAAGCTTAAAGGCAATACTTTATAACTCCAATGATACGCTTCAGAAATTTAGTATTAAGGCTATCGATGCATTAGGAAAGGAAGTGGCTTTTGATTCACAAGCCCTCGAAGAAGTTATACTTTCTCCCAACGGAACGGATGTGCTATACACACTTAAAGACAAAAATAACCGATACATAGGATTATATTCCCTTACTAATAAGAGCAATAGGTTACTTGTAACGCATCCTTCCTATAATGGACGGCCGTCTTGGTCTCCTAGCGGAACCACGTTCGCCTTTATTTCTGAACGGGATGGAAATCCAGAGATCTACTTGTATATATTGGCTACAGGAGCGCAGAAGCGACTCACGCAGACCGAAAAAAGAGAGAAGTACATGTCTTGGGGGCCTAAAGGGGATCTACTTTACTACACCTATCATTATTCTGACGAAAAGGACCTTGAACATAATGATATTTTCCAGGTTCATGTTGATTCTGGAAGCGTAGTTCAAATTACTAATGATCCTGAGTTTTATCAGGAAATAGCTGTTTCTCCAGATGGGAAACAAATTGTTTTTCATGCCAAAAGGGACGGTAAACACCAGCTGTATACCCTAGGAACAGATGGGAAAAACGAACAACAGATTACTTCGGGAGATTCGTATTTCGGAGAACCTGAATGGATTCCCCAGGAGTGATAGATTTAACCTTCTCTTGAATTGGAGCTTAGTATATTCTTGGAAAATATATTTTCTTCCCGTTGCGACTTTATATATTCTTTTGGCGTAAGTCCTGTATGCTTCTTAAAAACGCGATAAAAAGAACTATTACTTTGAAAACCGGACTCCCTTGCTATTGCTAGCAAAGTGAGATGATTTTTCGAAGTATCCAAAAGAGTCGTTTTTAATTCCTCAACCCTTAGCTTATTAATATAATCGAAGAAGTTATGCCCATAGTATTGATTTATGGCAGCAGAAAGAGTGTGCAAATTGACTCCAACTTCATGGGCAACTTCCATGATTTTGAGTTCGGCATTGCGATAGAGTTTCTTCTCTTCCATAAGTGCTTCCATCCTAGAAATTAATGCACTATGATCAGCTTGTTGATTGAACTTACTTGGCGGTTTTTTAATCGCCTTGTTCAGGAGAGCTTCATTCCCTTGATAGTATAAATAAAATTGAAGCAGAACCACAAATAGAACCACCCATGAAAATGTGTAAAAGATATATCCGCTGAAATAGTTGTTGGTAAGATCCAGGAATAAACAGAGTAAAAAACTGAGTATTGAAATAACCGCAAAAACTCCATACAATCCCTTTAATGACAATATTAATGAGCGAGCTCTCTCATTGGAATTATAATTTCCATAAGATTGGGATTGCTTTTTAATGGCACTATATCCAAAAAACATATACAAACCTATATGCAGGAGGTAGAGGTAGAAAAGTACGCTGGTGCCTTTTTCCATTGAACTTTCAAATGCTCTCTCTAGATAGATAATCTTTTCGGAGCCGGTTTTTATGTAAAACGGAAGTAAGTAGATAGCCATAGCCATGGCCGGGATAAAGTGAAAAGCATTCCGCCAATGATGCCTTCTTTTAACGTGCAAAAAGAATAAGGGTCCCAAAACATATAAAAGGGGAGCGTTAATCCACTGAAGATGAGGATAATGAAAGAAATATAAGGATAATTCGAGGGCATACCCAAAAAAACAAATGGCCGATAGTATAATTGCAATGGACAACAAAGTATTCGTTTTTCTTCGAATTGCTCTGATAAGATAATAGAGCCCTAGGTTGAAAGTGCTGAAGGCAGCAAATAGCACGAGAAAAATGAAGACCTGTTGTGGCATTATGTCATCTAATTTTGAACTCAATGTAATAAAAATAAGACAATCCTCGCAGTCCAAGTTCCTAATAGTTATTAATGTTTAATGGAGCCTAAATATTGGTTTGGCTTGTATCAAACATTCATTCCCTTTAGAGGTGTATGTTGCCAGTAAATGTTTTCTCGGATTTTGCTTTCAATAGACTTGTTGGAAGCGCAATTGCATATCTCTATGTTGCGTCGGGAATTCCGGAGTTTTGCCTTTGTCCAATAATACTTAGAACATCTGCTTTCCTCGGTAATAATCCAACACCTTTACCCGTAGCCAATAGTCGAATTTGGCATTGGTAAGATTTAATCTCGCATTGTCAAGGTTATTCTTGCTGGTGATGTAGTTCAAGAAATTGGAAACCCCATTGTTGAATCGTATTTCGTTAATGCGATACGATTCTTGATAGGCCTCTACCTGTTTTTCGAGGCTTTTGTAGCGGTTAAAGGCGGCTTCCATATCAAAGTGAACCTGGTCTATGGCGTTTTTAATTTCCAAGGTGGTTTGCTCCAATTGAACAAGGGACTGTGCTACCCTGATTTTTTCCAAAGCTACATTGTTCTTGGCACTAAAACCATTGATCAAAGGAATATTGACCGCTACGCCTATAACTGTGTTAAGGTTGTTGTCTAACTGATCTACGTAATCGATTTTTTGGGGTTCGAATGTGGTGCTTTCTGTTAGAACGGAGAAATCATTGCCATCAATTGTGACGAAATCTCCTGTTTCTTCAATGCTGGTTCCCGTAGCATTAAACGTTTCGGCCACACTGGAATAATTGGTGTTCACCCCAGCAAAGAGAGATACCTCGGGTGTAAATTGTGCCTTGGCTACACTCACCCCTTTTTTGGCAGCTTCAATGCGGAGTTCATTCGCTTTAAAAGTCGCTAAGTTTTGTAGCGCCTCTTGGTACACCTCGTCTGCAGAAAGCGTATATTTTTCAAAATCCAAGATGATTTCTTCAGGATCGATCCCGACACCTTCCGGGAGATTCAATAATCTAATTAAGTTGAGTTTGGCATTGTTTAGTGAAGATTCTGAAGTGAGAATATTCGTTTCATCATTGGCGATTTGTCCCAATATATCGGCATAATCTGCTGGATTTCCCGATTCATTTTCAAAAAAATCTTTCTGGATTTTGAGCTGTTGGTTGGTGGCTTCGAACCGTTGTTTATTCAGTTCCAGTATAGCCTTACCATTCAGTACCTGCAAATACGCTAGGGTAACGTTCAAAACAAGATCTTGTTGCGCAGCTTCAATTTCCAGATCCGAAGCTTTTCTATTCAAACCGTTTTGCTTCGCCCGGTTCAAGAGTCTGAATCCGTTAAAAACGGTCATATTTAAGTTCAACCCCATATTGGAGAAGGTCAACTCTTGTGTTATAAAGTCGTTCGTGAACGGATCTATACTTCGACCATCATTCACACCTAGGTTAAAGTTTCCATTCACAGTCGGCAACAAATCTGCCTTGGCTTGCTGGTGATTGATTTTGGCCGAGTTGGCGCGTAAATTGGCCGATTTTAAATCGAGATTATTTTGAAGTGCTATGGCAATACAATCTTCTAAAGAGTACTGTTCCTGATTGATTTCTTGTGCATAGCCAGCCATACTCATTAGTACAATGAGAATGAAAAAAACGATGTTATGTTTCATGATTTTTTTACTTATTGAGAAACTATTTTCCCGTCGAGTAGGTTTACTATTCTTGAGCCATAGGCGGCATTGTTTTCAGAATGTGTGGCTTGTATAATGGTGGCTCCCTCTTTGTTGAGTTCGGCAAAGAGTTCCATGATTTCTGTGCTTTGTTTTGAGTTGAGGTTGCCCGTGGGTTCATCGGCTAGAATTAGTTTGGGTGAGCCAATGAGGGCTCTCATGATCCCCACAAGTTGTTGTTGCCCTCCACTTAATTGTTGTGGAAATAGGTCTTTTTTACCCACGACACCAAATCTATCCAGCATGTCTGCCACCATAGCTTTACGTTCTGAAGCCTTCACACCTTTGTAGAGCAAAGGGGTTTCAATGTTCTCATATACTTTTAATTCATCGATGAGATGATAGGCTTGAAAAACAAAGCCTATATACTCTTTATATAGTTTGGATCGATCTTTTTCTTTCATGCGATGGACCGATTGCCCCAAAAAGGCATATTCGCCATCTGTAAAAGCATCCAGCATACCAATGCAATTGAGAAGGGTAGATTTCCCAGAGCCTGATGGTCCCATCAATGAGATGAATTCTCCTTCTTCCACTTGTAGGTTGATATCATCCAATATGGTCACTTTATTGCTTCCTGAATTGACGGTTCGAGAAGCTTCATGTAAACTCAAAATTATATTTGCCATGTTGATTTTTTGTTTTTTGATTAATGAATACAGAATTACTCTGTCCGTAAGCTATTTACAGGATTAGCTATGGCCGCTTTAATGGCCTGAAAACTTACCGTAATAAGCGAAATACCCAGAACAATGGCTCCCGCACCTATGAAGATCCAAATGTTCAAGGTCATACGATAACTATACTCCTGTAACCATTGCAATGAGAAGTAGTATCCTAATGGAATGGCAATGACCAATGCGATTAGTACCAATACGATAAATTGCTTGGATAACAATTTCCAGATCGTGCGAATGGAAGCTCCAAGTACCTTGCGTATACCTATCTCTTTCTTTCTCTGAATGGCCATATAGGTAGATAATCCTAAAACACCCAAACAACTAATGAAGATGGCAACCAAAGCAAATATGGCTACTAGTTTTGCGATGCGCTGCTCAGCATTAAACTTACGTTCGTATTCTTCGTCAATGAATGTATAATAGAATAGATTTTCAGGGTTATACTTTTGAAATACCTCTTTCATTTTGTCCAATGCACCTTCAACGACATTCGTATTCCCGGAAGCGATTTTTATGTTGACCCAATTTAGAAACCTTCCCTTGTGGAGAATGTATAGTGAAGGCACATCCGGATCAAAGGGTGATCGGGTTACCATATTTTCAACGACACCTATTATCTTATACGTTCCATTATCTCCCCATCTCACATATTCTCCCACAGGATTTTCCAGACTCATATAGTCTACCGCCGTCTCATTAACCAGGAATGCCAATGAATCGCTTGGGAATTTGGCAGAAAAATCCCTTCCCTCCAGTATATTCCAATCGATCATTTTACCGAAACCTTCGGTAGCGCGAATGGTGTAGAATTCAGGTTCCATTTTAGGGTCTTTATTTCGCCAGTCGAAATCACCTCCATTGGTCGTGTAGGTGCTGGTGATCCTCACATCGGAAGCTGTGACCTGTGCTATGTACTTTGAGGTTAACAGTTCATTCTTAATTGCGTCAATACTTTGCAGCACTTTATCCGTGCGAATAGGCACGCTCACCAGTAAATCTTTGTCAAACCCAAGAGGTCTGTTCTTAGCATGATTGATTTGACCTACCACGGTTATGGTCCCAATAATGAGAATGCTCGAGATCGCGAATTGGAGAACGATAAGGCCCTTTCTAAGACTTACGGCTGTTTTATTATTAGTCTTAAGGCCCTTTAGCACCTTTACAGGTTTAAATGCCGACAGGTAGAATGACGGATACAGGCTACTTAGAACAGCTGTTATGCCTATTAATACCAGGCAAATCAACCAGAATAAAGGCGAAGCAAATGGTATGGCAACTTCCTTTAGCGTCAAGGTATTGAACGCTGGCAACAATACGGTGGTCAATATAAGTGCAACGCCAAACGCGAATAGAATGATCAAAAATGATTCAGTAAAGAATTGAAAAACCAGCTGCCTTTTAGATGAACCCAAGGTCTTTCTAACACCAACTTCTTTTCCTCTCTTTAAGGCATGTGCGGTACTTAGATTCATATAATTGATGCATGCCAAAAGCAAAATGAAAAGACCAATAATACCAAAGGTTTTAACATAGGTTATTCTTCCGCCTACGCTTACCCCATTCTCAAAATCTGAGTACAAATGCCATTTGGACATTGGAAATAGAAAGAGGCGATAGTTTCTTTCCTTGTTTCTCTCAGTGTATTTCTCAGTAAATATGCCCTTGATTGCCATTGCAGCATTTTCAAGTGCATTTTTGTCATTCAACTGCACATATACTTGAAACCAATAGTTCCCCCATCCTAATCTACTGTCATAATCATTGGTTTTTTTGAGTAATTCAAAGGGAGCAATAAAGTTCAGATCGGTGAAACTCGTGTTATTGCGTAAATCTTCATATATACCTGCCACTTTCACCTCCATGTTATTGTTGATCGTAATTACTTTCCCCATGGGGTCTTCAACACCAAATATATTCTTGGCAGTACTTTCTGATATTAGAACCGAAGTAATATCTTGCAGGGCATCCCTGCTACCGGCAAGAATCTTCAGATCTAACATATGCGCCAGGTCGGGCTCTGCAAATCGTCCTTCAACCCGCAACATCTCATTATTGTATTTTACATTGTACTCTCTCGCTCTGGCACTGGTAGCTACATGCTTAAAGTGATTCCCGTATTCTTCGCGAAGTACCGGTGCCAGTTGCATGGGCTGACCGGTATAGGTTCGCACCTCATCTCCCCAGTTTTGATGTTGCATGACAGCGGCAATGTTGTTATAATTGGTTAAAGATGAATTATAACTCAATTCACTATATACCCACAGACTAATGAGTAAAACAGCAGTAAACCCAATGGTTAGACCTCCGGCATTCAGTGAAAAGAATGCTTTGTTCTTTATTATATTTCTGAATCCTATTTTGAAATGTGTGAATATCATGACCGTTGTGTTTTTTGATTGATGATGAATTTATTCCGATCTCAACGAATTAACCGGATTGGCAACAGCGGCTCTTATGGCTTGAAAGCTCAAGGTGATCAATGCAATGGCCAAAGCAATAAGTCCGGTAACAAAGAAAATCCACCAACTCAATGTAATTCTATAGGCAAAATCTTGCAGCCAATTGCTCATGAACCACCAAGCCAAAGGTGTTGCAATTACAAAAGATAGTGCAACGAGTTTTACAAAATCTGTAGAGAGCATCCGTACAATGTTGAATATAGAAGCTCCTAAAACTTTGCGAACTCCGATCTCTTTTGTGCGTTGTTCTGCTACATAGGTGACTAGCCCAAAGAGTCCTAGGCATGCAATAATTATAGCCAACACCGCAAAAGAGAGTGCTACTCTACCAACACGACGTTCCTGCCGGTACATATTATCGAATGCCGTGTCTAAAAAGGTATATTGGAAAGGCATATTGGGTACGGCGGCTTTGTATTTATTTTCAATTGTGTTTAATAGGCCTGCAATATTTGATGTGTCTAATCGGTACGCTGTTTCCCAACTACTATTTCCTAAAACGAAACTTAATCCCGCCACATTTTCCCGGAGCGATTCGTAATTAAAATTCTTGACCACACCAATGACGGTTCTTGTGATGGTGTTGGCGTTTTCATCGGTAGTATAAATCTTTTTGCCTATTGGATCTTCGAAACCAGCCAGCTTAACGGCTGTTTCATTAAGAATGATGGCTGTAGAATCTGCTCCAAATTCTCTGGAAAAGTTTCTTCCTGCAATAATTTCCATGCCAATGGTTTCGATATAGTCATAATCGATGCGCCAATGTTGCATATTGAAACCATTGGATTCTGTCATGACGGTTTCGGTTGAAAAGCTGGTGTCAGAACGTGATGAACTTGATACGGGTAAGTACCCAGCAAAGGATGCTGATTTTACGCCCACCATTTGTTCGATTTCATTTTTAAGGGTTTCCCTTGCCGATCCTGCAATACCCGCGTTACTTACCACAAGAACTTGATCTTTATCAAAGCCTAAATTTGCCGATTGAATATGGTTTATCTGCTTGTAAATGACTATGGTCCCAATAATTAGGATAACAGAGGTGGCAAACTGAAAAACGACTAAGAAGTTACGAAGTGTGTTCTTTTTTGGCCCCATGGACAGCTTTCCTTTAAGCACTTTTATAGGGGTAAATGAAGAAAGAAAGAAAGCAGGATATGTACCAGCAATAACACCAACCACTAAAGGCAGGAGTACTAAAAAAGCAAGAAACTTTGTTCTTAGTAAAGAGCTGAATTCCAGTTCTTTTCCTGAAATTCCGTTAAACCACCCTAAAGTCAGCCAGACAAAAAAGAGTCCAACGAAAATTGAGATATAAGCGATTAAGGAGGATTCTGTAAGAAACTGCCAGATGAGTGATTTTCTCTCCGAGCCAAGAACTTTTCTAACGCCAACTTCCTTTGCTCTTCCCGATGACTTGGCAGTAGAAAGGTTCATAAAATTAATACAGGCAATCAACAGGATGAACAGGGCGATCCCCGAGAATATGTAGACATACTGAATATTGCCATTTACACCCAATTCTATGTCTCGTGAGGAATAAAGATGAATATCGGTTAAAGGGAATAATGAATACTCGAGTTTATTACCACTGGCTTCAAATTCCTCAATATTATCTATCTGCATAAATTGAGCGGCCTGAGGTACCAAATACTTATTTATAACCTCCCTGAAATTGCGATTGAAAGCTTGGTAATCTGTTCCCTCCCTTAACAATACATACGTATGGAAATTATGACTCAAGAAATTTCCAAAGCCATAATTCACATTGTGCATGGAAAAGAAAAAGTCAAAATTGAAATGCGAGTTTTTCGGGATATCTTCAATGACTGCAGTTACTTCATAAAGGGTCTCATTGTTATCATCTGTTTCCAGCATTTGGCCCAAGGCCAGTTCGGGACTTCCGAAATAACGCTCTGCCGCAGTTTCGGTAAGAACAACGGAGTTAGGTTCAACAAGTGCTGTATGGGGGTCACCGACTATAACCGGAAATGAGAAGATTTTAAAAAGTGTAGAATCGACATGCGTAACAGCATCCTCATTAATGAACGTATTGCCCTTTCTTATGAGTTTCGAACCATTGGAATTGTAGAACCTGACATAGGACTCTACTTCGGGATAGTCATTTTTAATGGTTTCCCCCATTGGATCTGAGGTCACTGCCATGCTCAACTCGGTACCGCCAAAAATGACATCGGAGTCTATTCGATACGTACGATGGGCATTTTCATGAAATTTATCATAACTCAACTCATCGGTAACATATAGGCTTATCATAACAAAACAACCTATACCTAGTGATAACCCTACAATATTAATAGTAGTAAACCCCTTATTCTTAAGGAGGTTCCTCCATGCTATTTTGATAAAATTCTTGATCATAACTTTTTCGATTTTTTGATTGATGTTATTATTCTGACCTTAGTGATTCTACGGGATTAACACTTGCCGCTCTCAATGTTTTGAAACTAATGACGATAAGTGCAAATGCAATCATAGCGATCCCACTAACCAAGAAAACCCAAAAACTAATGGAGGTTTGATAGGCAAAATCCTGAAGCCAATTATATACCCCGTACCAGGCAATAGGTGCAGCGATGATAAAAGCTATAGCCACAAGCGATATGAATTCTTTACAGAGCAAATTGTTGATTTGTATTAAGGATGCACCCAATACTTTACGCACACCAATTTCCTTAACCCTGCGGTTGGTAGTGTATATCACTAGGCCTAAAAGACCCAAACAACTGATGAGTATGGACAAGCCCGTTGCCCAGTTTAAAAGCTTGGATACTTTTTTCTCTCTTATATAAAATTTCTCGATGGTTTCGTCTAAAAAACTCAATCGAACCTCTTCGCCCGGGAAAATATCTTGATACGCATTTTCTACTTTCGCCATAGCATTTTTAAGGCTTTCGGGAGAATCGCTTTTTAAAGCGACATGTGCCTGCGTGAAATAGGTCCAATTATCCCTGAAAATATCTCCCTGCAAGCTCATGGGTTTGATTTCGCTTTTCAATGAGCGTTGATGAAAATCTTCCATAACGCCAACAATAGAGAGGGCTTCGTCTTCAAAAACAATAGTTTGCCCGATGGCTTCCTCTGGCGATGAGAAGCCATAGAATTTCCGGGCAGCGTCATTAATAATCAATTCATTGATAGTATCGTTTAATCTGTCTCGGCCTGCAAGTAGGTCAATCTCAAAGAGGTTTAAATAATTAGTATCGCCATGGAGCAATTGCATATCACCATAGATCTCTTTTCCATCGACTGTTCTCGTCATAGTTGTGGTATTTGTACTTTGAGATGCAGGTGTGTAATTGCCTAAACTCACCGTACTTATTTCTGGAATGGATTTTAGTTGTTGTGCAAGCAATTGCATTTTTTCCAACCCGTTTTCTCCAATAGGCCTAAACGCTGTTACCACGGCACCACTTTTAAAGCCCATGTCTTTGTTAAGTAGAAAATTAATTTGTTTGCCTACCAAGAGCGTGGCAATAATGAAAACCTGAGCAATGGTAAATTGAAAGATGGTCAACACTTTTCTCAGCTTCACCTTGTTTTCACCAACCGCTAGTTTGTTTTTCAAAACGGCCACCGTATTGAATTTTGACAAAACCATTGCAGGATAAAAACCGGATAAAAATGAAACGAGTACCAAAAGAATAATAGCACCTATAATCATAAGAGGAGCTTTGAACAAATCAAAGCTTAAACCGGCAGGAACGAAATCTGAAAAAACAGTAATCAACCAGCTGGTTAATACCAATGATAATAGAGTCGATATCGCTACTAACAGAAATGTTTCACCCATAAATTGGCCAATAAGTTGCTTCCTGGAGCTGCCCAAGGTTTTTCGTATACCGATTTCTTTAGCACGTTGAGTTGCCTGAGCGGTGTTGAGGTTAATAAAATTAATACAGCCTAGTAGTAGGAGGAAGATGGCTATGAGTATGAGATTCTTTAAAAGGGATTTAGAGGCTTGACCGCTTGACCAATCATAAATACCATAGTTTTCATTAAAGTGAATATCATCCAATGGTTGCAGTTTAAAAATGCGTTCCTGGCCGTATTTTATGTCTTCTTCATCCATGTGCTCAGTAGCTAGCTCTTTAAATCGTGCGTTAATGGATGCTATATCGGCATTGGGTGTAAGCTTTACAAAGACCTGTGAACTGGAGTTGGTGTTGTTCCAATTCTTTCCTAGAATGTTTCTTCTTAGCCTTGTTTGAAGAAGCGTGGGATGAGATATGAATTCTTGAAATACGATATCAGTTCTGCCTTCGAAATTTTCAACAATCCCTGTGACCTTGGTTTGTATCGAGTCGTTGTAGATGACGGTTTTTCCTAGGATATCTGAAATTTGCTTATCCGGGAAGTACTTTTGAGCACGTTCTTTGGTCAAAATAACCTCATTGGGATTGGATAGCGCATTGGATGCATTGCCCGCAATGAATGTGTAATCGAAAACATTAAAATAGTCTTGATCTGCAAAAATCACGAACTTGGGCAACTTGTATTTTAGGTCATCAGCTCTGTTTTCTACCGTCATGGGTCGCTCTCTGTAGAACTCACTAATAGCTTCAAAATTGGAGTTGTCTTCAATGGCTCCTTTTAGGGCCAACGTAACACCCGAGTTATAAAATTTACCCTCCGGCCCAGTGAAATCGGTCACAATGCGATACATGCGGTCGCCATCTTTGTGGAAGTTGTCAAACGTATAGTCATAATAAACCATGAGCCCAATAACAAAAGAAGCACTAAGACCAATCGTTAATCCAATAACATTAATGAATGAGAAGACCTTGTTCTTCATAATGTTTCTCCACGCTATTTTGATATAATTCTTAAACATATCAATGGTTTTTTGACGTACGTATTTTACTCTGTTTTAAGGCTTTTGGTTGGATTGGCTAAAGCGGCCTTTACCGATTGAAAGCTCACAGTAATTAAAGTGATTGCGAGTGCGCCTACACCTGCTGCCACAAAGACCCAAATTGAAATATCGGTGCGGTAATCAAACTTTTGAATCCATTGTGTCATGAAATAGAAAGCAAGCGGAATCGCTACCAACAAAGCAATAACTACTAGTTTTATAAAATCTTTCGAAAGTAAAATCCAGAGATTGGCTACTGTTGCCCCTAATACTTTACGAACGCCGATTTCTTTTGTTCGGCGCTCCGCAACGAAAGATGCAAGGCCAAATAAACCTAAACAGCTGATTAGAATGGCCAGTATGGTAAATACCCTTGCCAGACTTGCCACGCGTTCTTCTGATGCAAATTTGGCGGCATATTCCTCATCCACAAAATCGTATCTAAATGGAAGGTCTGGGAAAAGACCTTTAAATGTCTTTTCAATTATAGACAAGTTCTCCGAGACGCTTTTATTTGGGTTCAACCTAACGTTATAAAAACTGCCATTGTTCGATCCGTCAAACACATAGAATCCTGCGCCAACGGGTTCGTATGGGGATTGTGCAATAACATCTTCTACAACTCCAATGATTTGCATTGGGGGATCTGGATCTTCCTCATCCTCGTCCATTATAAATTTGCCAATAGGATTTTCTAATCCCATATATTCAACAGCTGTTTTATTAATGAGCACTGCGTTCGAATCGGTTGCAAATTCCCTTGAAAAATCCCGTCCTTCAATTACGGTCATACCCGTAGCTCTAACATGTTCGGGAGAAACTTCTGTCCATGTAAAACTTTCTTGAAATCCTTCTGGTTTGCCTTCCCAGGTATAACCCCCTCTATTGGACCATACATTGGTAGTGGGGCTGCTGGAAGTAGACATTTCTAGAACCGCTCCTGAAGCCAAAAATTGTTGCCTCATTAAGTCTTGTTTGCCCAGAAAATCCTGACCAAATGTTGGTATTTGAATAAGTCCCTCTTTATCGTACCCAACAGGTCTGTTTTTACTGTGATCAATCTGCTGCATCACAATCAAAGTCCCTATAATGAGGGCAACTGAAACCGTAAATTGGGTAACCACCAATACCTTTCTTGGTAAGGCTGCCATTTTACCTGCCTTGAAAGTTCCTTTTAGTGCTCGAACAGGTCTAAATGATGATAAATAAAGTGCTGGATAGCTTCCGGACACCAATGCAGTAAACAAAATGAATATGAGTGAATATGCCCAGAACGGAATACTGCTCCAGGGAAAGGTAATTTCCTTGCTTGCCAGGTCGTTGAAACCATTTAACGATAAAAGAACAAGCCCCAAAGCTACTGCGAAAGCAAAGAGTACCACAAGTAAGGATTCACTCAAAAACTGACTGATGAGTTGTTTCCGATTTGATCCAATGGCTTTTCGTATACCTACTTCCATAGCGCGCTTTTCGGATCTTGCTGTACTCAAATTCATGAAATTGATACAGGCCAAAAACAGTACAAAAGCACCGATGATACTGAATAGCCATACATTTTCAATACGACCACCTGCTTGCACACCATTCTCAAATTGAGAACGCAGATGCCAATCTTTCATAGGTAAAAGAAATATTTGAGGATTGAATTCTGCGGTGTCTTCATTGGCATTCTTTTTAGAATCCAATATTTTCGACGATACCGTTTCCATCGTGGTATTGTCGGCGATCTTTACAAACATTTGAAAGGAGTTATTGCCCCAAGAATCAATTGCATTGGTCACCCATTGCTGTGTTGCGACGTAATGCCTCCAAGTCATAATAAACTCCACTTCACCAAAATCTGTGTTGGTAGGGATATCTTCGTAGACACTGGTCACCAGTATATCGTGCTCATTATTCACCTTGATTATTTTTCCGATAGGGTCGTCGTTTCCGAAAAGAGTTTCAGCAACAGATTTTGACAACATGATGCTGTTTTGTTCTTTCAAACCATTTTCAACCCCTTGGATAATGTCCAATTTTAGTATATCCAGTGCTGGCTCCTGCATGAAATTTCCCGTGCGGGAAATAATTTTGTCACCAAATTTTAAATACCTGGAGTTGGTCCATGACGACATGGTGATATGCTCAAAATTATCGCCATAATCTTCACGAAGTAAGAATTCTAAAGGTCGGGGTAAGGCCGTTCCTGTTCCTGTATAACCATTGAATGTTTGACTCTGATATATCTGGGCAATCGAATCATAATTTTCAAAATAGTTGTTGTATCGGATCTCATCGGTTACCCATAAAGAGATCATGATAGCAACTGCCATACCCAGGGCCAAACCTATAATATTGATGAATGAATAGATTTTATTCTTTAGTAGATTTCTCCACGCGATTTTGAAATAATTTTTAAGCATGATTCCTATGAATTACCGTTCGTTGTTTTGAATGATCTGGAGTATATATTTCAACTTAAAAAAGGTTGATGAGTCCCTTACTGAAGTACCCTCCATTTCTTGATTGATGAATTTTTCGATTAGGCCAATATATTTTCCGTGACCTTCTGACCGTCTAACATTCTAATGATACGATGACTGTACTTAGCGTCATGCTCACTGTGTGTTACCATAACAATGGTGGTGCCTCCTTCATTGAGATCGATCAACAAATCCATCACCTCATTACCGTTAACACTATCTAGATTTCCCGTAGGTTCATCTGCCAAAATGAGTTTTGGATTGTTCACCACTGCTCGAGCCACCGCCACACGCTGTTGCTGACCTCCAGAAAGCTGCTGCGGAAAGTGATTTCTCCGATGCATGATTTGCATTTTTTCAAGAACTGCTTCCACTTTCTTTTTGCGTTCTGCCGGTTTAACCCCAGTGTAGATTAATGGGAGTTCAACGTTTTCGAATACAGTGAGCTCATCGATAAGGTTAAAACTTTGGAAAACAAAACCAATATTGTGCTTCCTCAGTTCTGAACGTTTGCGCTCATTATATCCAGAGACCTCTATTCCGTTAAATTGAAAACTTCCTCCATCGGGATCGTCGAGCAGACCTATGATATTTAATAATGTAGACTTACCGCAACCTGAAGGCCCCATGATGGCGACAAACTCTCCTTCCTTAACTTCGAAAGACAATTTATTCAAGGCAATGGTCTGTACCTCTTCAGTACGATAAAATTTCTCGAGATCTTTTATTTGTATCATCGTTATAATATTTTGATTGTGTTCTATTTTAATATCAATTCTTCTACGTCTCCATACGAATCGTAACTCGATGTTACCACCTTGTCACCTGGATTTAAGCCCTCCAGCACTTCATAATACTCTGTGTTCTGGCTGCCAAGCCGCACGTCGACTCGGTAGGCTGAATTCCCATCTTCACTCACTTTAAACATCCAGTTTCCACCTGTTTTCTGAAAGAATCCGCCCTTGGCCACCAGTAGCGCTTCTTTCTCTGCACTTAATGCTACTCGTATTTGGAGGTTTTGTCCTCTTCGTATGCCTTCAGGTGTTTCGCCCTCAAATTTCATGTCTACCTGAAATCGGCCATTGGTAACCTGTGTAAATACTTTTTTAATGACCAAGGTGTAGGCTTTATTATTGAGGGTAAAGGTTCCTATTTGGCCATTGTAAATTCTGGAGATGTAGTGTTCATCTATATCCACCCTTACCTTGTAACCAGTCGTTACATCTACTTGCCCTAATCGTGTTCCTTTGGTGATGGATTGACCAATTTCTGCATCCAATGAGGTGAGTTGCCCATCTATGGGGGCACGCACCACCAGATCACCCACTTTTTTGCGCATAAGCTCTAAGGCACTTTGGGTCCTGGCATATGAATCCCTGGCTTGACCGATTTCTAGTTTGGAAGAAATGGAGTCTTCAGACAATACTTGCTCCGCCAATTTCATGCGTTCGAGTTGGTATTCGTAATTGTTTTTTGAAGATTCATAATCTTGTCTACCAATCGCGCCTTTGTCATGAAGCTTTTCATTGAGTTCATACACGCGCTTCGCTTCAATCAGGTTATTCTCCACATCGGTGAATTGGTTCATTCGATTGATGGTGTTTTGGCGTGCCTGATTTTGGGAAATCTGCATTTGGGTTAACAAATTGTACACCGAGGTTTCCTGGTTAATGAGACTTAACTCAAGATCTGTGTTCGATAATCTTAAAATAGGTTCTCCCTTTTTCATTATGGCACCGTCCTCTACGAAAATCTCTTCCACACGACCGCCTTCAAGGGCATCGAGATAGATGGTAGTAACCGGAAGCACGATACCACTTACCGGAATATTCTCTTGAAAAACATCGTTGGAAACTGTATGTATCGAAATACGCTCTTTTTCTACATTTAATTTCGAACCACCAGACGTCTTTACTATGACGAAAACAATTAAGGCAATGATTAATGCAATACCTCCGTACAGTCCTAATTTTTGGATTGAAAATTTTTTCTTTTCAATGGGTACATCCATTTTTATCTCGTTTTGCCATGTACACTATGAATAATGTGCCAAAAACTTAAACATTTGAAAATCAGATATATAAATAATTTTTGAAAAACAAAAGTGTTCGGTTTTGGTACACTTTGTGTTCAAAAATGTACACCTCTGGCTGTCACAAACTTCTAATTCCATAGTCTTTACCTCTTGAGTAGAAAATCGTAATATTGTACTATGACCTTGAAAAATGCCAGCATACTAATTGTAGATGATGATTCGGATGTGCTTATGGCATTGCGACTGCTACTGAAACCTATCGTTAAAAATGTAGTTGCCGAGAAGAATCCCAATAACATAACCACCTTAATTCAGAGAAATGCATTCGATATCGTGATTCTGGACATGAATTTCAGCGGGTTGGTGCATACAGGCAATGAAGGGATCTTTTGGTTGAATTCCATAAAAAAATCCAAACCTGAAACGGCAGTTATTTTGATGACAGCTTATGCAGATATTGATTTGGCAATAAAGGGACTCAAAGAAGGTGCAGCCGACTTTTTTGTGAAGCCATGGAAAAATGAAAAAATAATTGAGACCATAACGACCATACTCTCTGAGAAAAAGTCGAATGATAGAAAGACCCAGGGGCTGCAATCTTCAGGCACAGAAATTATAGGGGATAGTGCCGAAATGCAAGATGTGTTTGTGAAGCTTCATAAAGTGGCTCCCACAGACGCCAATGTTCTTATCTTAGGGGAAAATGGAACCGGAAAAGACTTGATTGCAAGGGCCATTCACGATAGTTCGAATAGAAATGATAAACCTTTCGTGAAAGTCGATGTGGGTGCATTGACCGCCTCCCTTTTCGAAAGTGAACTGTTTGGATACAAAAAAGGGGCGTTTACAGGAGCCTCCGAAGATCGGGAAGGTCGCTTCGAAGCCGCAAATGGAGGCACTTTGTTTTTGGATGAGATTGGGAATATTCCACTAGGCCAGCAAGTGCGACTGCTCACGGTTTTACAAAACAGACAGGTGACCCCGCTAGGTTCTAATACGGCTATTCCGTTGGATATTCGGTTGATTTGCGCTACCAATGTTGCTCCCGAAGTCCTAGCCGATGAAAAGAAATTTAGAAAAGATTTAATCTACAGGATCAATACGGTAGATATTATTATTCCTCCGCTTAGGGATAGAGGCACAGATATTACCGAATTGGCACATCATTTCGTTTCCTTATATGCCGAGAAATACAATAAAGGAAGTTTTAAGTTTGATCCTAATTTCATCAAAAAATTAAAAGCACACGATTTTCCAGGGAATGTTAGGGAGCTTCAGTATGTATTAGAGCGTGCCGTAATTATGGCCGATGATAATGTCCTCAAATCGGAAGATTTGGTGTTTTCTTCCATCGAAAGATCAACGAAAACCAAGAATTTCGAAACGTCAAGTTTAAATCTTGATGATATAGAAAAAAATGCCATTCTCACCGTACTCGAAAAGCACAAAGGCAATGTTTCTAAATCTGCAAAGGAATTGGGCATTACAAGAGCGGCCTTGTATAGAAGATTAGACAAGTATGAACTATAAGGGTTACATTCTACGACTCTATTTCAGAATTTTTGTCATCGTGGGCCTTATTCTAGCCTTGGTGTATAGCATTTACATCGATCAGGCACTGTATGCGATACTTGCGGGAGCCTTATTGTTGTACCTTTTCGCGGATACCTACACGTTTGTTAAGCGTCGCTTCGTGGCCATGGACGACTTTTTTGAAGCCGTAAAATACAGGGATTTTTCCCGTTGGTTTCCAGAAGATAGGGGCCCAAAAGACATCCGCTTTTTGTACACCGGTTTTAACGAAATTAATCGTACCATTAAGGAAATCAATGCGCAAAACCAAGCACAATATGTGTATTTGCAGAAGATATTGGAGATGGTAGATATTGGAATTATTGCCTACAATCTTGAGTCTGGCGATGTATTGTGGAGCAATGATTCCTTTGGCGATATTTTGGATTTACCATCCTTTAAGAACATTCGTTTTGTAGAGAACAGAAAACCTGATTTGTTCAACACCATTTTTGAAACCTATCACCGAGAACCGGATTCCGTTGCCATTGCATTGCAGAATGAGCGGATAAAGATTTTAATTTCGGATACGGTTTTTCAAGTAGATGATGATGCATTCAAGCTTATTGTAATTCAGAATATAGATGAGACCTTGAATAAAAACGAATCGGAATCCTGGAAAAAATTATTGAGTGTCATGACCCATGAGATCATGAACTCGATTGCACCCATATCTTCGCTTGCTGATACGCTTCAATCCAACGTAGCCCATGCCATTGAAAACTCCGAAGAGCCTCTGGAATTGAATGACCTGAATGCCGGCATTCGAACCATTAAAAAAAGGAGTGAAGGCTTGTTGCAATTTGCCAAAACGTACCGCAGTTTGAACAAGGTGACGAAACTAAATCTGCAAAAAGTACGGGTCACCGAATTGTTTGACAATATTCAGCTATTGATGGCACCATCCATTGAAGCTAAGAATATATCGGTGGAGTTCACCGTGTCGGGCTCCCGATTGGAATTGGATATAGACACCTATCTCATAGAACAAGTGATGATCAACTTAATCCTAAACGCCGTTGACGCCTGTAAGCATAAAGAAGATGCAGAGATTAAGGTATTGGCATCACAAAACCCGAATAGGGATGTGGTTATAAAAGTATACGATAACGGTTCTGGTATTCCTCAGGATATTTTAGAAAACATCTTTGTGCCTTTCTTCACCAGTAAAGAAACGGGGAGCGGTATTGGCCTAAGTCTATGTAAGCAAATCATGATGTTGCATAGAGGGAAGATATTGGTAAAAAGTATTGAAGGAGAAGGAACTGTTTTTAGTTTGGTGTTTTAGACAATGCTCAGTGCATCGCTTGGACTCCCTTCGACTGCGCTCAGGATAAACTTCTCGTCCAAGTTTTTCTTACGAAAAAAGCCACTCACTTTGGTGAATGGCTTGTCGTCGCTTTGCTCCTCCACTTGGACTCGAACCAAGGACACCCTGATTAACAGTCAGGTGCTCTAACCAACTGAGCTATGGAGGAATTTATGTCTTTTGTAGCCCTTTTTATCGGGCGGCGACCTCCGAAGCGATACCATTTATCGCGTAGGAGGGTGCAAATATAAATTAATTTTTATCCGCGCAAAAAAGAATTTTACATTTTTTTACTTCGAAAAGGCACGATATATATCGTTTCCATTGGCGAACAGCAACAAAGCAATCAACAAAAAGAAACCGACAATCTGCGCGTACTCCATAAACTTGTCTCCTGGCTTACGGCCCGTAACCATTTCCCAAAGCAAAAACATTACGTGACCCCCATCCAATGCAGGTATGGGTAAGAGGTTTAATACCCCCAACATTATCGATAGGAAAGCCGTGATACCCCAGAAGTTTTCCCAGCTCCAATAATCTGGGAAAATGTCATAAATCGCTTTAAATCCACCTACCCCTTTGTACGCTCCCGTACTGGGGTTAAAAATCATTTTCAACTGTTTTCCATACCAAGCAAATTTCGATGTGAATTTATTCCAACCTACGCCAAAACTTTCGAGTAGTGTATATTCCTTTCGATTAATCTTAAAGTATCCCATTTCCTGAAACAGCCTAGGGTTCGTCAACCTATAGATCCCCAATCTTCCCTGATCGCTCACATTCAGGGTAACTTCTTTATCATTGCCGTCACTATCAAAAGTCGCTGTCACAGTTCCTCCCTTATGGTTTTCCAATTCATCTTCCAACTGATCATAGAATTCAGCAGGTTTCCCATTTATACTTTTAAGGATATCGCCTTCAACTAACGCAACATTTTTGTTGGCTGAGGTATCAGGAATGGAAGCAACAATAAAGGGAATACGAATTTCGAAAAGGCCTTCACCGCTGGTTTCACTTAGCTGCCCCAAAAAGTCCTCTGGAAGGGAAATGGTTTTTTCCACTCCATTTCTATTCACCGTAACCTCATTGGCTACTATGAAGGCATTTTTCAATTCGGTATCATTTTCATAAGCAACACCATTTATCGCAACGATGTGATCTCCCGTTTGAAAACCTATCTCTTTTAAGGTGGTATTTTCAAAATGATAGCCACCTTTAAGGCTGGCAGTATCAATGTCTGTATCGCCATAGAAGGCAGAAGCGAAAATGTAAATGAGTAGCGCAACGATGAAATTTACAATAACACCACCCAACATGATGATTAATCGCTGCCAGGCCTTTTTACTTCTAAATTCCCAAGGTTTTGGAGGTTCGGCCATTTGTTCCTTATCCATACTCTCATCGATCATCCCCGAGATTTTCACGTATCCTCCCAAAGGAAGCCAACCGATACCGTATACGGTTTCCCCAATTTTCTTTCTGAAAAGCGCATACTTTACATCGAAAAAGAGGAAGAACTTTTCCACGCGGGTTTTGAATGCCCGAGCTGGAAGATAGTGCCCAAATTCATGCAATACGATGAGCAAGGAAAGGCTCAGCAAGAATTGGGATATTTTTATAACGATTTCCATATAATAGTCTCAAAATTTGAACGACAAAAGTAACTGAAACTGGGCGGTTAAAAAAATTAATAAATCCTCTTGCTGTCGGTATTAGAAAAGTTTTAACGCTTGCGAGGGGTGCATTCCTTTTTTAGGTGGTAATTTTGCAGAAAATTTTAAAAGGATGCTTCAGTTCTTTGCCAAATACAAACCTTTTGCCATTGTCTTGGCAGTGCTTTCTATTGTAATTATTTATGGCATGTACACGGCGCTAAAGCCGGTTCCAAAACTGAAAGTGTACCAACCCGCCGATTTCGACCCAGAATTGGTAGACTCAACGCTTCAGCATGTTAAGAAATACCATACCATCCCAGACTTTGCACTCACTAATCAGAATGGAAAAACTGTGACTCAAGAGGACTACAAGGATAAAATTTATGTAGCCGACTTCTTTTTTACCACCTGCCAAACCATTTGCCCTATCATGACCGATCATATGCTCGATATTCAAGAAGAGCTCAGGGAGGATCGTGAAGTACTGTTACTGTCCCATACCGTTACCCCAGAAATTGATTCGGTGGCACAACTGAAGAAATATGCGATGGAAAAAGGGGTACAAGATGAAAAATGGAATTTGGTCACTGGGGATAAGAAGCAAATTTACGATCTGGCCCGTAAGTCTTACTTAGTGGTAAAGGATATCCCAGGAGTAAATACGTACGGAATGATTCATACCGAAAACTTTGTCTTGATCGATAGCAAGAAGCGGATTCGCGGTTTATACGATGGAACCGATCCCGAGGAAATTAAACGCCTGTTGGGCGATATAGCTATTTTAAAGGGCGAAGAAGAATAAACTGCACCTCCCAAAGGAATCGCTTAAAATCCTTTTCCCATTCCCTATTTTCCCCTACATTTGCATTGTTTAAAATCAGTCTAAATAAGAAACATGCCCACCATTGCACATCTTAAGAAGGGAGAACGCGCCATCATCAAGGATTTTTCCGTCGATTTGGTTCCTCTAAAGCTTTTGGAAATGGGCTGTCTCCCCGGCAACGAAGTGGCGCTTGTACAAACAGCACCTTTTCGCGATCCCCTTTATCTCAACATCAATGGAAGTCATTTGGCCATTAGAAAGGACACTGCCGCGAAGATTGAAGTAGAATTGATTCCCTAACAATGGCCAAACAGTTTAACGTTGCACTTATTGGAAACCCCAACACTGGAAAGACCTCGGTTTTTAATCGACTTACGGGCTTAAACCAGAAGGTGGGGAATTATCCTGGTATTACCGTCGAAAAGAAAGAAGGGATATGCAAGTTGGATCGCGGTGTGAAGGCCCATATTCTGGATCTTCCAGGGACATATAGCCTCAATGCATCTTCCTTGGATGAAAATGTCGTGATTGAGCTCTTGCTCAATAAAAACGACAAGGACTATCCCGATGTGGCTGTAGTGGTTTGCGAAATTGAAAACCTGAAGCGGAACTTACTGTTGTTTACTCAGATTAAAGATTTGGGGATTCCAACCATTCTGGCAATCAATATGTCCGATAGGATGCAGCGAAAGGCAATTTCCTTGGAGATTGAAACCCTTGAAAAGCGTCTAGAAACCAAAATAGCTCTTATAAGTTCCAGAAAAAATACAGGATTCGATGAGCTGAAAAAATTAATTTCCAATCATAAACAAATCTCCACCAAACCCTGTTTGGATGCTTCGGTCATTGCACCAGAATATTTTGAAAGATTAAAAAAAGCATTTCCCAATCAGGATCTATACAAACTTTGGTTGGTGATTACGCAGGATGTGAATTTTGGGAAATTGGACAGAAATGAGCTTGAGAGTGTTGGAACTTTCAAAACAGAGTCTGAAAGCAATTTGAAGCGGCTTCAACAAAAAGAAACGATAAAGCGCTATCAATTTATTAATGAAGCCCTTAAAGAAAGCCTTACTGTAGATACGGCCAATGCTAAAGATTTTAGAAGTCGATTGGATAGAATCCTAACCCATAAAGTTTGGGGTTATGTTATTTTCTTTTCAATCCTATTACTCATCTTCCAAGCCATCTTCGATTGGAGTGGCTATCCAATGGATTTTATAGATGCCTCTTTTGCTTCGTTAAGTGAATGGGTAAAAGAAACTCTACCACCAGGCGATTTTACGAATCTTTTGGCAGAAGGTGTTATAACTGGTTTGGGAGGGATCGTGATTTTCATCCCACAAATAGCCTTTCTATTTCTTTTCATATCCGTTTTGGAAGAAAGTGGTTATATGAGCCGCGTGGTTTTTTTAATGGATCGAGTGATGCGCCGATTCGGTTTAAGCGGAAAAAGTGTGGTGCCTTTGGTTTCGGGTACAGCCTGCGCAATTCCTGCAGTCATGGCAACCCGCAATATCGAAAATTGGAAAGAACGTCTCATCACTATTCTTGTTACGCCATTCACTACCTGTTCTGCACGTTTGCCCGTATATCTCATTATCATTTCCCTAGTCATTCCCGAAGAGCGTGTTTTAGGCATATTTAGCCTTCAAGGCCTCACCCTTATGTTTTTGTACATGCTTGGCTTTGGCGCAGCTATTTTTTCGGCGTATTTGTTGGACAAGATTTTGAAAATAAAAAGTCGGTCTTTCTTTGTTATCGAAATGCCCAACTACAAAATACCGATGCCTAAAAATGTGCTGATCACCGTCGTGGAAAAAACTAAGTCTTTCGTGCTGGGAGCAGGAAAGATAATTTTGGCCATTTCTGTTGTGCTATGGGTATTGGCTTCCTATGGGCCGGGTGATTTCAACAATGCAGAAGAGATTGTTCGGCAAAATAACATTAGTACTTCCCTCACCGAAGCAGAAATTGAAACCGAAATAGCTTCTTTTAAACTGGAAAAGTCATACATCGGTATTTTAGGTAAAGTAATAGAACCTGCCGTACGACCCTTAGGATATGATTGGAAAATTGGAATCGGAATCATTAGCTCCTTCGCAGCAAGAGAAGTTTTTGTTGGGACTTTGGCGACGATTTATAGCGTGGGGAGCGAAGAGGAAGAAACCATTAAGAATAGGATGGCCGCTGAGATTAATCCCAAAACAGGAACGCCTCGATTTAATTTTGCCAGTGGCATCTCCCTATTGCTTTTTTATGCCTTTGCGATGCAATGTATGAGTACTTTGGCCATTGTGAAACGGGAAACCAATAGTTGGAAATGGCCTATGTGGCAACTTATAGGGATGACCGTAATTGCTTATATAGTAGCTCTTGCGGCATATCAGCTCTTAAATTAATATCTTTGTAATATGCAAAACATTTTGGTCATAATTACCTTTTCACTAGCAGCTGGATTTTTACTGAAAAAGTTCGTTTGGGATCCTATTTTCGAAACCAGACAAAAATCGATGGGAACCTTGGATGGTGAGAAAACGAAATGCGGTAACCAGGATTGTGGTTGCCACTAAATTACTTCCCCTCGTAAATAATCAAGGAATAAGGGCCCATTTTCTCTCCGTTTACCGGATAAGGATTTAGGGTCAAGGCTTTGATAAAATAATCTCCTTTTTTGAAAAAGGTTTTGTTCTTGGAAACTTCTTCCGTAGCTCCCAGGGTGATTTCTTGAGTGATAGGCTCTTTGCCATTCTCAGAAACCAGAACCTCAACTCTTGCCTGTCCGGCCCACATACAATTAACATTTTTCGGACATCGGGAATCCTCGAGCACTTTTACAAAAGTTATAGAGATAGCTCCCAAGGTGATGGTATGATCTTGTTCTAATTTTACTCCAATTTGTGGAGTAGTAGTATCGTCTTCCTGAGCCATAAGCAGTGAAGGAATTAAAAAAACTATAAGGTAAATGTACTTTTTCATCTTATTAAAATGTTGCTAACGATAAAGGTATTGGAAAAACCATGCCATTTTCCCATTAACCACGGAAAAGGAAAAAGTCATCCTTCATATGCTCAATCTTTTCATCCTTGTTGGTAATGATATATTCCAAAGCCAATTCTGTGAACTCCTTGCCTTTGTCTGTGAGGGAAACGATATTGTCCTTGATGGAAATCATGTTGTTTTTTAAAGCGAGTTCCACCACCGTTTTAGACCGAACTTTTTGCCAATTGATATGTTCGTTAAGGTGATTTATATGACGTTCATTAATATCCTGATGGTTATTGAGGTGCAACAAAAAAGTAAGGAGTGACACCTCAGTACGTTGTTGTTTTTGACGGTACAATACAGAGATAAGTCCCTTTCGTGGGGCAAACAAATATACACTTAGGAAGACCAAGCCCAATACTGTTGTCATAGCACCAGAAATGGACGCGTCCAATAGATTAGCAACCCAGTATCCCAAGATGGCAGACGCCACTCCAAAAAGTATGGAAAACCCGAGCATCTTCTTTAAATCACTTGTGAGAAGGTACGCGGTAGCTGCGGGTGCAATCATTAAGGCAACAACCAAAATGGCACCCACCGCATCGAAGGCTCCGACCACGGTGATGGAAGAGACCGACATGAGCCCGTAGTGCATAACGATGGGGGATATTCCCAATGCTGAAGAAAGACCTGCATCGAAGGTGCTCACTTTTAATTCTTTAAAGAACAGGAACAATAGCACCAAGGTACAAAGCAGAATAGTTCCCATAACCCACAGGGATTTGGGCCCTACATCGGTACCGAAAAGTTCCAATCTATCAAAGGGTGCAAAGGCCAACTCACCCAACAATACGGCATCAACGTCCAAATGAACATCATTAGCGTTTTTGGCAATGAGGATTACCCCAATGCTGAACAAGGCTGGAAAAACCAATCCGATGGCGGTATCTTCCTTCACCAGACCAGTTTTCTGTATGGCTTCCACCAAAACGACGGTGATCACACCAGTTATAGCTGCTAACAGAATAAGCCAAGGAGAATTCAAATCATGGGTTAAGAAGAAGCCCAATACAATCCCAGGCAAAATAGAATGACTTATGGCGTCACTAATCAGGGCCATTTTCCGAAGGACCAGAAAAACCCCAGGTATGGCACAGGCCACTGCAACCACGGCAGCGATTAGTTGTATCTCAATCTGTGGCGTGCTCATCGGTGTTTTGTTGGTTGAATAAATTCTCCGCTTTGTGAAAACCTTTCGCGGTTAAGGCCCATTGTTGCCCAGAAAGGGTAATCCAGTCTTTCTCCTCCAACTTCTGTAGGGTTTTTCGGGTAAATCCTTGAAAGTTGTTCAGGATTCGGATGGCATGGGGGTGTTCAATATTTTCGTGAGTTACTGCAATGCTATGCATAAACTGAAGGGTCTTTTGAAGTTTCAAATCCCTTCGGTTTTTTCGGAACCGCAATTGCCGGAATAGAATTCCACGCCCCGGGGAAAAAACAAAGGAAATAATAACGAAAACTGCAGCCACCAATACAATCACCGGTCCGGTTGAAAGATTGTTTTGAGAGGCACTGATGGCAGTTCCAAAAACCCCAGAAAAGGCACCGAACAGCGCCGCCAAAAAGATCATCATGCTTAGGCTATTGGTCCATTGCCGTGCCGCAGCGGCAGGTGCAAGAAGCATTGCACTCATTAGGACCACTCCAACGGTTTGCAGCCCCAGAACTATGGCCAGGACAATGAAAAAGGTAATCAGGATATCGATAAATCGTACGTTGAACCCCAAGGTCTTGGTAAAATCGGCATCGAACAACATGATTTTGAATTCTTTCCAAAACAACAATAGCACGACCAAACAGATACTGGTAACTGTGGTCATTAGCCAAACGTCTTTTTCGACCAAGGTAGCTGCTTGCCCGAAAAGATATTTGTCCAAGCCCGCCTGATTGGCATTGGGTTGCTTCTGAATAAATGTGAGTAGTAACATCCCAAATCCGAAGAATAGGGAGAGAATCAGACCCAAGGCTGTATCTGTTTTTAAATGTGTTTTGGTAATCATTCCCCGAATCCAAAAAGTGCCGATGAGGCCACTCACCAAAGCACCTAAAAGGAGAATGTTGGTATCTTTGGCGCCCGTAATAAGAAATGCCAATGCAATCCCGGGCAGCGCAGCATGTGAAATAGCATCCCCCAGAAGACTTTGTTTTCTCAATACAGCAAAACTTCCCAGCATTCCACAGATAGCCCCCAATACCGCAGTCCCCAACGTAATGGTACGAAGGGTATAATCGCTTACGACTAACTGAAAGTATTCACTTATCGACATTGCAGAACAATTCTATTTATTGATCGCTACCTTATAATTGATTCCGTAGGTCTTGGTTAAATTATCATCGTTAAAGATTTCCTTAACGGGGCCTGTGGCAATTTTCTTGACATTCAAAAAAGTGACCCAATCGAAATATTCTGGAACCGTTTGGAGATCGTGATGCACCACAATAACTGTTTTTCCAGCTTTCCGCAGCTCCTTTAATATATTGATGATCGCAATTTCAGTAGTGGCATCCACTCCTTGAAAAGGTTCATCCATAAAATAAATAGATGCGTTTTGTACCAAGGCCCTTGCTAAAAAGACACGTTGCTGTTGCCCGCCACTCAATTGACTGATCTGTCGATTTTTAAAGGACAGCATACCCACTTTTTCCAACGCTTCCAACGCCGCTTTTTTCTCCTTGGCACCGGGTCGCTTTATCCAGCCCAAACTTCCGTAAGTACCCATCATCACAACGTCAAGCGCAGTTGTGGGGAAATCCCAATCCACACTTCCTTTTTGTGGCACATAGGCGACCATTTTCCGCTGTTTATCATACGGTTCGCCATAAATGGCCACACTCCCAGCAATGGGATCTATGATACCTAAAATAGCTTTGATTAGGGTAGACTTTCCGGCTCCATTGGGTCCTACGATTGCCATAAGAACTCCTTCTGGGATAAAAAGATCTATATCCCAAAGCACGGGCTTATAATTATAAGCTACGGTAAGGTCGTCTACCTGTACGGCTATTTTTTCCATATCATTTCAATTCGTTCACCAACGTATTTACATTGTATTGGAACATGCCCAAATAGGTGCCTTCTGGTGTTCCAGGATCTCCCAATGCATCGCTATACAAAGAACCTCCAATTTTTACATCGAATCCCTTTGCCTTTACAGCAGCTTGTAGTGCTTCAATCGTTTTTCGAGGAACAGAGCTTTCCACAAATATGGCTTTAACCTGCTTTTCAATAATGAAATCGGAGAGACGCTGTACATCTTGTACCCCGGCTTCTGTTGCGGTAGATAGTCCCTGTAATCCAACCACTTCAAAATCATAAGCCTCTCCAAAATAATTGAACGCATCATGTGCGGTAACTAGAATTCGCTGTTCTTTGGGTAAGGATGCGATTTTTGTTTCAATGATCACTTTTAACCCATCCAGTTGTCCCATGTAACCAGCTTCATTCTTAAGGTATTCCATTTTGTTAACCGGATCCTGTTCGCATAAAGTTTGGGTAACCTTGCGAACAAATTGTTTGAAATAATCAATATTGAACCACACATGCGGATCATAATTGGAGGCAAAATAATCGGAACCGATTAATCCGGTCTTGTCCAAAGTTTCCCCCAATGCAATTTGTTTTTTGGTTGGGCTTTCCATTTTTTCGAAAACCTCGACCAATTTACCTTCCAGATGCAAGCCATTGTAAAAAATGATATTCGCATTGTAAAGTTTGGTGACGTCCCCTTCACTGGCTTTATACAAATGGGGATCCACCCCAGCACCCATTAAACCATCAATTTCAATAAAATCACCTCCAATATTTTTTACCAAATCGGTGATCATGGTAGTAGTGGTGACTACTTTTAATTTGCCATTATCTTTTTCGTCTTTTCCCTTACAATTCAGAAGTAAAAGGCAAACGCTTACAAGAAATATTACTTTTTTCATCAGATTTTATTTAGGGATTCTATAACTGGCACCTACCGACACCAATAGGTCTTGCCCTTCTGTTATGCTTGTGCCTACAGTAGCATCCAATTGTAAATTGTTTTGAACCAAAAAGGTAAATCCGGCATCCCATAAGTGATTGGCCTTGCTATCTTCCGGAAAGTCTCCATATAATTCCCCATAAACCCCAAGCCTATCGGTAAGACTATAACCGTATGCTAGGGTATATATATAGGCGATTTCTGGAGAATCATTTCCCCATTCTGCACCAATATTATAGGCAATACTGGAAGTTTCGGAGAGTGTATGGTCGAAGGACAGTCGGAAATCAGCTCCGGTAGTTTCGGGTCTATAATCGGATGATGCACTCAAGGGCAAGAAAATATGACCTATAAGACCGATGGTAGGTAAAAACCCATCTTCTTGAGCAATATTTACCTTTAATCCCGCAAGTAGGGGAGAAAAACCACTCTGTACATCATCCAACCTATTTCCGCCAATGGAAGTACGCCCTTCTTCAAAATTCCATCCTAAGCGCAATTCGAGGTTGTTTAGGATTCCATAGCGGAGTAAGGTGGTGTTGTATCCAAGGACTTCCTGTTTTACATTGTCCTTTTCGAAAGAGGTATAAAAAGCACCGGTTTCAATTTGCAATAGCCCTACGGGTACGGTCGCAGGGGATTCCGTAGCATCTGGGCGATCGGTGATGAGTTCCGGATCTCCTTGAGGTTCTTCATCCTGTGCAAATAGATGCGTTCCGCACAACAAAACGAATGCTACGATTAAAAGTTGGGTTGGTTTCATTTTAGGTAGTTTGTACATATAGATTTTCGGCTGTTTTTTTGGATATGAAGAATTGATCCCGCCCTACTTGGATGATCATGGAACCATCGAAAAATTCCTTTCCCAATACGGTAAGCTTGGTTCCAATGGTTATGTTTCGCTTGTCCAGGTATTGCAAGAATTCACTGCTGGTTTCCTTTACACCTACACAAACCCCTTTTTGTTTTTTGGTAAGCTCGGAAAGCAATTTTTTCTCCGTCTTTTTTACGTTTCCATTTTTATCGGGAATGGGATCGCCGTGTGGGTCAAAATCGGGATGCCCCAGATACTTGTCCAACCGGGTTATCAGTTCTTCACTATGAATGTGTTCTAATTGTTCTGCGATTTCATGCACCTCATCCCAATGAAATTTCAATTTGTCTACTAAAAAGACTTCCCATAACCGGTGCTTGCGAATGACCCCCGCGGCTGTCTTCCGGCCTTTGGTGGTAAGCGTAGTCCCTTTGTACTTTTTATAAGAAAGCATTCCTTTTTCGGCCAATTTCTGAACCATATCGGTTACAGAAGAAGGCTTGGTATCCATTTTATCTGCAATGGAATTGGTACTTACACCACCTTTGGTATCTTGCTCCAGATGGTATATGGTCTTCAGATAATTTTCTTCAGCTAATGAAAACATATGACAAAGGTAAACATATTTTTGGTTATGTATTTATTTTATTTTTAGACAAGGCTAAAAATAAGTACATAAAAATACCCCTTTTTAAGATGAAGGGGTGTTGGTTTACTGTGTTTTAACGATCTCTTCCCAGCGTGAATCCGCTTCCTTTCTAAGGTCATCTGCACCTTCTTCATTCCATTTATCCAAGGTGTTCACGCCCCAACTATTGTAAAACAGATAAAGCTTGTCGTTGGAAATGAGATAGGTTTTTGGATTTACCCCAACTTTTTCACCTTTCTTGGCAATGGCATAGGCACAATAGCCACCGTATTGAGGAATGTATTTGGTAGGGTTCGATGTAAAAGCCATCAAATTGGCTTCCGAAGCAAATCGATAACTTACCCCTTCATAGGTATGGGTAAATTTCTTGTCCCCTTTTTCGGGGTTGTCGTTAAAATAGGAAACCACGTCATATCCTTGAGCGGCGTAGTTGTTCTTTAAATTAACATGTTCTTGGGCCATGGACGGCAAGCCCATTCCTAAAATTGTAAGTAGTAGAATGATCTTTTTCATACCCCTTTAGTAGTGCAATGGGGAACTTCCTTACCAGAAAATTTTAAAATCCTTTTTCTTTTTGAAGCTGTTCGTAGGCTTCTTGAACCTTCCTGAATTTCTCTTCCGCCCCTTTTTTGTAAGCATCATCCATATGCTGCAGCTTGTCCGGGTGGTATTTCTTAACCATTTCACGGTAGGCCTTCTTTATTTCTGAAATGGAAGCAGTGCGTTCAATCTCCAAAATCTTATACGCACTATCCGGATTTTTGAAGAACATGGCCTTGATGCTTTCGAAATCACGCATCTGAATACCTAAGTAGGTGCCTATTCTATTAATTTCCATAACTTCTGGTTGGGAAACATGGCCATCGGCATTGGCAATGCTGAATAGAAAATGGATCACCTGCAAACGGGATTCGTAACGCATTCGTTTGCGAAGCATTCCAGCGACATTGGGAGCAGAAACTTCCCTTTTTTTGATCACATCGTTAAATACCCTAAAAGTGGCATTGGCTCTTTCCTTACCATATGCTTGAACAAAATACTGGCGTACGTAATCCAATTCGGTTTGGTTCACAGTTCCATCTGCCTTAATTACGAGGGAAGCTAACGAGAGAAGGTTCAATTCGAAATCGGCAGGGGTTACCCTATCCTTGGGTTGTCCAAATACCGAACGCCTTTGAGGGCGGGTTTTACCAGCATTCATGTTATCGAAAATACTTCCTAGGATAAACCCTAAAATGGCCCCGGGGAATCTAAAGAAGGTATAGCCCAAAACGGCAGCAAACCATCGAATCATTTCTTCTCAGTATTAATGGAGCAAAGGTACGTCATTCTCAAGGAGTATTTTTAGGTCTTTTGTGCCGATGAAACCCAAGGGGCTTTATCAACTCTTTAACGTTTAAGGTCTAGAACCTTATCGTGTAAATTAGTTATCTTTGTACCTTAATTGTTACACATTTAAAATAAATATATATGTACCCTCCAGAATTGGTAAAACCCATGCGAGAAGACCTAACCAATATTGGTTTTTCCGAATTGTTTTCAGCTCAAGACGTAAGTGATGCACTTGCCAAGGAAGGAACTACTCTTGTAGTAGTGAATTCAGTGTGCGGATGTGCGGCTGCTAATGCGCGTCCCGGCGCAAGAATTTCCTTGCAAAACACGAAGACTCCGGATCAATTGGTGACGGTTTTTGCCGGTGTAGACTTCGAGGCTGTGGATGCAGCTCGTGCCCAAATGGTTCCATTTCCACCAAGTTCACCTTCTATGGCGTTGTTCAAGAATGGGGAATTGGTGCATATGTTGGAGCGACACCATATCGAAGGTAGATCTGCCGATTTAATCGCGGAAAACCTAAAAGGTGCTTACGACGAGTACTGTTAAGAACTTCATATTTTTGAAATACAGAACCGTCCCTCCATTTGGGGCGGTTTTTTTATTTTTGATCTATGGTTAAACTGCTCTCGTATCCCATATCCGTTGTTTACTTCATTTTCTTCGGAATTACCCTTGTAGTTTTCCACCCCATTCAATGGATCACGTTGAACTTATTGGGTTATCAGGCTCATAAGGTGGCAGTAGATGGGCTGCAGTTCATGCTCATGCGCTGTCAGAATATTTTGGGCACCCGATTTTCTTGCGATCACTCCCATCATGTCCCAAAAGGACAACCGGTGATCATTGTTTCCAACCATCAGAGTATGTTCGACATCCCGCCGATCATCTGGTACCTGCGGAAGCATCATCCTAAGTTCATTAGTAAAATAGAGTTGGGAAGGGGAATACCCAGCGTTTCTTATAACCTGCGTCACGGCGGATCGGCCTTAATAGATAGAAAGGATCCAAAACAGGCCATTGCTGCCATCGAGAAATTTGCAGATTATATTGAAACCCATAAGCGTGCAGCCGTTATTTTTCCTGAAGGTACACGGAGTAGGGATGGTAACCCGCGACCGTTCCAAGTAAAAGGGTTGCTCACCTTGTTCGAAAGGATCCCCTCGGCGATCGTGCTTCCCATTACCATTAATGACTCCTGGAAAACGATTCGCTATGGCAAGTTTCCCATGGGGTTAGGCACGCATTTAAGAATAAAAGTACATGCCCCCATTCAGCTGAAAGATTATCCAGATCATACAGAACTTATAAAAATCATAGAAACGCAAATTAAAGATGCCATCAAAGTCTGATACCCTTATCCAAAAAACCAAGGATTTTGTGAAGGAAGAATTGGCTACTGCCGAAGGAGGGCATGATTGGTTCCATACCGAACGGGTTTATAAAAATGCACTATCCATTGGGAAAACAGAGAAGGTAGATATCGATGTGGTGGCACTAGGAGCCTTGCTTCATGATGTGGCCGATGCCAAATTTCATGATGGTGATGAAACGGTGGGTCCACAAAAGGCACAGGAGATTCTGGGAGCATTAGGAGCCAAGCAAGCAACCATCGATCATGTGGTCGCTATTATTGAAAACGTTTCTTTTAAAGGGGGCAATGTTGCGAAAAATTTTGACTCACTCGAGCTTCGGGTGGTTCAGGATGCCGATCGTTTGGATGCCTTAGGAGCTATTGGGATTGCCAGAACCTTTAATTATGGCGGATTTAAAAACAGAAGCTTGTACGATCCTTCTATTCCCCCGAACCTAAATATGACTCCTGAAGAATATCGAGCTTCCGAAGCACCTACAATAAATCACTTTTACGAAAAGCTACTCTTACTGAAGGATAAGATGCATACGGAAACAGGAAGAAAAATGGCCCAAAGGAGGCATGATTTTCTGGAAGCATTTCTCGAGCGATTCTATGCCGAATGGAATGGCGAAGCATAACTTAAAAAAGAGTGCGCTGCGGATTTTTTAAATCCAGATAATGTGAATTATCCAAAGCGGGCATTTTTCGCCCTTTCATATATTTTGCCTTTCCCAATCGAATGGTATCCGATATTTGCTTGGCAATAATTCCTTCTCCTCTCATTCTGCGCCCCCATTGGCTATCGTTTAATGTGCCGCCATGACATTCGGCTATCTGATGTAAGATTCGATCGGCCCGATGCGGGAGCTTTTTACGAACCCAATCTTCGAAGATTTCTGTAATCTGACCATTGAGCCTTACGATGGTATGGGCAATGCTTTTTGCGCCCAACGAAGCTACCTTTTCGATCAGGGGCAGGATTTCATGACTATTGAGTGATGGGATGATAGGGGCAATCATTACATTGACCGGGATATTGTTGCGAGAAAGGATTTCCACTGTTTTCAGTCGGTTCTTTATACTTGCCGTCCTTGGCTCCAGGATTCTTCGTGTTTCTTCAGATAATGAGGTAATTGAAATATTTACCCCAATGGTATTGTATTGGGCCATTTCCTTGAGGAGCTCCAAGTCGCGAAGGATTAAGGAGTTTTTGGTAATAATGCCGGTTGGGTTTTTCCATTTCAACATCACCTCTAAACACTTTCGTGTGATTTCAAGACGGCGTTCTATAGGTTGATAGCAATCTGTATTTCCGGAAAACACTATGGTATCTCCTTTCCAGTTTTTTTGGGTAATCTTTTTTTCTAGAAGTACGGGAGCGTTTTTCTTGATCAGAATATTCCTTTCAAAATCAACTCCAGCCCCATAACCCCAATACTCATGGGAGTTTCTGGCATAGCAATAAATACAACCGTGTTCGCATCCTTGATAGGGGTTGGCAGAGTACATCATACCTACATCTGGGCTGGTTACCTTGTTCACGAAGGTTTTGGGAAACACATCTATGTATTGTGTTTTATTTTTGTCTGCAAGTTCTCCATCCAATTCACAGAAGTTGAGATATTCGTCCAGTACCTCGTGCTTCAATTCGAAAAATCGATTGTGCACTTTCTTCTGGGCTCCTCGGCCTTTTATAGATTGGGGCATGATTAACTTTAATGGAATTTTCTACCATTAAAATTAAAAATAATATGGAATTATTCCCTAAAATATAGGAATTATTCCAAATACTTTATACAAGAAAGATGAAGATTTCAAGTATTGCGTGTTCAAGGGTGAGCGTATTTTATTTACCCGGAAATTCTGGTTTGCGTTTTTCAAGAAAAGCTTGCGTCCCTTCCTTAAAGTCGGCCGTTCCAAAACATTTTCCAAATTCGGTGATTTCGGTATCGAAACCGTTTTCTCCGTCTTCAAACCCAGCATTTACTGAATTGATTGCAGCAGCGACTGCGACGGATGAATTTCTCATGATTTTGCCAGCAATTTTTTCGGCCAATGGAAGCAATTCTTCTTGGGTGACCACATGATTTACCAATCCGTAAGAAAGCGCATCCTGAGCCGAAACCATTCCAGCCGTCATAATCATCTCCATAGCGCGACCTTTACCAACTAACTGTGGCAAACGCTGTGTGCCTCCATATCCGGGAATTACCCCCAAGGAAACCTCGGGCAATCCCATTTTGGCATTATCACTGGCAATTCTGAAATGTGCAGACATCGCCAATTCCAAACCACCGCCTAAGGCAAATCCATTGATAGCCGCAATAACAGGAGTTCCTAAATGGGCTACAAAATCGAACAACAGGGCTTGCCCTTGCGCTGCCAACCGTTCTCCTTGTGATACCGAATAATCGGCAAATTCGCTGATATCGGCACCGGCAACAAAAGCTTTCTCTCCGCTTCCTGTGATAATGATCACCTTGGTGTCATTGTCCTTATCTGCCTCCTTAAAGGCTTCATGAAGTTCTTTGATAGTTGCTTTGTTGAGTGCATTCAACTTGGTTGGTCTGTTAATGGTGATGGTGGTAAGGCCTTCGTTGAAGTCGCATAAAATATTTTCGTAATCCATCCTGAAAGTTTTTGGGGAAGTTAGGCGTGCAATTTAGCCAAAGATGCGCCCTTTTCAAAACCAAAAAGGTAATTGATTCCTATTTCGGGACCGAAACCACAAAGGTGGTTCCTTCACCTTCAACAGACTGCAAAGTGATCCCGCCGCCATAGGTTTCGACAATATTCTTTACCATGGCCAATCCCAATCCCATCCCGCTGGATTTAGTAGTAAATTTAGGCTCGAAGACCTTGTCCTTATTAAGTTCAGATATACCGATCCCGTTGTCCTTAACAATGATTTGAGTGGCTTCTTCATTGGTAGAAACGGTTACGTCTATTCTTGGATTTTCGGGTTGTTTCTGTTCGATTGCCTGAATGCTATTCTTTACAAGATTGGTTACTACTCGGATTAATTGGGTACGATCGAATTTTGAAATGATCTCGTCCTCATCCGAAAAGAAATAAATATAGTCTTCGTTGAAAATCTCGATAGCCAGTTTTGTGATTCGCACCACGTTGAGCGTTTCATCCTGTTGTGCGGGCATATCGGCATAGGTAGAAAACGCCGATGCAATGGAACTCATGGTATCAATTTGCTGAATAAGCGTATTGCTGTATTCCGCCAATTTTTCGTTGATGTTTTCATCGCTGGGATCGAATTTTCTCAAAAAACTCTGCACCGTTAGGCGCATAGGAGTTAAAGGATTTTTGATCTCATGCGCCACCTGTTTGGCCATTTCACGCCAGGCGGCTTCTCGTTCACTGGCGGCCAATTGTGCGGCACTCACTTCGAGTTCATCGATCATTCCATTGTATGCCATCACCAAGTTGGAAATCTCTTGGGTGGTATTGGAATCCAATTCTATTTTTTTGTTGCGCTTATCGAGTCGCGTTTCGTTAATCTTCTCACTTACTTGGTTCAGGGAGCGTGTTATGTATTTTGAGAGAAAATAGGCCAGGGCAATGGCAAATAAGAGCATTAGGAAATATGCAATTCCCATTCGCGTAAGGTTTTCCTTGAGTTCCTTATTAATCAGGTCGTCGTCCTCAATATAGGGTAAATTGAGGATGGCCAGGGGTTTAAATGAAGGGTCTGTGATATAGAAATAAGAAGATTGGTATTTCTGTCCTTCTTCCTCAAATTCTTCTAGATACCGTTTTTCGGCGGCAGATTCCAAATTCTCCAGAATTTCCCGTGGAAGCCTCGCATGGGAAGTATCTTTCAGAAAAGAGGCCCTCGAAGATTTCAGAAGTTTTCCATCGAGATCGTAAAAGTAAATTTCCAGATTATTGACATCCTTAATTTCGTAAATCTTGTTTTTGAAAATAAGTGGAATATTCTCGGTCTCAATGGGGTAGGTAGTATTCTTTAATACGTACTCAATGTTTTTGGTAATGGCGGTTTCTTTACGCTGTAAACGTTCCCTATGGTAATCCTGAGCCTCTTCCCGGTATTGGTAGATGGTAACGACCGCTATAAGTATGGAAGCGGTTACCACCAAAAGGAGCATGGATAGGAAGATTCGGAAGCGCAGCGATTTTAGCAATCCCATAGGGTTCAATTTGCTTCTGAAGATAACAATAATTGAACCAAACGTTAAAATGAGGGTTCAATATTTTATTTGGTCCCTTTTTTTTCGCGCAATCGCTTGTAGAATCGGAACCCGAGCATGATCAAAATACTGAAGATGACAATTCCAAGTACCCCGTAAATCCAGTTGATTGCATTTTTCAGTATGACCAGAAAAACGACAGCGAACAAAATAATGGTGGCCCCTTCGTTAAAGAGCCGCATATAATTGGAGGAATGCTTTACAATATCCTGCTGCAATTGTTTGAAGTAAAAATGACATTTTATGTGATAGATAATCAATAGTACTACAAATCCCAGTTTTACCTGCATCCAAGCATCGCTTATATAAAAGGGCCGTATATATAGCAGCCAAACAGCAAAGAAGATACTTAGTATCATAGACGGCCAGGTAATGATATACCATAGGCGTTTGGCCATGATCTTTAATTGTGCTCCTAATATTTCCCGATCCGGCGAAGGTTTCTGGGAGGCTTCAATTTGGTATACAAATAGACGAACTATGTAAAATAATCCTGCAAACCAAGTGATTACAAAAATGAGATGCAGTGATTTTATATAATTGTATTCCATACGGGTACAAAGATACGCTTACTTATCGTCTTCAATAAAGAGATAGTTTAGATTTAGCGCGTTAAATGAAGCGTTGAAAGCCCCAATTTCCTTGGAGACCAAATCATCGAATTTCACCAGTTCAATAGTAATTAGTTGGGTTAACTCATTTTTTACGGCGATATCTTGCTCAGTGGGTGGAAAATCGTCCATGCCCACGAGACTGTTGAGGTGTGCCAATTTGTTAGTGAGTTTTATGGGAAAATTCAAGGGATCTTGGCCACTTCTATTTTTGGTCTGGTACAGTGCTTTTTCAATTTCTGAAAACTGTTCGCTCAAGTCTTTAGCCTTTTCGAGCAGGTCTTTCACTTGAGCATTGCCCTTGTACTGTTTTTGAAATGCTTCCAATTGTTCGTTGATCTTTCGAATTTTCTTGATCGATTTGTGAGCTCGGTCCACCGTTTCGTTGATATCGGAAATAAAATCATACTGAAGTTGCATGCCAGCGATATCTGTTTCGGCATTTTTATCCGGTGAAATGGTAAAGGTTTGAGACTGCACCTCTTCATCCACTTCCAAAACCACTTTATATTGACCCGGAACTGCCTTGGGAGCATTGGTGCTGGCCCACCACAGGATCATTCCTTTGAGTCGTTCTGCACCTTCCCCGCGAGTATTCCAAGCAAATTTATTGGCTCCTTTTTCCACCTTCAATTTATTCTCCTTACTCTTTGTACTGAAGGTCTTCAAGGTGTCATTTTTGGCATTCAGGAAGCTTAGTTTCACTTCCTTGTCTTCGGGGTCTTCCAAATTGAAATAGGTAATGACACCCGCAGGGTGATTGGTTCCGGTGGTTAAAGAGCCTTTTCTGCTGCCTCCGCCCATTCGGTACGTTTCTTTGGGTTTAAAGAGATAGTTCTTTTTTCCGTTTGCTTGACTTAATTGATGCAATACCGTAAGATCGTCAATGATCCAAACACTGCGTCCCTGAGTTGCCACGACAAGATTATTATCTTTTAATGCAAGATCGGTAATGGGAACAATAGGTAGATTGAGTTGAAAAGGTTGCCATTGGTTACCATCGTTAAAGGATACATACATGCCTGTTTCGGTTCCAGCATAAAGCAAGCCTTTTTGAGACGGATCTTCCCGCAATACCCTAGTAAAATGTTCCGAGGCAATACCGTTGGTAATGTGTTTCCAGGTTTTTCCGTAGTCTGAAGTCTTATACAAATAGGGCGTGAAATCTCCTGTTTTGTATTTGGTTCCTGCAATGTAACATGTTCCAGCATCGAAGCGGGACGGTTCTATACTATTAATCATCATCCATTCGGGCATCCCCTTGGGAGTTACATTCTCCCAGTTCTGACCACCATTTCTTGAAACCTGAACCAAGCCATCATCGGTTCCTACCCAGAGTAATCCTGGGGTAATTGGGCTCTCGGCAGCAGCGAATATGGTACAATAATATTCCACCGAAGTATTGTCTTTTGTAATGGGTCCTCCTGAAGGTCCGAGTTTCGACGGATCGTTTCGCGTAAGATCGGGACTGATTACCTCCCAACTTTGCCCTTCGTTGGTGCTCATATGCAAATGGTTGGACGCGGTATACAGTTTGTTGGGATCGTGGGGTGAAAAGAAAATCGGGAAATTCCACTGAAAGCGGTATTTCATATCTTCAGCGCCGTGCCCCATAGGGTTATCTGGCCATACACTTACACTCCGAACCGTTCGGGTTTTATGGTTATATCGCGTAAGAAAACCATCATAGCTTCCGCCATAAACGATGTCATTGTCCTCTGGGTCGATCGCGATATGGGCACTTTCACCTCCTGCTGTGCGCTCCCAATCATCTTCGTCTATGTTCCAACCCTCTGTTCTATGAGGGATTCGTATCGTACTATTATCCTGTTGTGCAACATAAATTCGATAGGGGAAGGCATTGTCTGTAGTAACTCGATAAAATTGAGAAGTAGGCTGGTTGTGGTAGGTACTCCAGGTATCCCCTCCGTCATAGGTTACTTGAGCCCCTCCATCGTCACCTATGATCATTCGGTCAGGATTTTCAGGTGCAATCCATAGGTCATGATGATCTCCATGGGGAGCGTTATAAGTTTCGTAGGTTTTACCACCATCCGTACTCTTGTGATAGCGCACATTTAAAACATAAACGATATCCTCATCTTTGGTGTCGGCATAAATCCTGGTGTAATACCAGGCTCTTTGTCTCAACTTTCTTTCGCTGTTTACCTGCGACCAAGTTTCACCTCCGTCGTCACTTCGGTAGACACCCCCTTTATCCTTGTTTTCAACGATGGCCCAAACGCGTTCACTATTTACAGGGGAAACGGTTACTCCTATAATCCCTAAGGTATCTGTTGGAAACCCTTTGTTTTGTGATATTTCTTTCCAAGTCTCCCCACTATCGGTGCTTTTCCATAGGGCAGATCCTTCGCCACCACTGCTAAGGCTATATGGGGTTCGCCGAACGTTCCAAGTAGAAGCATATAGAATCCTTGGGTTATTGGGATCCATTGCCAAATCCACGGCCCCAGCATTTTCGTTGGAAAAGAGGGTTTTTCGCCATGTTTTCCCTCCGTCGGTACTTTTATAGACACCGCGTTCTTGTGTGGGTTTATAGATATTCCCCAAAACAGCTGCGTACACGATGTTATGGTCTCTTGGATGAATGGCAATCCTAGGAATATGCCGTCCTTTTTCCAGACCGCTTTGTGTCCAGTTTTTACCGGCGTCTTCGGATTTCCAAATGCCATATCCAGAAGAAACATTCCCACGTACGGTTTTTTCACCGCCTCCCACGTATATTACATTGGGATCACTTTCTGCCACTTCTATAGCGCCGATGGAGCCACCAAAGAATCCATCACTAATGTTTTCCCATGTTCTTCCGCCATCCTTGGTTTTCCAGATACCACCCCCAGTAGCACCAAAGTAAAATAGGTTCGGTTTGTTGGGAACTCCAGTTACGGCAGCACTACGGCCACCACGGAAGGGCCCCACCAATCGGTATTCAAGAGCTTCGTAAAGACTTTCGTCATAGGTTTGGCCTTGTAAGGAGGAGAGGCCTATTAAAAACGAAAACAGAAATACCAATGAGGGAGTAAAATAGCGTTTCATGAGGATGGTTTAAAAATTGGATTTCTAAAGATAACCAATCTTGACGAACCCTAAAGCTCGTTTGAAAAGCTGAAATCCAAGTATTCTTTCAAATGAACAGAATCCACTTGTTTAAAGGAGCTGGCCGATTCGCCTTTAGTGAACGTAGGAGGTTCTAAGCCAAGTTCTTTCGCTTTTTGAACATAATAAGATGATTTGGAAGGATGATTGGGGTGCACTGCGTTAAAAATATGCCCAAAAGCCCGTTGGTTCAGTATTTTCACCAACACCGAAATACAATCATCGCGATGAATGAGATTCACAGGAGCATTACCATTGCTAAGGTTTTCCCTCCCTGCCAAATATCGCGCTGGTTGTCGGCTTCCTCCGAACAAACCGCCAAACCGAACAATACTGGTATTGCAATTGGAAGTAAAAAAAAGTTGCTCAACCTGCAGTAATTGGCGTCCTGCCTCGGTTTCAGGTTTAGGGAGATCCTTTTCGGTTACAGTGCCCTGAGCATCACCATAGACCGAAGTACTGCTTACAAAAACGATATTTTCTATGGAAGAGGCCTCGATTTCTGACAGTAAATGCGACATTTTTAATACATAGTCCGCACCGGAATTGCGCCGAAGCCCTGGGGGAATCATGATGATAATATCACGTACGTCATCAAAAAACTCTTCAACATTCCCGGAGACACCACCTTCCGAAATCATGATCGGGAAAACCTTCCAATCATTTTTTTGAAGTTGATCGGCCTTTTCCTGAGAAGTAACACTTCCCTTAACCGTATAACCCATTAATTTAAGGCGATGTGCTAGGGGCAGCCCCAACCATCCCATTCCGGCAATAGCAATTTGTCTACTCATTCAAAGGTGCTGATAAAGTGTCATTTACGGTCCGTAAGGATTCCAGATCCAAGTCTTTTTTAACAATTACCGCATCGGTGGTAACGAAGGGCGTAGGCATGGCATGCACAGGTCTTTTGTTTATGGTAAATAATGGATTGTCCATAAGATCCAAGGAATATTCCAGAACGCTGAAATTGGGGTCTGTTCCTGCGGGCAGCGAATACGATACCTCCAAGGAATCACTCTCTGAAACATTATAGTGCATCAAGAAATTGCTTTCCCGATCTCCCAGAAGGACGCCTGTACTATCGGGTTTCACTTTCATTCCATTATAGGCAAGGGAGTTGAATACAACCGTGGAATCGGCATAAAGCCTAAGGATGTGAACGTCCCTTTTCGGTACTAGCGTAAAAGTCACTTCTTCATTATTATTTACTAGCGTATCCTTTTCCAATCGCAAATCGAAAGAAGGGATATTGATTTTTGGTGCGGGCGCTGCAAAACTATACCCCGTGTTGTATTTACTACCAGCAGAGCTTGTAACGTATTTTGATGCCTCTTCGGGTTGGTCTCCTAAATATCCTTTGACCCATTCATCTGGATTTTGGTCATAGGTTACCCAATAGGCGTTGCCATCATTGGCGTTTTGATAATACAACAAACTGGTGGGCTTTTGCCGATCTTCATCATAACTGCTATCAAAATGAGCGCTTACAAAAAACCCAAAAGCTAGGATGAAGAAGAATAAGGAAAACAATCGTTTTCCTTTGTAAAAACCTAAGACATTATAGACCAAACCAAATAGCAATACGGTAAACACACAACTAATCACCAACATCTCCAATCCAAGTCCAACCGGGAAGAACTGAATAAGCGGTGCAAAGATGAAAACTGCTGGAGCTGCCAGCAATACCATTAGAATTAAATTTGGCTTTTCCTGACGGGTGAGTACCCAAAATGCCAAAAGGCCAAAAAAGACAGGAATGATAAAATAGGCACCTCCCTTAATGATTAGGAATACAGCAGTATTTACTAATAACCATAAAAATAGGGGAGCGACATAAGCACTGGCAACATCTTTAATTTTGAATCTACGATACACCATAAAGGTAATGGCCAAGGAAAGTACTACGAAGAAAGCGATGTACGTATGCCCGTTATAGGTAAAGCCGTGATCAATTTCATTGTATTGCGGATAAATTTTCAACAGTAATGACCATCCAAAAAATCCAACCAAGCCACAAATTACCAGCGAGGTGAGTAGCGCCCCGAATCCTCTACCTATGGCTTTGAGGTGTAAGGTGTCGTTTTTAATTCCAAGATAAATTAGGAATAATAGTATAAAGGCAGCTAGCAGCAGCATGGGAAGAATCCAAGAAAAAGGATAACTAATCATTCCAATAAAAGGGAGGTTTACATACACATCGTCCCTATCGCTTTTCATATTGGTGAGATCTGCATCTGCATAATGGTGTAATAAAGGAAGTAAATAACTCCCCTGATGCTGTAATGTATTGCGATCCAGTCTTTCAAAATTATCATTCGCAGTATGGTAATCGAAGTGATCGTCGATAAAGGCAAAGAAAAGACCATCGATATCAGCATCTTCCCGCAATACTGTAGAGTCGGTATCATTAGGGAGCATTTTATAGATACTGTACATGAGCGAAGAGGCCAACGGATATTCCACACCGGCATCAATAAAAGACTGGATGATATTGTGATTGCCTTGGTTGCTTTCCAAGATCATATTACTCGGCCCACCGCTTCCTCGAGCTTCGAAGTTGAGGGCCAATCGAATGTCTTTGGCCCATGGGTGTTGATTCACAAACAAATCTGCTCCATCCAGGCCAATTTCTTCAGCGTCGGTAAATAACACAATGATGTCGTTTTTGGGTTGAACCCCTTTAGCGAGATACGCCCTCACCGCTTCCAAAATGGTAACCACACCACTTCCAGCATCACTGGCACCAAACGAAGGAACCATGGCACTGTCGTAATGCGCAAAAATAAGCAGTGAATTCCCGGGCTGTGTTCCTCTTATACGCCCCATGATATTAATGGGTTTTACCAATCCGCCCCAGTCGTTATAAATAAATCCTTCCTGCGTTTGCACATCAGCGAGGCCCAAACCATTCAATTGCTGCACCAAGTACTCCCGTACGCGAGCATGTTCGTCATTACCAATAAAATGCGGGGCTTTGCTTATTTCCTTCAGGGGAATCAAAGCTCTTTCTGCAGAAAATTCGGTATCCGGTGCAGAAGCTGGCACCATTTTTCTTGGCATGAGACTATAAAAGCTATAATAGGTAAGGGCAAGTAATAGAAGTAGGGATAGGAAGGCGAATTGTCGTTTCATTAAATTGGCTTTGGTTTCCTAAAAGTACATATAATTGGTGAAATGTTAAATCCAGATGCTTCGAGGCTCATTTTCAATCATGATTGGTTTTTTCAGTCCACAAATTTTCCTATATTTAAGAAGATAAAAACCTAACATTATGGGCATTAAAAGTTATATCGGAAGAAGGGCAAAACCCACAAAAGGATCTTCAGAAAATATCAAGGTATCCGATTATATGAGCACTAATCTTGTTACATTTCGTCCCGATCAGAGTGTGATGGAAGTCATGAATACACTTATCAAAAAGAAAATTTCCGGTGGTCCAGTAGTGAATGAAAAAAATGAGCTCATTGGGATTATTTCTGAAGGTGATTGTATGAAGCAGATCAGCAACAGTCGCTATTACAATCAGCCTATGGAGGACGTAAAGGTAGAAGACCATATGGCTACCGAAGTGGAAACCATAGACGGTGAGATGAATGTTTTCGATGCTGCCGACCGTTTTTTATCTTCCAGAAGAAGACGATTCCCCATCGTTAACGACGGTAAATTGGTTGGGCTTATTAGTCAGAAAGATGTCTTGAAAGCTGCACTTCAGCTTAAAGGGCACAGTTGGAAATAGAAAAGGTTTCGTTCCTGCTAAAACTCCCTTTTTACGAGCAAATAAAAGTCATTATCCAAAGCAAGGTATCCCTGATCGTACACATAAAAATAATGATCCCCTTTTTTGGTGGTGTACATTCCGGTAAAATAATTGAACAGAAAACCGTGCTTTAATAGGGTTGCCTTGGTAACCTTGGTTTTCTCATTGCTATTCAATGCTTCCAGAATACGATGATTTTTCCGAAGGCGATTGTTCGTAGTTCGGATGATATTTTTGGTATCCTTGTTTAAGGCATTATTATGGGCATTACGGCAGGCATCACTACAGAATTTCTTATCGGACCTCCCAATAATCTTATCACCACATTCGGGACATAACTTTTCCATACTTAAAGCTATTACTTTTTTTCGGGATCATCGTCCTCTCCAGGTAGATTGAATCGATAGATCGCTTCGAACCTCAGGAAGAGCCCACCCCCTATATTGGGATTCAATTGTGTACGGTCATCACCAAAACTGAAGGCAGCAATTCCCAAATCAATTTTTTCACCCTGTTCGTAGACTTCGTAATCATTGCTGGCGTATCCAAACTTGGCTCGGAGTAATACACTTTTGTCAAAGGCATTAAATTGAATGTAAGAAGCAAATTCCAAGGAACTGAGATCCGCATAAACATTGGCATTGTTTTCATCAATATTGAAACTGCGCCCAATGCCATAATAATCCAGCCCATAAGTAAAAACACCTTCCGTATAATTGATGTCGGCAGAAACAGGTAAGGACACGTCCATTTCAAATTGGGAACTGGGGCTTAGGTAGTACCATCCAAAAATGGGAGTGCTAAATACGCCAAAGGCTTCCGAAGAGGCATACAGCCCAAATCGATAAATGAGGTTTTCTTTTTTCTGGTATTTCAGCAGGGCAACTCCACCCAAGTAGAAGTCGTCCCCATCGATATCCTTGTAATCCGAAGCAATTTTGGGCAGCGCAACGAGGGTCGAACTCCATTTTTCATTCCATGTGGCGGCCCATCCCAATTTCAGCGTACTGCTGTAAAGGCTTGAGAATTCGGCCTGTGGGAATAACTGAAGGTTATTTCGGCTAAAGAGCCCACCCGTAATTAGCGCGTGAAGGTCGTTGAGGACTACCGGGAAGGTGAGGTCGACCTCAAAAGTTTTGACTTCAGTACTGTTGTTGGTGCCCTCAAAGTCGTTGTTGAAGGTTTGGCCATAACCCACTTTAAACAAATCTACATACTCCTGGGCTTGACCGGCAAAGGATGCCAGTAGTAAGAGGAAAAGTATTTTTTTCAATGAAATTCTATTGGATGTTAGTTGAGTTAAAGATAGAAAATGTGTTAGTAACTTGGGGAAATAATTTGTTTTAGAACGAATCTTCAAGCTTAAAAACAGAGTATCTTTACCCCAAAATCTACTACTTATGAACTATAAAAAACTACTATTTATTCTAGCTATAACGCTTACTGTGGTAAGCTGTAAAAAAGATGATGATGGTGATTCTACCTTCTTGTTGAGTAACGAAAATATCGCAGGGACATATGATATGACTTATTTTACTGTTGATATTGTTACAACTACAGAGGTACAAGGAATCCCAGTCACTGCCAATACCGATATTGTCGGAGATACTTTTCAGGTCGTACTTGTTATGAATGAAAATGGGAGTTTAACGATTGAAGGTGAATACAGGGTGACCACTACAGTGGAAGTTGGGGGTGTTTCAGAAACAGATACTGAAATACTTGTACTTGACGACTCTGGGACATATTCTATAGATGCCAACAATCAAACGATTACCATTAGTGGTCTCGATGGTTTCGAAGTTGGAACGTATGAAGTAACCCAATTCACACAAAGTGAAATAAGAATGGTTGAAATGCTTACTGAAGAAACTCAAACTGAGTCAAGCGATATTACTACTGAAATGCGATTCGTAAGACAGTAACTATAATCGATTTCTTTTGAAAGCACTGTTTTTAGCAGTGCTTTTTTTATGCCCCTTTATTTTTGGGTTAAATTCTTCCCTCAAGTCGCTCTAGGTGTGGGTTTTTTGCATAAAAATTCCGTAAATTCGCACCCTTATTGAAAATATAGGCGCGATGAGCACAAAATTTAAAGAATACAAAGGCTTAGACCTTCCCAAACTGGGAGAGGAACTACTCGATTTTTGGAAACGTGAAAACATTTTCGAGCAGAGTATTTCCATTCGCGAGGGAAGTGAACCCTATGTATTCTTTGAAGGACCGCCATCGGCCAATGGCTTACCCGGTATTCACCACGTGATGGCACGCGCTATCAAAGACATTTTTTGTCGCTACAAAACCCAGAAAGGATTTAAAGTAGATCGTAAAGCAGGATGGGATACTCATGGACTCCCTATCGAGTTGGGTGTTGAAAAGGAGTTGGGGATCACCAAGGAAGATATCGGTAAGAAGATATCGGTAGAAGAGTACAATGCTGCCTGTAGAAAAGCGGTGATGCGCTATACCGATGTTTGGAATAAGGTCACCGAGAGCTATGGGTATTGGGTAGATATGGACGATCCGTACATCACCTACAAATCCAAATACATGGAGACCGTATGGTGGTTGCTCAAGCAGATTTACAACAAGGATTTGCTCTATAAAGGCTATACGATTCAGCCCTATTCCCCGAAGGCAGGAACGGGATTGAGTTCTCACGAGTTAAATCAACCTGGAACCTATCAGGATGTGACCGATACTACGGTGGTGGCGCAGTTTAAGACCCTGCCAGAAACCCTTCCCGATTTCCTTCAGGGATATGGCGATGTGCATATCTTAGCTTGGACGACCACACCTTGGACCCTGCCAAGTAATACGGCTTTAACCGTCGGCCCCAAAATAGAGTATGTATTGGTGAAGACCTTCAACCAATATACCTTCGAGCCCATCCACATTATACTGGCCAAGAATTTAGTTGGAAAACAATTGACCGGGAAATATGAAGTTGCTGAAGGCGAATCGGCCTTAGCGAACTACGAACAAGGGGCTAAAAAGATTCCCTTTGTTATCGAAAAAGAATTCAAGGGAGCCGACTTGGTGGGCATTCGCTATGAGCAATTGTTGGATTACGTTTTGCCTTTTGAAAATCCTGAAAATGCCTTCCGTGTTATCTCCGGAGACTTTGTAACCACCGAAGACGGTACCGGAATTGTGCATACAGCACCTACCTTTGGAGCAGACGATGCTAAAGTGGCCAAAGAGGCAACACCAGAAGTGCCTCCAATGTTGGTAAAGGATGAAAATGGAAACCTGGTTCCTTTGGTGGACCTTCAAGGACGTTTCCGACCCGAAATGGGAGAATTTGGTGGGAAGTATGTAAAGAACGAATATTACAATGATGGCGAAGCACCCGAAAAGAGTATAGATGTAGAGCTCGCTATAAAACTCAAAATAGAGAACAGGGCTTTCAAAGTCGAAAAATATGTTCATAGTTACCCGAATTGTTGGAGAACAGACAAGCCGATCCTGTATTATCCCCTCGATTCTTGGTTCATAAAAGTAACCTCGTTCAGGGACCGCATGTTTGAGCTCAATCAAACCATCAACTGGAAGCCTAAGGCAACTGGTGAGGGACGATTCGGAAATTGGTTGGCCAATGCCAACGACTGGAACCTTTCGCGTTCCAGATATTGGGGAATTCCTTTGCCCATCTGGCGTACCGAAGATAGAAAAGAAGAAATCTGTATCGGTTCGGTAGAAGAACTGAAGGCAGAGATGGCGAAGTCGGTTGCGACAGGCCATATGGATAAAGATATTTTTGAAGAGTTCGTCGTGGGCGACCTTTCTGAAGAGAACTACGATAAGATCGATCTTCACAAAAACATAGTCGACCAGATCGTCCTGGTTTCTCCATCGGGGAAACCTATGAAGCGTGAAGCCGATCTCATCGATGTATGGTTTGATAGTGGTTCTATGCCCTATGCGCAATGGCACTATCCGTTTGAGAATAAGGAGAAGGTTGAAAATACATGGCGAAAGGCCGATTTCATTGCCGAAGGAGTGGACCAGACGCGTGGTTGGTTTTATACCCTGCACGCCATTGCTACGATGATTTTCGATGATGTAGCCTACAAGAATGTAGTATCCAATGGTTTGGTACTGGATAAAAACGGTCAGAAAATGTCCAAGCGATTGGGGAATGCCGTGGATCCATTCGATACCTTGGCCCAATACGGCCCAGATGCGACCCGCTGGTACATGATTAGCAATGCCAATCCATGGGATAATCTCAAATTTGATAGCGACGGCATTGCTGAAGTGAGAAATAAATTCTTCGGAACACTATACAATACCTATAGTTTCTTCAGCTTGTACGCCAATTTGGATGATTTCAACTACGAAGAAGCCGAAATCCCATTGAATAAGCGACCCGAAATCGACCGATGGATCCTTTCAGAATTGAATACCTTAATTCAGAAGGTGGATCAGGCCTACGGGGATTACGAACCTACGCGCGCTACACGTGCCATTTCCGAGTTTGTTCAGGAAAACCTGAGTAACTGGTTCGTGCGGCTTAGCAGGAGACGCTATTGGAAAGGAAGTTATGCCGAAGATAAGATAAGTGCCTATCAGACACTTCATACCTGTTTGCTAACCGTGGCCCAATTGGGAGCGCCGGTAGCCCCTTTCTTTATGGACCGTTTGTACAGGGATTTAACGGCAGGAGTGGTTCAGGAAGCCCCTATTTCGGTACACCTGAGTAACTTTCCGAAGTTTGATGCGACGTATATCGATACCGAGCTGGAGCGAAAAATGCAGCGTGCGCAAACAATAAGCTCCCTGGTTTTATCGTTACGACAGCGCGAGAAGATCAAGGTGAGGCAGCCACTTCAGAAAATAATGATACCGGTTTTGGATGTAGCCGAAAGAGAAGAGATTTTGGCGGTTTCCGATCTAATCAAGAGTGAAGTGAACGTGAAGGAGATTGAACTGATCGATGAAGGATCTGGGATTTTGGTGAAGCAAATAAAGCCCGATTTCAAGAAATTGGGGCCGCGCTTTGGCAAGGACATGAAAGGCATTGCTCAGGCAATCAGTTCGTTTGGACAAGAAGAAATATCGCGATTTGAAAAAGATGGGAATATTTCTGTTTTGTTTAACGAAAAAAATGTTACATTAAGCCTCGATGAAGTGATCATTAGCTCTCAGGATATTGAAGGCTGGTTGGTGGCAAATGCAGGAGGAATCACAGTAGCCTTGGATGTTACCATTACCGAAGAACTGAGGAATGAAGGGATTGCGCGGGAGTTGGTGAATCGAATTCAGAATTTGAGAAAAGACTCAGGGTTTGAAGTTACAGACCGTGTTGAAATAACAGTACAAGAGGACAAAAACCTGAAATCTGCGGTAGAGCAGAACATAGCTTACATTAAACAAGAAACCTTGACCGAGGTATTGCAATTTGAAGCGGAAGTAGGAGAAGGAACGGAAATTACTTTCGATGATATTGCAACTCGATTAAGCATTAAAAAACATAATTAATATGGCTCAAGAAGTTAAGAATCGATATAGTGATAAGGAGCTTGAAGAGTTCAGGGTTCTTATCCAGGACAAAATTGAAAAAGCTACCGAACAATTGCACCTCATTGAAAGTGCCTATAAGAACGATAGCAATAACGGAACGGACGATACCTCTCCTACATTCAAGGCTTTTGACGAGGGAAGTGAGGTAATGAGCAAGGAAACTTCATCACAATTGGCGATACGTCAAGAGAAGTTTATCCGTGACCTCAAGAACGCCCTCATCCGAATTGAGAACAAGACCTATGGTATTTGCCGTGTCACAGGAAAATTGATTAATCCAGAACGTCTTAAATTGGTGCCACATGCTACGTTGAGCATAGAGGCCAAGAACATGCAGAAATAAGGATATTTTAAATATCGACACTAATAGGCCCCTTACTTCAGGGGCTTTTTTATGTTAAAAATTAGCTTTCATATCATCCTATTGTCCCTGTGTGTGCTGCCCTGTCAGGCACAGAAGGTGATCCAACGTTCGTTGGATGCTAAAGGGGTTGAAAAATTGGAAATTGTAAGTGACCAAGTATTTCTTATTAAGGTAGAGACGGGGTCAACAGATACGATTGAAGTCCATACCGAGGTAGAAGGTGAGAACTATGAAAACGTGGTCCTTTCGGTGAACAAAGTGGAAGGAACCCTTCGCATTACCACAGGATATACACCTTATTTCGAAGCTGCCAATGATAAATTGGCCGCCCATAAAGTAATTTCAATAGAAATGACGGTAACCCTTCCAAAGCATCGTTCCGTATTTATAAGTTCATTTTTAGCTTCGGTGGAGGCTTCGGGCTCCTTTGAGAACCTGTATACGGGATTGAATAATGGAAATTGTACCCTAACGGATTTTTTGGGCAATGCCCAACTCAATTCCCGGCATGGATTTATCAAGGTATTTGCACAACCCGGGGTTTCGGGAAAGGCTCAATCTGTGCGGGGAAGGGTGGAAAACCTCCTTCCAGCAGAGGGTTGGTACGAGGTCGTTGCCCAAAGTGTTAATGGAGATGTAATTATGAAGTCCAGCCAATAATATTTCTTTATTTTTGCGCAATTATATTAGACTATGTCGATACGAAAAGCCCTACTTATTGTCATCCTTATTCTTATTGCCGATCAGGCACTTAAGATTTACATTAAAACCACCTATGCCCTAAGCGATGGATTTGAGGTTTTTAGTTGGTTTAAATTCCATTTTGTGGAGAATCCAGGAATGGCGTGGGGTGTCGAGATCCCAGGACAGTACGGAAAGTTGATACTTTCTATTTTCCGGTTGTTCGCCATTGCGGGAATAGGGTATTGGATGTACGACACGGTGCGTAAAAAAGCACCTGCTATTCTCACCTTTGCATTGGCTTTTATTTTTGCTGGGGCCTTCGGAAATATCATCGACTCTGTATTCTATGGAGTGATTTTCGAGGATAGTGTGGGCCAGGTAGCAAGAATGTTTCCGGAACAAGGATATGGCACTTGGTTTCATGGAAAAGTGGTCGATATGTTCTCCTTCTCCTTTTTTCCACCGGTATTCAACATCGCCGATGCCGCCATTAGTACAGGTGTAGGGATATTGATAGTTTTCAACAGGAAAGCCTTTCCTAAAAAAGTAAAAGAAGCTTCAACCGAAGTTACTGCTACCGAAACAGAAGCCTAAGCACTGTTCCGCACAAAAATAGCTTCAAATTCGTCCAGATCTACGGGTTTTACAAGATAATCGGTGACCAGGGAAAAGTCTTTGGCGCGCTCCAAATCCATAGGGTTTATGGATGAACTCACAATATAAAGCGTGGTTTTTACATCCTTTCCCGTTTTAATTTTCGTGAATTCCTCCAAAAACCGCCAACCGTCCATCACGGGCATGTTGAGGTCTAATAATATGATTTCTGGAAAAATGCGATGGTCTTCCTCTTTAATAATGGGTGTAAAATACTGAAGGGCTTCCCGACCATTCTTGAAAATGAGCAGGTTTTCCGACAGTTTTCGGATGTTAATTACCTTTTTAATTAGGTTGATGTAGACGTCATCATCATCGATAATGCACGCTAGTTTGATTGGGGATGGGGGTTGGTTTGTCAAAATGTGTGGGGTTTCGGTTATGCTAAAATACGATTTTAAATGTGGTCCCTTCATTCACGGTACTTTCTACGTCAATGGTTCCTTGAAGGGTTTCAATTTGGTTTTTGGTTATAAATAGGCCAATTCCTACCGATTCCTTACCGGTATGGAAGGTTTGATACATATTAAAAAGTTCGTCACCATGCTTTTCAAGATCAATGCCCAGGCCGTTGTCCTTTATCATTAGACAAATCTTTTCATTTTCCCGAAAACTGCAAATGTCGATCACTGGATTTCTATCGGGATGACGGTATTTGATGGCGTTGGTAATTAAATTAAGGAAGATACTTTCCAAATACGAAGGGATATACCTCAACTCTGGGACTTCCGAGAAATCCGAAAAAATTTCGGTCCTCGTTTCCTCAATGGTCCTACTAATAGAACTTATGGTGCTTTGTAACACATGGTCGAAGCTTAATAAACGGCGTTCGTCCAAGGCATGGGTTTGTGCTGTTACAATTTCATTCAAATGATTGATGGTTTCATTAAGGCTTGCTGAAATAGCGTATAAACTCGAATTCAACTCCTCTTCTTCATCCGGGTCATCGATAGACTTCAGAAGATCTAAGGTAAGCCCCAAATTACTCGCATGCGATCTTAAATTATGGGAAACAATGTGCGCAAAATTGACGAGTCGTGAGTTCTGGGATTCGATCACTTTTACCGATGTTTCAAGACTAATTTCTTTCAATTTGGACTCATCAATGTCCTGAAAGACCCCTTGGATACCAACGATCTCTTGGTTTTCATTGAATATTGGTCTTCCTACGGCTTTTGCCCAAAATTCCTTCTTATCATATGTGACCATTTTAATGGTGGTACTAAAGGGGGTTCCCATACTGCAGGCCATAAAAGCTTCGCTGGCTTTGGCCTTATGTTCTTCCGCATAGAAGTCTAAAGCAGTTCTCAAGGAAGGGCGATAATTTTCTGGGGTATTGAGGATACGACGGGCTTCCGGATCCAGATAGCTCTTTTTTTCTTGGAATAAGACAGTCCAACCACCCGCATGGGTAAGTTCGGCCACATCTTTGTAATAAAAATTACCAAAATATGCTTCTTGGTCTGGATTATAAGTAGATTCTTCCAATGATGGTTTACTTTTCTTCTTCTGCGTCAAAAACATGGTTAATCAGTCAATTTGGGGGCCGTAATATAGTATAAAAAAAGAAACCCTTTAAAATAAAGGGATGACGGGCGTATCCAGGGAATTAATCAAGAAAAGGAATGGGTGTTTTTTGGGGTAATGCAATAGTCCAGTGGAATGTCCTTATCGTTATGGGGTATGATGGGCTCTGGTTCGAAAAATGACAGGCCAATCTTGATGGTATTGGGATGGCATTGCGATAAAAATCGATCATAGAAGCCTTTGCCATATCCAAGTCTGTTGCCATCGTTATCAAAGGCCAATAATGGAATGAAAATTACCTCCAGTTTTATAACAGGGACCTCAATGCCTTCAACAGGTTCTGGGATGCCATACTGTGATAGGGTAATCTTCGTATGCTCCTGAAGTAGAATGTGATTCAATTCACCTGTTTTGAAGAATGCTTTGGGCACAACAATACTTTTATCACGCCCTTGAAGGATGTGCAGCAGAAATTCGGTGTTCACCTCCTTTTTCTCCAGAATGGACAGGAATATGTGGAAATAGGTCGCCTCCCAGATGGGTAATTCCAATACCCTATTGGCAATGGCAATGCTGTTATCCTCTATTTGTGCAGTGGTGAGTTCTTGCCTTCGGTTAAAATACGATCTTCTGAGTTCGCTTTTATCCATTATTGTACCGCGGTTGAAACATGGAATAAAGCATCCCCTTGATAAACCAAAGGGGCTTCATTTACATTGATTACGAAACCTTCCTGGCTCGACTTTATCCAATGGTGAATCTTGCCATACGGATCGGTAATATGCCCAATGACATCTTTTTTCCCAATGTGGCTGCCCACCTTTACTTCCGATTTGAACATGCCGGAGGCTTGTGCACGGATCCAAGAACTCTGGGTGATAACAATCGACGATTTCTTGGGGGAAGAAACCTTGAAATTGGATCGAAGCATCCCGAGATGATGTAGCACTCGTTTAGAACCATTAACCCCCGTATTGCTTACAATGGCGTCGATGGAATTGGATTTTCCACCTTCGAATAACAACAATGGGATTCCCTTTTTCTGGCAGGCACTTCGAAAGGATTTGTTCAGGTTTTTGGAATGCAAAATGAAAGGCGCATTGAACTGCTTGGCCAATATGGAGAGTTCGTCTTGTTCCTTATCGATACGGATATGGGGTACATTAAACCGGCTGGATCCTCCTGTATGAAAATCGATACAGTAGTCTACATGGGGAACAATATCGTTCATGAGCTTGTAGGCCACTTGGGCGGCTAAGGAGCCTGATTTACTACCGGGGAAAGAGCGGTTTAGATCCCTTCCGTCTGGGAATTCGCGTACTTTTTGCAGAAAACCAAAAATGTTCACAATGGGAATGCAGATAATGGTTCCCATTTTAGGACGATTGATTCCTTTGGAGATCATTTGTCGCACAATCTCGATGCCGTTTACTTCATCCCCATGAATTCCGGCGGTAAACAAAACCGTTGGGCCCTCCCACTTGGATCTTTCAATAATAATGGGAACATCTACTGGGGCATTTGTATGTAAATTGGCTACACTAAAATTGAGCTCTGTAGAACTTCCAGGAGCAATTTCGGTGTCCATAATGGTAATAGAGTTGGCCTTTTTTGGGGTCATGCTTGTTTATTGCGTTCTATATAATTAATGATTTTTGTGGCAACATCTATGCCAGTTGTGGTTTCTATACCCTCCAGTCCTGGAGTGGAGTTTACCTCCAAAACCATGGGACCCTTTTCAGATTCAAGAATATCCACTCCACATACGCCCATACGCAAAGCGCGTGCTGCCCGTAATGCAATGTTTTCTTGGGCATGGCTTAAGGTAATGGCATCTGCAGTACCACCGCGGTGCAAGTTGGACCGGAAATCACCTGCGCGACTTTGCCGTTTCATTGCGGCCACGATTTTCCCATCCACAACGATAGCCCTAAGATCTGCACCATTGGATTCTGCTATAAATTCCTGAATGACAAATCGAACCTTGGAAGCCTTTAGGGTTTCTATGGTAGAAAGTGCCGAGGCGTAGGTTTCTGCTAAAATCACTCCTTGTCCATGGGTACCCTGAAGCAACTTAATAATGACGGGCAGCGTTTGGAAATTCGACAACACCGATTCGATATCCTGTGCATTTCCCAAAATGGTCTTGGGTATGGGAATCCCAGCCTTTGCAAGTATCTGAAAGCAGGTCCATTTATTGCGCGATTGTAGAATAGGTTCAGCCCCTACGACACAAAAAACCCCCATGGATTGAAAATGCCGTACCAATGAAGAACCATAAAAGGTATTGGAAGCGCCAACACGTGGGATTACGGCATGGAGATCGTTAATGATTTCACCGTAATAAGATAGCACCGCTTTTCCTTTCTCAATTCCTAAGGTGCATTGGGCAGGATCCAATACTTCCATGTTGTGATTCCTTGCCAGTCCTGCCTTGAGCAGACTCTGCGTGGAATAAAGGCTTTCCCCTCTAGATAGTACAGCGATATTCATGCACGATGCTTAGTGTATGCAATTTAGGAAAAAACTCAATGCCTTGGTTGCAGGTAATTAAGTATGAATGCCGACTTGAAACAAGACAAAAATGTAACTAACTGAAAATTAGCAACATGAATTTTAATTTGGTCGAGATTCATGAATATGGTGCACACAACCGTGTTATAGGCGCCTTCCTACTGTTATTTTAAGTAGTTTTAATTGTTCTTTGGAAGAACACAAATAATCTCCCCTCCAGATTTATTGAAGATTGATTAACGAAAGGGTAATGGTGCCTCAGTTGGTTGGTGTCATCTTACAACATATTTGTGGTGATGCCATGAATTCATGAATGTTGACGAATCATTCGTGATTCTAGACTACCCAAGGCCGCATTAGCCATGTTAATCCTATGGAAATTGGTTTCTTGTATTTCAACCTTTTTGATTAAACCTATTGATATGAAGTGGTTTCTTATTTCAGCCATAGCGCTGCTAACTCTAGGCTTTACAGTTTCGAAGATTCAGAAAAAAGTGATTCGGAACAAAGAGTTCGATATTCATTTTTATGTATCGCTCAAAAACAAGGAAGCCCAAAAAGACAGAATGTACTATTGGTACAAAGCGGGCGAAATCCACAAATCACAGGGAGCCACAGGAGGAGATTTATTGCACTCAGAATACCAGAAGTATTTCAAAGGATACCAATTGGCCGAAAAGGGGGATTTTAAGTATGGACTTAAAACTGGAACGTGGAAACAATGGTATCCAGAAGGCACATTGAAAACGGAGGAAAGTTGGAGCAATGGCCTCTTAGATGGCGCCTACAAAGGATATGATGAGACGGGAACTCTAATAAGTTCGGGCAAATACAGAAAAGGCATCAAGAATGGGATGTGGTTAAACTTCAAAACCAAGGACACCCTATGGTATGACAAGGGAATTGCCTACCAAGAACCGCCTAGGATTGTAAAAAAGAGAATGGATTCCCTAGCCGGTAAAAAGCCGTTCATGAAAAGGGTATTGAAACCTTTCAAAAAAATATTCAGAAAGAAAAAAAACGAAGAAGGTCAGGAACTAGAAGAAAACTCAAAGCAAACAAAAAAAGACAATGATTAAGGCAGCATCTTTGGCTTATGCCATTTTTATATCACTGGTCATCGGCATATTGTGTTCGGCGATGCTACTGGTATTTTCCTTAAACCTGTCCCTTAACGATTATTATGGAACCCGATCGGAGTTAATCGATGCCAATACCTCGGCAGTCGCCTACCTGCGCTCGGGTACATTAACCCAAGTGCCACCTAATGGAAAGACCATTCAGTTATTCGAAGGAACGGCTTCCAAAACTGAGTTTAAAGTTACTCCTTGGGGATTCTTCCAAAAGTGGGAGTTGAAATCCTTTCATAAAAGGGATACCATTTCAAGACACTTTTTAGCTGGGCATAAAAGTAGCCCATCAGAGCCTACTCTTTTTGTGCGTAATGACGATGGAGAATTAAAAATAGCGGGTAAAACTTTGATTAAAGGGGATATTGAGATTCCCAGTGGAAGGATTAAAAAGGTCACGATCAATTCCAAATCCTCTCTTTTCGATGCTCGGCATCAGGGTGGTGTGAAGGCCTCCCATAAAAGGATTCCGAAACTAAATCCATTGCATTTCGAACCTTCTCCCAACTACAGGTACTATTTACAGGGCGATCTCGAAGGGAAAGAACATATCAACCCTTTTCATAAACCTACATGGGTTATTGAATGGGATGCCCGACTGGAAGACATAAGGCTAAAAGGCAATATCATTTTGGTATCCAAGGATACCCTATATGTGCACAAATCGAGTGAGTTGGAAGATATCATTATCAAGGCTCCCAAAGTGATCTTTGAAAAAGGGTTTACGGGTTCCTTGCAGGTCATGGCCACGACCCATATCACCTTAGAGGAGAATACCACTCTAAAATATCCTTCCGTACTGGCTGTTACTGCGGCAGATGATGAACTCGAAAGAAGTATTGTTCTAGAAAAGAAGAGCACCGTTAATGGAGGGGTTATTCTGCAAGGAAATGGATTGATCTCCGAAGACAGAAACCGTATGGAAATTAACAAAGACGCCGACGTTCGAGGAACTGTTTATTGCGATGGGAAGTTGTCCCTCTATGGAAAGGTAGAAGGCACTGTGTATTGTTCGGCACTTTTCCATAAAACGGCCTCGACCACCTATGATAATCTATTGTTGGATGCCACCATTGTAGGTCACGAGACTGATGAAGCATATTTCTCCTTAGGCCTAGGAGAAAACTATGACGAACCACCGTTAATTGTGAAAAAAGTATGAAAAAGAACCTTTTCATAACAGCTTCTTCTTTAACGGAAACCATTGTAGCAATCACGATCATCACGATTTGTTCGCTCATTGGGGTCATCGCATATTCAGCAGTGTTGAATAGTTCGCCGTCTCCCAAGGAAATGGACTACGAATATGCGGTTGAGAAGCTAGTTTCCCAGGCAATTCGTGAAAGTAATATACAAGAAGGGACAGAGAAGTTTGATGGGTTTACCATCCATAAGAAATCCATTAAAGAAGGGGATAAAGGCCTATACCGAGTAACCTTTTCCGTGGTGGGAAGTCGAAATCACTTTCAAAAAGAAGTAATGATCTATAAACGAGTAGAATGATTAAAGCATTTACCCTTTTGGAAATGGTCATCAATATGGCCATCATGGGCATCATCGTTGGGATGGTCTACATGGTCTATGTTCTTTTTTCCAGCCATGTTGGCGGGTATGCGCTTTTTTCTACTGAATTCAATAACGCAAAGGCATTTCACAATCAATTGCAGGAAGAAGTTCTTACCTGTGACAGGATCGTTCCAACACCCAACGATGGATTTTCGATGGTGTTTTATGATGAAAGTGAGGTAGTATACCACAGAAAAGGGGCATGGCTTTACAGGGAAAAGAATCGTATGAAGGATTCACTTGCCATCGTAGGCTTGAATTTTAAGTTTTTAATGCAGGAGAACTCAGGAGATAAACTCGTGGAGAGCATCTCGATCACTTCCTCCCTTCAGGGAAGGAGCGTGCCATTTTATGTAGCGAAGCAATATTTTTCCAACTATTCAATCGATACCGAATGAGCATAAGTATAGGAAAAGGAAAAACAGTGAAACCGTTGCCCAAGACGGTCGCAAAACCGAAAGGGGAATTCCTTTCCAGGGAGCTATTTGCTTCAAAAAAGATCAATGACAAGAAAAAGGCCGCGCTCTATAAGGATCTGTCCATTTTGCTCAAATCTGGGATCGATTTTAAGACGTCGCTTACCATTATTAAAGATCAGCAGCAGAACAAACATTTAAAACAACTTATGGATGGGGTGCTGAATGATGTGATCAAGGGGAAGGCATTTTTTGAGGCGATGGATGCTACCGGGAGATTTTCTTCGTATGAAATTTTCAGTATTCGCATTGGTGAAGAGACCCGAAAATTGGACACCATTTTAGAAGAACTTCAGCTGTTCTTCGAACGCAAGATGAAACTGCGAAAGCAGGTTATTTCCATCCTTACCTATCCAGCATTTATTATGGTGCTTACACTGGCCACCTTATACTTTATGCTTACCTATGTGGTTCCCTTGTTTGAGTCGGTTTTCAATCAGTTCAACAGGGAATTGCCGGTACTTACGAAGTATGTGATTACCCTTTCAGAGAATTTCAATATGATATTTCTACTGTTCATTGGTTCTGTGGTACTTCTTCTGCTTGCCTATAAACAGTTCAAGGATCGGCCGGGATTTAAAAGAACCAGTTCGCGCATCGTGCTGCGTATCCCGTTTTTCGGAAAACTCATTAAAGACATTTACATCACCCGTTTCTGCCAGTCGATGGCACTTTTGTTGGTATCCAAAACATCATTATTGGAATCCCTAGGAATGGTGCGAAATATTATAGGTTTTTATCCCATTGCCAAGGCATTGGAAAAGACCGAAAAGGACATCACGAAAGGAATAGGACTTGGCGACTCATTGAGCAAGAGCTCCATTTTCGATTCCAACCTTATTTCTATGGTACGCATTGCCGAACAAATCAATGAATTGGATTCCATGTTTGTACGGCTGGCCAAACAGTACGATGATGAGGTAGAGCATAAAACCAAAGTAATGGGAACCATTATAGAACCCTTGCTCATATTGTTCATTGGTGGGATTGTGGGAGTGATCATGATTTCGATGTATGCTCCCATGTTCGATTTAAGCGAGGTAATAGGTGGAAATTAATGATATAAGACGATAATTAAAGTTTACTGGGCACATTCTGTTTTAATATAAAACGCTTAGGCCTAATTTTCTCAACAAGAATAAACGCTGAAATATGCTATTAAGAAAGGTTATTTTACGAAAACAAGAGAACAGTCGCTTTTTTGTGGCGGCCTATTCCATGACAGAGATTCTCATTGTGCTCTGCATCATTGGGATACTCATTCTGATGGTACTTCCCAATCAGACCTCTGTCATAAGCCAAGCAAAGGCCATAGAGGCGCAAACCATGTTGAATCATGTCTATGCCCTCGAGAAGAGTCATTTTTATCGGTACTCCCGATACACTTCCGATTTTAGCGAATTGGGTTTTGAACCTTCCCTAACCATTGACAATGGCGGACAGGCCGTGTACAAAATCGAAATTATGGAATCCGGGACCAACAGCTTCAAAGCAAGGGCTACGGCCTTATCCGATTTTGATGGTGATGGCACCTTTAATGTTTGGGAAATAGATCACAATAAGGGATTAAAAGAAGTAACCAAAGACTAGTATGGAGGTATTGGCGATAAATATTCTATTGTGCGTGTTTCTTGGAATCATAGGGTTTCAGGATTTTAAATACCGAGCCATCCATTTCCTTCTGGTGATTCTGGTATTTGCTGCAGGGGTTTCCTTATTGATTTTCAACGCAGTTCCCATAGCGATTTTTGCAGTCACCCTATTGTTTATCACCCTTATGGTCACGCTTTTGTGGCTTTATTTATCGGCCAAAAATGGTCGTTGGATCAACCCATTCAAAAAATACATTGGTCTTGGGGACGTCCTTTTTTTCTTTGCGGTTACTCCCTTGTTTGCGGTACAGAATTATCTGTTCTTTTTTACCACAGGAATGGTGGTAGCATTGTTCTTGGCGCTTTTGTATTTCAGAAAAAAGCATCAAGCTTCCATTCCCCTTGCAGGAATATTGGCGTTTTATCTCATTGGCTTGAAAGGATTCGCTTGGGTGCTTCAGAAAGACATTTTTTACACTTTTAATTACTTCTAAACTTAGGATAAACCTCGTGAATACATTACAGGAAATAACATTAGACACCCAAATGCAGCAAGTGGTAAAGCCAGAAATAGCGTATCACTATGGTGTGATTCCCAAAGACTTTTCAGACGAATCGATCACTCTGTACATTAAGGAGGATCAATTGGAAAGAATCACTACCGAAGAGTTGGAAATGGTTCTTGGCAAACAAGTGTTCTGGGAGCCTGTTCCGAAAACGCTTATTGATAGCGCGCTTTCGAAATACTACCGCACCGGCGGAAAAAGTACAGTAAGTGCCGAATTTAAACTAGGTGGGGATTTCTTGGAAAGCCTAATTTGGGACGCCAAGTCTACGGGAAGTAGCGATATACATTTCGAAGTTTTCAAGGATACGGCTAGAATTCGGTTTAGGATCGATGGAAAGCTATTGGAACGATATACCATCAATATTGAAGACTATCCGGAGCTCGTAAACAAGATTAAGATAAAGTCGAACCTCAATATTACCGAGAAACGACTTCCGCAGGATGGAAGGATCAACTACTCCGATTTCGATATACGGGTTTCCATCTTACCCACTTTGTACGGTGAAAAAATCGTGATGCGTATCCTGGGAAGGGACACGTCCAATATTTCTATCGAGCAATTAGGGATGACGCCGGATGAAAAGAAAATCTATCTCAATGCAGTAAATGCATCCAAAGGAATCATTCTCATTAGTGGTCCTACAGGTTCCGGTAAAACGACCACACTCTATGCGACTTTAAAACTCCTCAATAAGGTAAGCCATAATATCCTAACCATTGAAGATCCTATTGAATATACCATGGACGGGATTAATCAGGTGCAGTTGAAAGAGGATATAGGTCTTACATTTTCCAGTGCATTAAAAACCTTTTTACGGCAGGATCCAGATATTATCATGCTGGGTGAGATTAGGGATGAACAAACAGCCCAAATGGCCATCCGTGCCAGTTTAACAGGGCATTTGGTGCTATCTACCATTCATACCAATTCGGCCTTGGGGACCTTGTCGAGACTTATCGATATGGGAGTTCCACCGTTTTTGATAGCAGAGACGCTACGGGTTTCGGTGGCCCAACGATTGGTACGCAGATTGTGTGAAAACTGCAAGGCAGAAGAACCGGTGGATGCCGAATCAAAAAAGATGTTTCCGGCATTGTCCACCCATCACATTCCGGTCGGATGCGACACCTGTTTTCATACGGGCTACAAAGGAAGGATCGCAATCTATGAACAGATTCCTATAAACCATGAGGTGAAAACAGCCATTAAGAATGGAAGTATTAAGTCGAATCATGCCGAACTGTCTTATACTAGATTGTCCGACCGAGCTTTCGATTTGGTAAAACGTGGGATTACGACCCTTGAGGAAGTACATTCCTTATTAATTGACGATAAAGAAGAATCATGATACGATCTATTGTAATAGGACTTTTGCTAATGGTAACTACTATGGGTGTTGCCCAAATTCCTGATGATACCGAATTGGAAAATCGTTTCTATGAATTGGCCGAAACCCAAACCGGACTTTCGGAAAAGGTACGAATCGATATTTCTGGTCTTACCCTTTACGACTTTATAACTTCCATTGCCGAAGAGCATGAATTGAATATAAGTGTGGATAACGATTTGAACGATATCGTGAATAGTAATTTTTACGATGTGGAAGTATTGGATGTCCTTATGTTCTTGGTTCGGAAATACGATCTCGAAGTGAGTTTCCTAAATAGTATTATCTCGTTCAGCCGAAAACCACCAGTGGAGGTAAAGGAGCCTCCTAAAGTCGAGAAACCCATCGATATCACCTATAATGATAGGAATGACTTTCTTTCGATCAAGTTGAAAAACGACACCCTTCCCAAAGTGGCGGAAAAAATAACCGAGGTAAGCAATAAGAATGTGGTGCTGGCTCCCAATGTAAAGCAGTTAAAAGTATCGGCCTATATACTGAATAGACCCTTTGATCAGGTCATGGAGATGATGGCAAAATCCAACGATCTGATTTTAAACAAGGATGAAAATGACTTCTATTTTCTGGAAAAGGACGAAAACCCAACAACAGATCAAGCCACGGCCAATACGAGAAGAAATGGAAGAAGGGGCGGGAGTAACCCTACGCCACCACCGAGTTCGGGACAGCTTTCTGTTACCCTGAGCGACAGCGGATATCTCAATGTCCGTGCCTATGAGTCGGATCTTACAAGCATGATTACCCAAGCTGCCGAGCTTCTTAAGATCAATTACTTCTTTTACGATATGCCTAGCGAAGGATCTACAACGCTTTTGGCCAATGATATTAGTTTCGACGAACTATTGGAACATATTTTCAAGGGAAAAAAATACACCTACAAGGAAACCGAAGGACTCTATTTCATTGGAGGCGAAAATACCGAGGGATTAAGGGTTACAGAGCTTATTCAGCTTGAAAATCGCACCATCGAATTGGTGTTGGCCAGTCTACCGCAAGCGCTTTTGGAAGATGTGGACGTAAAGGAAATCGTTGAGCTCAACGGTATCATTGCCGCAGGCTCCAGACCACGGATTGAGGAACTCAAAGACTACATTCGGGAAATAGATAAGGTGGTTCCCATGGTACAGATCGAAGTCCTTATCGTACAGTACCAAAAGTCGTTCGATGTTCAGACCGGTCTACAGGCCCTATTGGGCGATGAAGGACGCGATATTAAAACGGGGGGTGTTTTGTTCCCCAATACCGATGTCACGCTCAATTCCAGCTCGATTAATAACCTGATCGATGGCTTTAACGGATTTGGGATTTTCAATTTGGGAAAAGTAACCCAAGAGTTTTATGCCAATCTTTCTGCTTTAGAGAGCAATTCGGTGATTAGTCTGCAATCGACTCCCAAAATTGCAACCCTGAGTGGTCATGCCGCCAGTGTTTCGATTGGGCAAACCAGTTATTATTTCGAACAGACCAATCGATTGATCAACTCCGGAATTACCGATAATATCCTGCAATCTGGGCAATGGAAATCTACCGAAGCCAATTTGGGGGTGAATATTACTCCCCATGTTTCCAAGGATGAGCAAGTTACCTTAACCATTAGCGTGGAGAAAAGTGATTTCTTAGGAAGAGCCGGAGAGAATGCTCCACCAGACAAGGCGACGCAGCGGTTTGAGTCCTTGGTTCGAGTAAAAAATAACGAAATGATCCTCATGGGAGGATTGGACGAACTGGATCGGGAAAACTCAGGAACTGGAACACCCTTTCTATCCCGGATTCCCATTATTAAATGGTTTTTCAGTAGTCGACGAAAATCGAATTCCAAATCGAAACTCCATGTATTTATAAAACCCACAATAGTGTATTAGATGATAGCTTCTTTTGCCGATACATATTTAATGAATGAGTTCTGTGCAGTTCAGCTTCATATAGAAAATGGAACTGAAAAGTACTATGCCATACGGGTAAAAAGGAGAAAGGGAGCGCTCCATATTCACAGTCAGGAGAAGTTTCCGGACCTGGAGACGTTTGTTTCAGAAAGTAAGAAGAACGTTCCTCTGTTGTTGTGTATCACCGGCAGTAAAATTATCAATAAAAAGGTAGCCCGACAGCCCAACTATTTGGAGGGGATGCTTTTTAATCAGAATCCGGAAGATTTTTACATTCAAGAATATGATTTGGGCGCTCAGATATTAATTTCTGTAGTGCGCCGTGAATTGGTGCAGGGTCATTTGGAAACCTTGAAAGACCATCAATTTCAGATAGTCGATATCACCGTAGGGCCATATGTTATGGAGTCTTTGCGGGATTTGGCATCGGGAACGCATGAGACGATCCATACGGCCCATTACTCCTACGAATTTAACGGCTCGGGCTTAACCAAGGGAAACAGTGACATCACTTTACTGCAGTCGCTTGCCTTGGGCGAGGATGTTATTGAAAACGATACGATTATCGCCTTTTCGGCGCTCATGACCTATTTCGACAAGGAAGCGGTGAGCTCCAATTTCGACGTAATGGTGCATGAATACAAGGAAGAGGCCACCTTTAGACGCATGTTCAATGTGTATGGAGTGAGTTGTTTGGTCGCTTTTTTTGTCCTGCTGTTAACTAGTTATTTGGTGCAGGATTTTTACGGACAGAAGAGTGCCGAAATCCAATTGGATTTAAGCATGAAGAATCAGCAATTGGATGATATTAGGGCACTGAAGGAAGATCGGGACTATAAGTTCAATATCATTAGCAACTCCAGTCTGGGTACTGAATACTTTTTAAGCTTTTACATTTCTGAAATCGGCAAAACCGTGCCCAAGGACGTATTGCTCAAAGAGGTTGGGGTGTTCCCTTTAACGAATCCAGTGCGCAAGGAGGAGAGCATCACCATTGTCCCCAAGTTAATTTCCATACAAGGAAGTACGACCTCTCGAAGCAGTATTAATGAATGGGTAAGCGGGCTTCAGGAAATGAAATGGACCCAAAAGGTAGAGTTAACTACCTATAGCGAATTGAAAAGGGAGTATGATTTTACGATAAGTATACAATTGTAATGTTCGAACAGTTTTCATACAAGAAAAAGTTTTATGCCGTCCTTATCCTATCGGTGCTTCTGGGCATTACCGCCTACAAGCGATCGTTTAGTGGTGCCTTGCAGTCGATCAAATATTACAAGGAATCCAAGAAAAACATTAGTGCCAATCAAAATTCCGATCAGGAGCTGATCATCCTTCAGGGAGAGGTCGCCCTATTGGATAATGTGATCGGGAAAAAGGTGGAAGATCCCAATCGGGTACAGCATGAGATTTTAGATTTTATCAGCCAACAGGAGACAGATATTGGGATTGCGCGTATAGCGGAATTGCATATTTCCCAAGATGAGTTTTTCACGATTTATTCCAACCAAATTACCCTAAAAGGTTCGTTCGAAAACCTTCAAAAGATGATTTATGCTTTCGAAAAACAATTCGATTACGCCCGAATTGCAAACTCGCGCTTTTATACGGTGCGGGATCCCAGGACAAGAAAAAAAGAATTATTCAACGATATTATTTTTCAGAATTATGAAAAGAAGTAAGTATATATTTTGGCTAATCCCGAGCCTATTATGGCTGGGTTGTGACGATATTCTCGAAGAGGACATTAGCGGGGATGAAGTAAACATTGTGGCGCCTTCCGAAGGGCAGACCATCGAAGGGAACAGTGTTCAATTTCTATGGAATACGTTGGACGGCGCAGAGGATTACACCTTGCAGGTATATGATGGCTCCACTTTGGTCGTGGATACAACCGTAGTCGATATTCCCTACACCCAAGCGATGGATGCGGGAACCTACGAATGGAGGATTAAAGCTTCGAACAATGCCTATGATACTCAGTTTACCTTTCCTAGGACTTTCGAGGTGATCACTTCCCTGGATCTCACGGGGCAGATTGTTACTTTGGGCAATCCCACCGACAATTTATACACCAATGACCCTTCCATTATTTTTAGCTGGGACGATTTGGACGCAGCCGACGATTACGTTTTTGAATTGTTGAAAGTTACCCAATCGGGCTCTGTAACGGTGTATTTAGAGGAAGGGCTTACCACAACTTCCATACAATTGGATGCCAGTACCATCGATGAAGATGCCGAATACGAATGGCAGGTAAAGGCTAGAAACGCGAGCAGTGAAACCGATTTTTTCTTTAGGACGTTCTTTATCGATACAGTGGCCCCAACCGTACCTTCTTTGCTCACACCGGCATTTGAGGAAGAGTTTCCAGTAGATGAAAGCATTGCCTTCACTTGGAATTTCCCCAGTGATTCCGGTAGCATAAACTCACCTATTAGTAGCGAATACGATATCTCCACGACCGAAGACTTTTCTGTAATTCTTCAAAACGGAACTGTGCAAGCCACCAATATAGACCTCACCTTTAGTAATGCCGGCACCTATTATTGGC
>JAHQVM010000069.1 GCA_019634365.1 Flavobacteriaceae bacterium | reverse complement strand
GATTTTGCCCATCCCGGTCAATGGCCAGTTGAAGACTTTGCTCTCCATGCATTGACCTTCACAATAATGCTGATGGCCGCCCATTGGCTATTTGGGCGCGGTGGCTGGCAATCGGAATTCAAACCCAGCTGGGTTGAAAAATACCAATTCGCTACTGTCGATTAATGCTACCCCCGTATGTCCCATGGCCAAGGATTTGTTTCCCTGAAGGCTCACACGATATCCACCCGCATATACCATGGCAGAAGCAAGCATGCATACAGCAAGAAATACTAATTTCTTCATAATAATTCAGTTAAGTTTTATTTTTTGTAAAGTGTTTGACAGATGTATGTTATGCAAATATTAAATTTATTATGCATACATAATATTCTGGCTCTGCAATTTTATAAAAATTATATCTCTTTTTGTAAGAAATTCGCAATAATTTCAAGAAATTTTGCGGGATTATCAGCATGGAGCCAATGACCTGCCTTGTCCACGGTAGCTAACTTTGCCATCGGAAAATGCTTTTTAATGAGTATTTCATCATAGGTCTCGATGTACCCAGATTCTGATCCTTTTACAAAAAGTGTGTCCTTATTAAAAACAGCATCGGTTGGTAAGGCTTTTCCAATTTCCGTGTTCTTTTCGGTAAGAACAGGAAGGTTCATTCGCAATCCGAGTTGACCCTTTTCTACCCAATACAGGTTCTTCAATAAAAACTGTCGAATCCCCATTTCTGGAATGTACTCCCCCAATTTCGCATCGGCACTTCCTCTACTATCAATCACCGAAAAATCCAACGCAGCAAGGGCCTTCAGGATTTCATGATGATGCTGTGGGTAGCTTTTTGGAGCAATATCCGCCACAATGAGCTGAGAAACCCGGTTCCCGTTTTGGGTGGCAAATTCCATAGCAGTTTTCCCACCCATGGAATGCCCCAACAAGACCATGTTGTCTAAAGCATGGTGTTCGCAATACCGAACCAAATCCTCGGCCATGATTTTGTAGGAAAAAGCGCTGTCGTGAAAACTGCGCCCATGGTTGCGCTGGTCTACCAAATGCATTTGATATCCCAACTCGGCAAACTTACGTCCCAGGGTTTTCCAGTTGTCGCTCATTCCCAAAAAACCATGAAGTATTACAAACGGGGTTCCTTCCCCCAAAATTTGAGAGTGCAGTATCATCTAAGATAGTTTTTGAAGGTATTGTTTTACAACCGACTCCAATCCTTGGTACAGGGCTTCACAAACAAGGGCATGACCAATGGAGACTTCCAGTAGATGCGGAACATGTTCCTTGAAAAATTGAATATTCTCTAAGGATAGGTCGTGCCCTGCATTCACTCCCAATCCCAATTCGTGGGCTCTTTGAGCACATTGTGCATAGGGCTCTACTGCGGACTGATTGCCCAGTGCAAATTCATGGGCAAAGGCTTCGGTATACAATTCTATGCGATCGGTTCCTGTAGCGACAGCTCCTTCTATCATAGCCAACTCGGGATCCACAAAAATGGAAGTGCGAATCCCATTCCTTTTGAATTCGGAGATGATTTCCGAAAGGTAGGAGGCATTTGTTACTGTATCCCAGCCAGCATTGGACGTAATGGCATCTACTGCATCCGGCACCAAGGTCACTTGGGTAGGTTTAATCTCCAATACCATATTTACAAACTTCTCGATCGGATTCCCCTCGATATTATACTCGGTAGTTACCACGGATTTCAGATCGTAGGCGTCCTGATAGCGAATATGACGTTCGTCCGGACGAGGATGCACCGTAATGCCCTGTGCACCAAAACCCTCAATATCTTTGGCCGCTTGTACGACATTGGGCATATTGCCTCCCCTGGCATTCCGCAGGGTAGCTATTTTGTTGATGTTTACACTAAGTTTTGTCATTGTATTTCGGAAAAACACAAAAATACGAAGATGCCCTTCCGTTTTGCGTCTTTATTTTGAGTAATTTGCACAAAATTTAGGATGGTGCACACCCAAGACTATATCATAAACGATATCAAGGCTTTCGAGATAAACACTCCCATCTCGGAAGTGCAAAATGCATTTAATCAACTTACCTATTCCCATGTTCCCGTTTCCAAGGACGGGGTTTTTGCGGGATGCCTAAGTGAAACCGACGCCCATTGTTTTGAAGGGGCAAAAACCTTGGAGGAATACCAATATGCCTTGGAGCCGTTCCATGTACAAAAGAAGACGCATTTTCTGGACATTCTAGAGGCCTTTGCTTTGCATGGCAGTAACATTATGCCCGTCCTGAATGAAGATTCAGTTTACTTAGGTTATTACGAATTAAGCGACATCATGGCCTTGTTCAACGACACTCCGTTTTTAAGTGAAACGGGAGGTATCATTGTGGTGGAAAAGGGCATTCAGGATTACTCTTTCAGTGAAATCTGTCAAATCGTTGAAAGTAACGATGGTAGGCTATTGGGTGTTTTTGTATCGAAACTTGAAAACGACCTCATCCAAGCGACCATAAAAATTGGGCATTCAGGAATGAACGAAATTGTACAGACTTTTAGACGGTACAGCTACAATGTGGTATCGGAACACGAGGAAGACAAAATGCTGAAGGACCTGCAAGAGCGCTCCAACTACCTGAACAAATACCTTAATATGTAGTCATGAAAATTGGTATCTACGGACAGTTTTATCACGAACATTCCGAAGCGTACATCCAACTTATCCTAGATGCGCTTCAGCACTACGATGCCGAGGTATTCATTAAATCCAATTTTCTGAAAATCCTGAAGGAAAATGAAGGCATTTCCGATCATGTGCTTTCCATGGGTACTTTTGATGAGCTTGACGAATCCTACGATCTCTTTTTCAGTATAGGCGGGGACGGTACCATTTTAAGATCGGTTACCTATGTTCGGGATTTGGGAATTCCCATAGTGGGAATAAACAGTGGTAGGCTGGGGTTTTTGGCGACGATTCAGAAAGAAAATGTAACCGAAAGCATTCAGCGAATCCTAAAAGGGGAATATACCATATCCGAACGTACGCTCTTATCGGTAAGTACGGAGCCAGAGCATCCAGAATTGTTTCCGCTCGACTTTGCATTGAACGAAATAGCGGTGAATCGTAAGAATACCACCTCGATGATCAAGGTGGAAACCCATCTTAATGGAGAATACCTTACTTCCTATTGGAGCGACGGCCTAATTGTGGCTACCCCCACGGGATCTACAGGCTATTCATTAAGCTGCGGAGGACCGGTTATCGATCCTAGCACCAATAGCATAGTGCTTACCCCCATTGCACCGCACAACCTAAATGCGCGTCCTTTTGTGATACCAGATGATTGTACGGTGACCCTGCGGGTTTCCGGAAGGGAAGAAAGTTACCTGATGTCCCTGGATTCAAGGATTGCCACTTTAGATAATGATACGGTGGTGCACATAAAAAAATCACCTTTTACCATTAAGCTGGTACAGCTTCCAGATGAAAGCTTTGTGAAAACACTAAGGAAAAAGTTATTGTGGGGTGAAGACAAACGAAATTAAACAATAAAACACCTTAAAACTTGTTAATCAACTGAGACAAATTTGCTCAAAATACGTAGAAGCAAAGTTAATTAGTATATTTGCAAACTTTTAAGGAATATGAGGTATTTCGTTACGGCCATTTTATTGATTTCCCTAGTTTTCACTGGTTATTCCCAGACCTATGAAATAGGTGGATTTGTAGGAGGGTCCAACTATATAGGTGACGTAGGTAGAACCAATTATATTTCCCCGAACGATTTTGCATTCGGTGGAATCTTTAAATGGAATCGCAGCGCGAGGCATTCCTTTAGGGGATCGGTAATCGTTGCTGGAATCAACGCCGACGATTTGGACTCGGGCGAAACCCGAAGACAGCAAAGGGGTTATGAATTTCAGAATACCATTACTGAAATTTCTGTTGGGATAGAATATACGTTTTGGGAGTTCAATCTCTATAGCGGCAGACCACAGTCTACTCCTTATTTATATACGGGGTTGACCTATGCCTTTTACGATGCACAATTTAAGTTTCGCGGATCGGATCAATTCCGAACATATGAAACAGCGGGTACGCCTGCCATTCCTATGGTAGTAGGATTTAAAACTTCTGTTCTCGGAAAATTCATTTTAGGCATAGAAGTTGGTGCAAGATATACGTTCACAGACAATCTGGACGGAAGCAACCCAGACATAGAAGATGCAGAATTGCTGCAGTTTGGGAATATAAATAGTGACGATTGGTATGTTTTTACAGGGGTAACCCTTACCTATACATTTGGTAGGCAACCATGTTACTGTAATTTTTAATAATGACTCTTGAAGAAAAAATAGATAAGAACAGACTTCCCAAGCATTTGGCCGTAATCATGGACGGCAATGGCAGGTGGGCTAAAAAGAAAGGTCTGTTTCGATCTAAGGGTCATGAAAATGGAAGTAAAGCGGTTCGGGAAATTGTAGAAGCCTGTGCGAAATTACCCGTCCCTTACCTCACCCTCTACGCATTCTCCACAGAAAACTGGAACCGACCCAAATTGGAAGTGGAAACCCTGATGAAATTATTGGTTTCTTCATTGAAAAAAGAAATCGACACCTTACTGGACAACGATATTAGACTCAATGCCATTGGCAGTTTAGATTCTCTTCCCAAAAAAGCGCATAGTGAATTAATGTACGTTATGGAACGCACCAAGGACAATTCGCAAATGACCCTAACATTAGCGCTTAGTTACGGTTCGCGGGAGGAAATCACAAAAACTATTAAAGAGATTAGCCTTAAAGTTAAAAATAACCTAATTTCGCCGTCGGATATTGACGAAACGATGATAAATAATCATCTTTACACGCGTGATTTGCCGGATGTGGACCTACTTATAAGGACCAGCGGGGAGCACCGTATAAGTAACTTTTTATTATGGCAAATCGCTTATGCCGAGCTGTATTTCACCGAAACGCTCTGGCCCGATTTTAGGAAAGAGCACCTTTTCGAAGCCATTTTAAATTATCAAAATAGAGAACGAAGATTTGGAAAGACGAGTGAACAACTTTACCCATAGCAACTCCCATTTATTTTACCGAACCCTATATTGCACCTTAATTATTGCAATCCTTTCGGCATGGAGTCTTACCGCACAGCAAAAAGAACTCGATTCGGGTATTAAGTACGCTATCAATAGTATTACGGTAACTGGGGCTCAAAGCTTTAACGAAAATACCGTCATTGCCTTTACCGGTCTTAAAGTTGGTGATAGAATTTATATCCCAGGTGAAAAATTGAGTAACGTTACCAAAAAGCTTTGGGAACAAAACCTCTTCAGTGATATTGCCTTTTATGTAACCAATGTTATCGATGGGGACAAGGTGGATTTAGAACTCTATATTGTCGAGCTTCCCAAACTAAATGAAATCAAAATTGAAGGGGTTCGTAAGGGAAAGGCAAAGGAAATTATCGAAGATAATGATCTTACCAAGGGGACTAAAATCACCAAAAACCTTATCACTACTACCAAAAATTATATCAAGAACAAGTATAGAGATCAGGGATTCCTGAATACCAACGTAATATTCACTACAACCCCTGCATTGGACTCTACGGGTACCGAAATAGGCAAGAACGTTAGAATTGGGATTGATCGCGGAAGCCGGGTGAAAATCTCCTCTATTGAGTTTGAGGGGAACGAGGACGTGCCGGACAAAAAACTTCGTAGGTTCCTTAAAAACACCAAGAAAAAGAACCCTTTGCGCTTTTATAAGAAGTCGAAGTATACGGACGAAGGTTTTGAAGAGGACAAAGAAAACCTTGTAAAGAAATATGCAGAAATAGGGTATCGTGATGCCAGGGTTTTAAGTGACACATTAATCATCGAGGATGAAAAAACAGTAGCCTTAAAACTTAATCTTGAAGAAGGTAGACGCTACTATTTTGGAGATATCCGCTTTATAGGAAACAGTAGGTATACCGATAATTTCTTACGACAATATTTAGGGATTCAGAAAGGTGAAGTTTACAATGGAACCTTACTGAAGGAAAGAATTCAGGACAACAGTGATCCCGATGCGGCAGACCTTACCAACCTGTATCAAAACAATGGATATTTAGCGGTAAATATTAACCCGGTAGAAGTAGCCGTTCGCAATGATACAATCGACTTCGAAATTAGAATTTTAGAAAACAAGGAATTCTACTTTAACCACGTAACCGTAGTTGGGAATGACAAAACGAACGATCACGTAATTTACCGTGAATTGCGTACACGTCCTGGACAAAAGTACAGTAAGCGAAACGTTGTAAGAACGATTCGTGAGTTGGGTCAGTTAGGATTTTTCGATGCAGAACAGTTAACACCCAACTTTAAGGATGTAGACCAAAACAATGGTTTGGTAGATATCGAATATGCAGTGGTTGAAAAAGGATCTAGCCAAATAGAACTCCAAGGAGGATATGGTGGTGGTGGTTTTGTAGGAACCCTAGGGCTTTCATTCAATAACTTCTCATTGCGAAACATGTTCAACAAGGAAGCATGGAAACCTGTTCCTATGGGAGATGGTCAGCGCTTATCCTTACGTGCTCAAGCCAGTAGTTTCTATCAAACTTATAGTATCTCCCTTACCGAACCTTGGTTGGGCGGTAAAAAGCCAGTACAATTGAGTACATCGTTCTCTCATACGATTCAATATCTATTCGATTTTGTTGCAAGGGAACGGGATCGAGACAGAAGATTCCTCATTACAGGAGGTTCTATTGGGTTGGCCAAACGACTTCAATGGCCGGATGATTATTTCCAGTTATCGCAGGCTCTCAGCTTCCAGCATTACAACTTGAAGAATTATAATACAGGACTGTTTACCTTCGGTGATGGATTCTCGAATAACCTTGCTTACACGATCGGACTGAGCAGAAACAGTACCTCTGCGAACCCTATTTATCCTAGGTTTGGTTCCCAATTTAATGTGAGTGCCAAGCTAACACTTCCTTATTCCGCCTTTGGAAGTACAGACTTCTCTGCACTAGCAGCTGAGCGCGAGGCCAATCAGGATATCATCAATGACAGTAATAGTGACGCTGGATCCATTGTAGATGCACGTGAACGTGTATCCGAAATTGATCAAGAGCGATTTAAGTGGTTGGAATATTACAAAGTGAAGTTCGACGCCACTTGGTTCACCACCATTGTAGGAGATCTAGTACTACGTCCTAAAGCTGAGTTTGGTTTCCTGGGAGCTTACAACAACGATCGGGGTATTCCCCCTTTCGAAAGATTCTTTGTTGGAGGTGACGGTTTAGGAGCCTTTAGTTTGGATGGCCGTGAAGTAATTCAATTACGTGGATATCCGAACCAGTCATTATCAAACAACGACGGAAATACCATTTACAATAAATTTTCGTTAGAATTAAGATACCCTGTTACTTTAAAGCAATTAGCTTCTATTTATGTGCTGGCTTTTGCTGAAGGTGGGGGTGCTTACGATGGATTTAGGAATTATAATCCATTCGATATTAATAGGTCAGCTGGAGCAGGAATTCGTATATTTATGCCTGCTTTCGGGCTGTTGGGTATCGATTTTGGATATGGTTTCGACCCTATTTTAGGCGGAAATCAGCGTAATGGATGGGAGACCCATTTCATTATTGGACAACAGTTTTAATTTTTGGCACGATATTTTCAAAGTAACAACCAGCAATTATGAAAACAACAAAATTCTTTTTAATCGCATTAGCACTTCTGGGGAGCGTGACTATTGCGCAGGCCCAAAGAGGAGCTAGAATTGGATATATAGATATGGAGTATATCCTGGAAAGCGTGCCGGAATACCAAGAGGCCTCAACCCAATTGGCAGGAAAAGTGCAGCGATGGAAAAAAGATATTGAAAAGCTCAATGCAGAAATTGAGCAAATGAAGTTGAATCTTAGCAACGAAAAAGTACTTCTTACCGCAGAGCTGATCGAAGAGCGAGAAGAAGAAATCAAAATCCTTGAGGAAGAAATGCTCACCTATCAACAAGCGCGTTTCGGCCCCAATGGGGATTTAGACATTCAAAGAAGACAATTGGTACAACCGGTTCAGGATCAAGTGTTCAATATTGTTCAAGAGATTGCAGAAGCTAAAAAATATGATTTCATCTTTGACAAATCAGCCGATATTGTGATGCTATTTGCTTCTAAGCGAAACGATATTAGCGACCAAGTTTTAAGGAGAATCAATAGAGCAAACAAGCGCGAAGAAGCTAAGAACCGTAAAGAGAAGAAAGAAATTGAGACCCGTGACGGACTTTCGGACGAGCAGGATGCAGTAGTGACGCAACGCGAACAAGCTGCAGAGGAAAAGAAGGACGAAAGAACCCGATTATTGGAAGAAAGAAAAAAACAAAGGGATTCTGTTAGAGCTGCTAAGAAAGCTGAGTTCGAAGCAAGAAGACAACGTTTGTTGGAAGAACGACAAAAAAGAAAGGATTCTATCCTAAATGCCCGCCAAAATCGATCTGGAAACAACACCCCAGAAGGTGAAGATGAAGGAGAGGGAGGAAAGTAAACAAATAAAATAATCTATTTACACTTAAATTTAATACAACAACAATGAAACGATTTAAATTACTATTTGTAGCTGCTGCACTTTTTGTAGGATTTACTACCACTGTAAATGCTCAATCGAAAGTTGCACATATTGATACCCAGGCTTTGGTTGAGGCGATGCCAGAAATGAAAGCAGCGCAAAGTCAGTTAGACAAACTTCAGAAAACCTACGACACTGAGATCAAGTCTATGGTAAAGGAATTGGAAGCCAAAATGACACAATATGATAGTGAGGCTCAAACCAAGACCGATGAAGAAAACCAGAAGCGTGTGGTAGAGGTTCAGGATATGCAAAAGAACATTAATGCATACAGACAACAAGCACTTCAGGACCTCCAGAAAAAAGAAGTGGATTTGTTCCAGCCTATCTTGGAGAAAGCACGTAACGCTATCCAAAAAGTAGCCCGTGCTCAAGGCATCCAGTACGTATTGGATTCTGCTACAGGGAACGGTGTAATCCTTGCCGACGGTACCGACCTTCTTAGTTCTGTAAAGCAGGAGCTAAAGATTTAATGAGCAGCAACATTATAATAAACAAAAGACCCTGTAGCATTTTCTACAGGGTCTTTTTATATTTAGGGAATGGCAAATAGAGAGGCTCCCATAGGTATTTTCGATTCTGGGGTAGGTGGCACTTCCATATGGCAAGAAATCCACCAACTCCTTCCTCATGAGGATACGCTTTATCTTGCAGATAGTAAATATGCTCCTTATGGCAACCGCCCTAAGGAAGAAATAGTTTCCCTTAGCAAAAAGAATACGGAATACCTATTGGAAAACGGTTGCAAAATTATTGTAGTGGCCTGCAATACAGCCACTACCAATGCCATTGCACAACTTCGTTCCGAATACGATGTCCCTTTCATTGGCATCGAGCCTGCTATCAAACCCGCAGCATTGAAGACGAAAACACGCAGTATTGGAATTCTTGCCACCAAAGGAACCCTAGGCAGCGAACTCTTCCATAAAACAGCTGAATCGGTTACCTACGGCATTCAATTAACCGAGGTGGTCGGCGAAGGATTGGTCCCGTTGATTGAAAATGGAAATCTTGGTGATCCCCAATTGCGTAAATTACTGCAACGCTATCTACAACCCATGCTAGAAGCCCAAATAGACCATTTGGTGCTAGGATGCAGTCATTACCCATATTTGGTGCCACTATTGCGTGAAATGCTCCCAGAGGGCATTAAAATCATTGATTCTGGAGAGGCCGTGGCTCGGCAAACCCAAGCTATATTGCAACAACACAATCTCTTGAATTTGAAAAAGACAATACCCAAACTACGGTTCTACACGAATGCTAGCGTAGCTACATTGCAATTGTTATTGCAGGAGTATTCGGAAAGTATCTTGATAGAGAAGAAGGATTTTTAACCTGTTCAATACAGTTCTATTGTCATTGCCTTGGATTGCTTCCCATAATAATAAACACGTATCGTATATTTTCCCGATTGAATATTCTCTTCAAATCCGTATGGAGCATCGAAATATGTTAGGTATCTAAAATCAATTATTTCTGTCCAAATCTCATTGGGTTCCAAAAAAACTTCAAAAACCTTTAAATCCTCTGATGAATAAGCTTGTGAAATAAGCGAGGTTCTTATCGTATCACTTTGGAGACTTTCCCCATCCTGATTCCATATTTTTCCAGATGCACCCCACAATCCATATTCTTTGCATATAAGAATTCTCTCTGTTTTAGAAGATGTATTCCTCCAACTCAGTGCAATTTCGATGGGACCCCCATGCACATACTTCTCCTTGGCATTTGCGGAGAACTCCACTAAAGATGAAGAAGGATAGTCAAATTGAAAATCGCCCTGTCCTGATGCACATAGCGTTGAAATAAAGAGAAAAAAATTAATGACATACTTCATATTCCCTATTTAAACCACCCAGAATATTTCACATAATTCTCCGCGATTCGATGTATTTCGCCCGTTAACAAATCTTCACTGATATCCTTCACTTTTTTGGCAGGAACTCCTGCATAGACACTTCCACTTTCTACATGGGTGTTTTTAGTAACCACGGCACCTGCTGCAATGATGCTGTTGCTTTCAATGATACAGTCATCCATCACAATGCTGCCCATTCCAATAAGCACATTGTCCTTTATGGTACACCCGTGAACAATGGCGTTATGGCCTATGGAAACATGATCCCCAATGTTGGTGGGGGACTTCTGATAGGTAGCATGAATTACGGCACCGTCTTGCACATTCACCCGATTTCCCATTTTAATATAATGCACATCCCCGCGAATCACTGCATTGAACCAAATACTGCATTCCGTTCCCATCACCACATCTCCCACTATGGTGGCGTTGTCGGCTATAAAGCAGTCATCAGGAATTTGAGGGTGTTTTCCATTTACGGGTTTAATGATCATAATCTATCCGAAATAACTCAATAAATCTTTTTTCTTAGCTGGGCTTACCATGATTTCCTTTCCATTTCTCAGTACAACACTCCCGCCCTTCCCTTTTCTGTATTCGGTAATGGCGTTTACATTTACGAGATAGGATTTATGAACCCGGGCAAAACCATTGTCGGAAAGGGTGTCTTCAAAATACTTAAGGGTTTTGCTCACCAATTTCTTTTTCTCACCAATGTATATCTGCGTATAGTTATCATCGGCTTGGCAATACAGAATATCTTCTATTTGAAGCACCTCAAAACCATGTTGTAGCGGTATGGTAATTTTACCATTTACGGTGGCCTGTTTGGGCTTGAGCACTGTATTCTGAAGGTTATTTTCCTTCTCCTTAATTTCCATCACATAATCTACGGCTTCTATCAATTTATCAATATTGATTGGCTTCAACAAATAATAGGAGGCATGCGCATTCAATGCATCGATGGCGTAATGGTCATATGCAGTTACAAAAACCGTTTCAAAGGTGCGATCACCCACCTTATCCAACAAATCGAAGGCGTTTCCATAAGGCATTTCCACATCCAAAAAGACCAAGTCCAAATCATGGTTCCGAATCAACACCAAGGCCTCATCTACATTGGCCGCTTCGCCCATCAGTTCTACCTTTGGGCAATATTTCGACAAGTAGTTCTTTAAAATATCCCTACTGGTCTGTTCATCTTCAACAATAATAGCCTTCAAATTCATTAGTCTTTCTTTAAAATTAATTGCACTCGTGTTCCCAATTCATCTTCAAAAGCATCCTCCACCAAAACATCTACCTTGTCTCGATACATTTCATTAAGGATGGCAATCCGCTTTTTGATATTCCCCATTCCTTTAGACTTCTGCTTCTTCTGATTTTCCGTTTTCAAATCTTTGGAGCGTCTGCGCCCAATACCGTCATCGGTAATGGTAATCATTACCGTATCCCGGTCCTTTTTGTTGAAATCGATCACCAAACTACCTTTGTCTTCCTTGTAACGCAAACCATGCCAAACCGCATTTTCCACATAGGGCTGCAATAACATAGGCGGAATCACAAAGTCATCCAAAGCTAGGGATTCGTCCACATTGACTTCATATTCAAACTTATCTTTAAAACGGAAGTGTTCCAATTTTACATAAAGGCGAAGTAAATCAATTTCTTTGGTCAACGGGATGAAATCCTCTTCACTATTTTCCAGTACGGAACGCATAAGTTGAGAGAACTCACTCAAATAACGATTGGCCGCCCGTTCATCATTGCTGGCAATAAAACTGTTTACTGAATTCAACGCATTGAAGATAAAATGCGGATTCATTTGCGTGCGCAACGATTTAAGTGCCAAAAGATTATTGGCATACTTCTGCTGATTTGCCGTCCTGCGCTGACTATACGCCGTAAGTAGCAGTAATACCGCAATAGCAATAAGGGAGCCTATGATCCATTTCTGAACCCTGTTGTTTTTTTCGATCAATTCCTGATTCTCGAATGCCAATTGATAGCGACTTTCATTCAATACCCGCTCACTCTCCAAACTGGTAATTCGATTCTGTTTCAAAGCAATTTCCTTACTGAAACGTGTTGCCTGCGATAATTCCTGTTCTTTCCGAACATACAATTCGTCGACTACGGCTACGTAGCGTTCGTAACTCTCTGCGGCCTTATCGAAATCCCCAATATCACGATAAATTTCTGATAACTTTCGCGTGGCATCCTTCTGTACCACCAAGTCCTCTTGCGCATCTGCTTCGGTGATACTTCTTTCCAAAAATGGGATGGCTTCATCATATCGATCTTGGGCTACATAGGCATTCGCAATCTTATAGTTTTGACGCTGTGGTGTAAGGGCACTGCTAATATCATTTACCGTGTCTCCTTGTTGCTGCAAGGTATTGATCTCATCCAGGGTTTCCTGCCTTAATTCAATTTCCTTATCGAAATCCTGTTTCTGATTGTAAAAATCGGCCACCGTATTTTTCTCTTCAACCGCTCTTTTCCTGTTTTCTTTTTTTGAAAGATTTAGGGAGTTGTCGAAATAAGCTTCGGCCTCTTCTATGGCCCCACCCAAAGCATACGCCTCTCCAATACTGGAGTTGAGATCCGTTATTTTAGGTACGATTTTATGCTCATTGGCAATATCTAATGCCTTCTGATAATTGAAAACACTTTTTACAGCATCATTGGTCGCCTTGTAATTATCCCCTAATCCTTCGTACACTTCGACTTGTTGATAATTGGAAAGTTTAAGATTGAGAAGACGTTTGTACTCATCGATACTTTCCTGATAATTTCCATTTTGCATGAAAGCTTGGGCCAACTTAATGCGTGTATCCGGATTGGGCAAAGAACGGATACTCTCTTTATAATTGGCCACGGCCAAATCGGGCAATTGCCAATACAAATTAATGTCCCCAAGGGTTTCGAAGGCAATCGCATTTTGAGTGGAAGAGGCCTTTCTTCCCGTAACAGATTGCAAGGCCCTGGTGACATATTCAATACTTTTTTTGGCATCCGATTTCAGAGTGGCCCGGGCAGAATCGATATAGACCGAAAAATAATCCATCCTTTTTTTAGACCTGGTACGAACCGGAAGATTGGTTTCAATGGCCTTCTTAACCTCTAAAGTGATCTTCTGTTCATCCACAATATCGTAGCGCACGGTTTCGAACTCGTCACTCCTAATAATGAGTTGATCTCCCACCTGGGCATTAATCTTGAAAATTCCTTCGCTATTGGTTGTGGTATATCCCTTTCCGGTTATCTCGACATTTACGCGTCCTATGGGCGCATAGGTCTCCGACGCCACCACCTTTCCTTCCAGTTCAAAACTCTCCAGAGCTTCTTTATCGAATACATCGGAAGTATTGGCATTTCGCTTATTTATTTGCCCATACCCTAAAACAGGGATTAAAAGGCAAAAGCAGATTATGTATAAAAGCGACTTGTTCATCATTCATTTAAAACGTAAACATACACACTTTAGGTCGTTTCAAAAAATGAGCTTCGCTCATAATAGGCATAAAACCTATGAAAAAACAGGTGTTCCCTAACGGATTGAACGCGTTCCCTCATCGAAAATGTCGATTCACTAATCACCCTTTTTTTATGAAATAAGACCGCAGTAGGTTTACCGAGAAACAAAAATGAATTAGCAGATGAAAACATTACAAACTATTGCCCTACTATTTTCTTTCATTTCGGTATATGCCTGTAAAACGGATACCGAAAAAGAAATCGCTTTACACAGCCAAGACAATATGATCGAAGACGTTTCAGAACACTATATCCGCGTGGCCCTACTTTTGGACACCTCCAACAGCATGGACGGACTCATTGATCAAGCCAAGGCACAACTTTGGGAAATCGTAAACGAATTGTCGTATGCCAAATGCCGCAGCAAACAACCCAATTTGGAAATTGCACTTTACGAATACGGAAACGATAAATTGAATTCCAGAGAAGGATATTTACGGAAGATACTTCCATTCACCAATGATCTGGACGATGTCTCCAAAGAACTTTTTTCACTTACCACCGATGGGGGAAGTGAGTACTGCGGAACCGTTATCCAAGCTTCTTTGAATGATTTGGATTGGGGGAACGATGCAGACGATCTTAAAATGATCTTCATTGCCGGCAACGAGCCCTTCACTCAAGGAAATGTAGACTATCGAGACGCTGGTAATACCGCAAAAGAAAAAGACGTAGTGGTTAATACGATTTTCTGTGGCGATTTCGACCATGGGATTGCAACCAAATGGCAAGACGGTGCCAAAATTACCTACGGAGACTATATGGCCATTAACCACGATCAGAAAACGGTTCACATTGCATCGCCATACGACGATCTAATTTTGCAACTCAATATCCAATTGAACGGGACTTACGTTCCTTATGGAAAAAGAGGATATGCAAAATACACGCAACAATCTGCCCAAGACAGCAATGCTATGGGCTACGGAAAGGAAAATGCCGTAAGCCGAACCGTCTCCAAAGGAACAAAGTTCTACAATAACAGTTCATGGGATTTGGTCGATGCGGAAGCTGAAGAGGATTTTAGTTATGAAAAACTGAAGAAGGATGAACTTCCCGATAATTTGAAAGGCAAATCCACCGAAGAAATCAAGGCGTATGTTAAGGAACAAAAAGCTGAAAGGGAGCGCATCAAAAAAGAGATTGCCGATCTTAATGAACAGCGCAGAAAATTTATTGCCGAAGAGAAGAAGAACTCCTCTAATGGTTTGGAAAGTGCCATGATAGATGCACTGAAGAAACAGGCCAAAAAGAAAAATTATACATGGAACTAAAAAAAGCCCCTTTCAAGGGGCTTTTTTTATACGGTACTTTTCTATTAATAACCTCTTGGCCTTAGCATACCATTGTATCGCATATCTTGCGACCAACGCGTAATCTTACCTTCCAAGAAGTTGTACCCTAAGGTTATCTGGTGGAATCCTCCTGAATCGAATCTAACACTTCCAGATTGGTGGGTATAGGTATAAGCAAACATGAACTTATTGAAATTAACACCTACCACCGGGGTAATAAACTGTAATTTTTGATCTTTGATCTCGGTTCCATCGATGAATTCAGATCCATCAAAACTTCTTCTATAAGAAATACCACCCCAAAGCCTTCCAAATTCCATTTCACGGAATGCCTTAAAGTTAACATCTATGGATTGCTCACCCGTTCTTTCTTTCCATGAGAATAAGAAAGAGGGTTCATAGGCCCATCTTCCATATTGCGTGGGTATAAAATAAGCCGATGAAATTAAATAGGTTCTTTGATTATTCGGTTCCAATTCTTCCGTAAATAAATTTCGGTTTTGGAACAATATATTCTTAGCAGTTACATGTCCGGAAAAGTTCAGGAAATAATAAGACAACCCGAAATCGGCATTGAAATAGGATGTACTTTGAATGATTCCTGCTACGATAGGATCGAAGTCATTGGGATCAAACTGAGTCTCATCCAATCTGGATTGAATAAGCCCTGCGCTTAAACCAAATGAAAGCTGATTGAGATCTGCTTTACTTCTACCAAACATAATATGGTGAGCATACGTTAAATATCCTCCTACCTGTGAATGATATCCGTTCTGATCATTAAAAACGATGGCCCCAATACCAGATCTATCATTTAAACGCGCATTAAAGCTTAACGTTTGTAGGTTAGGTGCCTCGTCTTGATCAAACCATTGTTGTCTTGCACTTAAGCGAAGCTTATTGTAATTGGCAGCCCCAGCAGTCGCAGGATGCAACAAATAGATGTTGTCTGAAAAATAATCGGAATACGTGGGGATTCCATCTTGCGCATATCCGATACATACGGAGCAAGTTAGTAATAAGCTTAAGTAGGTTTTTCTAATATTCATAGTCGTTTGCTTAACTTCTTATCGTTTGAGTGTAAAGTGCCCCGTAAATTCTCGAGCCCTTTCATCTTCAATATATTCTACCCTGAACCAGTAGTCGCTGGAAGGTAATGGGTTCCCGTTGTAGGTACCGTCCCATCCGGGCCCCAGCGGGCTGATCTGCTTGAGCAGCTTG
>JAHQVM010000068.1 GCA_019634365.1 Flavobacteriaceae bacterium | reverse complement strand
TTGCCGAGGGCATGGAAGCAGTGGCCAAGAAAGGGGAATGGTGGCGTGAAAATTTTGAAATGCACAGTAGCCACATGAGCGATCCCATTATTGCGGATAACTGGTTTAGTGTTCGTCATGAAATTGATGTTACCCATAAACCCAGTGGTCAACGCAGTAAAACATCAGAAATAAGTGTCTACACAGTGAATGACGGCAAGATTGTTCGGGAACAGTTTTTCTATGACATCCCCAACGAAGGATAAAGTTTAGAACCTCCTGTTTGGGAGGTTTTTTGATAAATGGCACTTCATTTCTTTGGCTTTGAATACATACTCCGAGTCCATTAGTATGAAAAGTAGTACATTCATTGGATCGGGGAATGGCCCCTTTAGTGCCTTTTAATAATTATTGCAATTACATTGGACGATATTATATTTTTCGACTACAGCCAAAAAAGTTCGATTTTACTAATTTTCTTCTTCAATGCCATGGTATTCTCATATCTCTTGTTGAGAAAGGGAGTGAGAGAGAATAAAAAGGACAGTAAATGGCTTTCCCTGTTCATATTTCTGGGAGGGCTTTATATCTGTCCGTTTATGTTAGGCTATGCCGGATGGTATTCCAAACAAAGCTATAGGGAATTCATGTTTTTCGTCCCATTTCAGCAGTTATTCCTTATTGGGCCCGTTTTCTTCTATTATATTAAATCATTACTGAATGACGATTTCAAATTTACGAGGAAGGACCGTATCCATTTCCTGCCTGCAATTTTGTATTTTATATATAGCTTGATTGTATTCGTTGGGGATAAATGGGTACTGGATGAGTTCTATTTCTATGCAGACGGAAGGGATAAGGATTTGGACTTTTGGTACCAAATGGCAGGTCTCATTTCCATGCTGTATTATTTGTTCCATAGTTTGAAGTACTATTCCAACTATAGAAAACTATCCCTTCAGGAGGTGAGTTTTGCTGACGAAATCGCCTTCAAGTGGATCCAGCATTTTACCATTGCTTTTAGTATGATATTGTTGCTCCGGGTGCTGTTTTTTATTTTGAACCCTGAATGGGGTGAGTTTGGAAGTAAATTCTGGTACTATCTCTGCTTTTCCATCTTATTGATGTACATCTCTATAACAGGATATTCCCAAACCATTAGATCCACTAAGGGCGTTATGATTTCTGACCGGACCACACTTGCACCGCTATTGCAACATCCAGAAGACGACTCCAAAAACACAGCAAACGATGTTTTGAATCCTTCTGAATGGAAGGACAAAATCACCCGCCTTTTCGAAAAAGAGCAGCTTCATAAAAACCCAAATCTCACCCTAAGCGATGTTGCCCATCATCTACATACCAACCGGAATATCATTTCCAAAGTGATCAACCAGGAATTCGGGATGAACTTCAATGACTACGTGAATAAAAAACGGGCTGAGGCGGTCATCGAAATGTTGCAAAGTGGCGCGCATACCAACAATACGTTTCTGGGTATAGCCCTGGACTGTGGGTTCAACTCCAAGACAACTTTCAATAGGGCATTCAAAAAACATACTTCACTCACGCCCAAACAATTTATTTCGAAATACGGGCTATAAAATTTGGGTTCAAATGGTCATTTGGAGCGATTGCAGGCAACAATCGTGGTTCCTTTGACTAAAAATCCATAATTATGACCATTCAAAGAATCTTTCTGGTAATTCTATTAATCGCCACAGCAAAAGTTCATGCACAAGCTATAGGTGCATCAGAAAAAGAAACCATTCAAAACATTCTTAAAGAATATAAGGATGGCAATGCGCCAGGGGTGGCAGTTGGCATCGTTAAAAATGGTGCTATCGTTTTTGAAGATTTTATTGGGAACGCGAATCTCGATAATGCTACAAAAATAAACCGGGATACGCGTTTTAATATTGCTTCGAACGCCAAACAGTTTACAGCCTTTTGCATATTAAAACTTAGTGAAGAAGGTTCCCTTAGTTTGAAAGATGATATTAGAAAGTACCTTCCAGAACTATACAAAAACATAGAAGACCCCATTACAGTTGCCGATCTTCTCGCGCATACGAGCGGAATTAGGGATGTTTACGCTCTATGGTCGCTCAAAGGACTAACCTGGTGGCAACTTTTCATTGGCAACAACGATGCCATGGATCTTATAAAATCGCAAAACGCCCTAAATTTTAAGCCTGGAACAGATTACGTGTATAGCAATTCAAACTACATCTTGCTAACAGAAATCATAAAAAAGGTGACCGGTGAAGAATTTAGTGATTACGCCAAATCAACCTTTGTGAATTTGGGCATGCCCAATACAGAATTCCTAACAAATTATATGGCAGTAATCCCAAACAAAGCAAGACCTTATGGCAATTGGGGCAGCTGGATAGAGTACCCAATGATAACAGAAATTCATGGAGATGGTGCATTATTTACGTCCTTGGGCGACCAGCTAAAATGGGAGCAAATCCTACAACATAACGATGGACAACATAATTCAGAAAAGCTGATCAACCAAAGTCAGGCGCCCTTGGCATTTGATTATGGATACGGACTCATGTTCGGAAATTCTGAGGGATTGAAATACACCTACCACGACGGGAATACAGGAGCCTACAACGCAACTTTTTTAAGATTTCCTTCTGAAAAGACGGCTGTCGTAGTGATGTCGAATAACGCAAATATTTCCACCAATAATTTGGCGTGGCAAATGGCCCAGCTTGTATTGAATAGGAAAGACAACCCCACCGCCTACCCTGGTAATCCAGATAAAATTGAAGATTTAACGAGCCTTCAAGAAGTACTGGGAAATTATCGAAATGAGCAAGGTACGATTATACGCATTACTGAAATAGATGGTTCCATTTACAGGGAAATGTACCAGCGCGATCCTGTAAAACTCATTAATGAAGAGGGCGCGTTGTTTGAATATGAAACCATTGAAGGTCTGAAAATGAACTTTACCAATATCGGTACTTCCGATCAAAGATTCACCCTTTACCTTTCATCACAGAGACCCAACACTTTCTATAAAATTGGCAATTCAAATTTGGGCAATTACGATAAAAATGCACTGAATGGAAGCTTTTACAACAACGAAACCGACACCAAATTCCAGATTAAGTATATCGACAATGCTACTTATTCGATCCAAGCCAGTGGTTGGGAGGGAAAAGCAGAACTTATCTTGAAAGATTATTTAAGATTTGATTCGTATGAAATTGATGTGCTTAGGGATCAAGAAAATAAGGTTGTTGGATTGAGAGTTCACAATAATAGACTACGAAATGTGATATTCAATAGATCTTGATTCTGCATTTACCACACGCCGCAAAAATGCGCTTTCATGGCCCATAAAACTAAAAACCTCCCGATTGGGAGGTTTTGTTATATCAAATCTTTGGGTGCTTTTCCAGATTGTCGCATATCCATTTTTGTGAGGACCTTAAAATCATCGGTCTTCGGAGCCTCATCCAAAAGGGGAAGCAAAGCTTCTGGGAGGGGTGTAAGTTTGCGGGCTTTTAAATCCATCCAGCCTCCCTGCATTTCACAATGCGCCAAATTGCGTCCTTTGTGATCGTAAAAATTATGTACAAACCTAAAGAACATACCATCTTCGCTCATACCGCCAAACTGAAAACTCACTCTAATAGGCTGTCCTTGGAAAACTTCTTTGAAATAGTAGATGTTTTCATTAAAAACCACAGGGCCCATATCATACTTAGCCATAGCCCTTTGGTCGATGCCATGGGAAATTAAAAACCCCATACGGGTATGACTCATAAAGTTGATGTAGGCACTATTGGCCAAATGCCGGTTGGCATCGAGATCGCTCCATCGTATATCAAATTCCTTGAAGTACATGTATTAATTTTTTATAAAGGTTATCACTTTTTCAATCACATCCGGGGTTTTAAGATTGTGGTCATTCCCCTCGGTTATATAAGTATCTATATCTGTATTACCATTCAATGCATTTTCAATGGCCCGATAGGGTGTAATCCTGTCGGTTCTCTCATGAATGACCAACAAAGGTTCACTAACCTGCTCAAAAAAATGCTTCATCGAGACTTGCCGGTGCGGTAGTTTTAAAATACTATTAATCTTTCCCTCCAAATTACCCAACGCTTTTTTGGAAAGGCCCAAGGTGTTTTCGAAGTATACAAAGATAGCATCCATTCCAGAAGGAGCGCCGGTGATAACATACTTTTTTATAGGAAGTTCCTTGGCTTCCAAATGGGCATAAGCGGTGGCCAAACTTCCTAATGAATGACACACCAAGGTGTCTATGGAACCCGTATACTGAAGGGCTTCTTGCAAGGCTTGACGGTAGACTTCCAGATTGAGGAATTTCCCTTCGGCCATCCCATGTCCCGGGGCATCGATGGCATAAACGGAATATTCTTTAAGGTCTAAATGGGCCACAAAATTTCGCCAGCGTTGAGAATTGCTCAACCATCCATGCATGAACAGCACAGACCGCGGGCCAGTACCCCATTTATGGAGCACAGCAGAGTGTCCATCAATATCCATAAAGGTTTGTTCTGCTCTACCAAAAAACTCTTTTCCCTTTTCCGAAATACCTACCCGCTTTACCTTGCACAACAAATTAAAGGAAAAGTCGGCATTCCACTTTGGAAATAAAACGGCCGTAACATTGATAAACGCGCCTACGGATTGGGTGATTAGTTGTTTCATCTTCTTTAGATACCAATCGGTATCGTTTTAATTAAAAAAATAGCTATACGGAAATATCCGCCACGATTTTCCTTAAATGTAGTATAGAAGCATGTATAGCTTCCTTGTTTCTTTCCAGTTTACTCATCATAATACCGCCTTCCAGGGTGGCGATAATAATCGTGCTGTATAATGAAGTATCAAGATCCGGTTTCACCTGTCCATTCTTAATCCCATTAGTCAATAATTTAGCAACCGATGCCTTCAACTGTGCCAACATATTGTACGCCTGTTGCCTTAGTGGCGTATTGGTGTCGTCCGCCTCAACCGCCGCATTCATAAGTGGGCAACCTCCTTTGTACAAGGGGGTTTCCATATACTTTTCGAAAAACGAAAATATAGCCTCCATCTTCATTTGGAAGGTATTGGCTTCTCGAATGGATTGTCCCAATTCGGTAAACATAAGCTTCCCCATACTGCGCAGGGCCTCTTGCTCTAGATCACTTTTATTCTCGAAATGGCGGTAAATAGCGCCTTTTGTTAAACCCGTTGCCTTGGTAATATCACTAATGGAAGTGGCTTTATAACCTTGGGTATTAAAGAGATCTGCGCTCTCTTTGATAATGGTACTTTTTGTAGTCTCTGGGTTTCTCACCTAGCAAAGATACCAATCGGTATCTTAATAAACAAAAAAATCTTCCCAAGACAGGAAGATTTTATGTTTTAGTGTACTGCCAGGATTAAATCTGACTCATTCCACCATCGATTTCCAATTCGATTCCATTAACGTAACTGGCTTCATCACTTGCCAAGAACAGCACGCCCTCTGCAACTTCTTCAGATTCCCCAAAGCGCTTTAAAGGTACATTGGCTGCAAAAGCAGTTCCCATTTCTTGAACCTGTTCCTGTGTCATTCCGTCCATTTTATTGTAAATAGGCGTTCCAATAGGACCTGGGGCAATGGAGTTTACCCTTATGTTCCTGGGTGCCAATTCACTAGTTAACACCCTAGCATAGGCACGAAGGGCTCCTTTGGTTGCACTGTAGACCCCGGCGCCTTCAAACCCTTTCTGATGCACGATGGACGTATTAAAAATAATGTTACCCCCTTCGTTCAAATTAGGGATGGCCTCTTTCACCAAAAAAGCAGGCCCCTTAATGTTGATATTGAATTGGTTGTCGAAGAAATCCTCATTAATCTGATCGGCAGGAGCAAACTGGGCAACACCGGCATTGGCGAAGATCACATCAATCTTACCAAAGGTCTCAACCGCTGTGTCGATCAATTTTTTATTATCTGCCGGATTAGCCTGATTGGCCAAAACTGCTTTAAAATTACCATCCAATCCTTCCGACACCTCATCCAAGGCTTCCTGACGTCTTCCCGAAAAAACCACATTGGCTCCTTCTCGTAAAAATCCTTTCACGGCGGCTAATCCTATTCCAGAATTACCCCCAGTTACAACTACTGTTTTGTTTTCAAATTTTCCCATGTTTATCTAATTTTATATTGAAACGTTCGTTCCAAAAAAGGTTAAAAAAATTTTATGCTATAGATTTCAATACATTCTGAATAATACCTTTCAGTACCTTAGGATCACGCATGCCCATGCCCGTAAACCGAAACCCTTGGAAGGCACTCACCAAATAATGTGCTAGGGCTGTACTGCTTTCGTCCTTTCTAATAGACCCATCTTTCTGGCCATCTTCTACAAGTCCCTTAAAAATACCATGCAAATTCTCCTGATTGGCAACTAACATTTGCCGAAGCCCTGCATCCTGATTCCCCATTTCGGTAGTACAATTAATAATCATACATCCTTTGTCTTCTTCGTCGTTCAACATGTCCTCCAATAAATAAAGAAATGCCAATCCAACAGATTCCAAAGCATTGCGGTTCTTATCCTGAACACGGTCGAACAACCCACCGCTCTCCGCTTGGTATTTCTCCAAGCTTTGCTTAAAAAGTTCCTTTTTATTGCCAAACGAATTATAGATACTACTTCGGTTCAGCCCCATGGCGTCCACCAAATCCTGCATAGATGTCCCGTTGTATCCCTTCATCCAGAAAACTTCCTTGGCCCTGTCCAGCACCTCGTCCCTATTAAAATCTTCGCTTCTTGGCATTATTACGAATCTATTGTGGCACAAATATACTGAAACGTACGTTTCAAAAAAACGTTTTAATAAAATTTTATGGTTTTTGTATTTCCCCTTATCTTTAAAATACCAATTCGAGCGTATGTATGTAAAAAGAAATGTAGGCTGGGGCCTCATTGTCAGGTATGCCTGGAAACGGGTTATTTTTTATACCCTTTATGCCGGTGCCATATTCTGTATCTACCACTTTTTTGAATGGCATTTTTTAGACATTCCATTCCAACCCTTAAGTGTGATCGGAATCGCGGTTGCCTTTTACATAGGGTTCAAGAACAGCCAAAGCTATGATCGGTTTTGGGAAGGCCGGAAAATCTGGGGAGGCATCGTAAATTATAGCCGCACCTGGGGCATTGAAGTTCTCAGCTTTGTACAGAGCGATGATGAGACTTTTAACAAAAAGGTGCAAAAGGAACTCATTTACCGACATATTGCTTGGTTGAATTCCCTCAGGGTGCAATTGCGCCAACCCAAATCATGGGCCATAAAAGGAAGCAGAAGCGTCGAACGATTGTTCGATCGGCATGGAGAAAGAAATCCGTCATGCAATGAAGCGGCGAACTTTGTAGACCCCGAAGAATTTGAAGACTTAAAGAAGAGAGTTAACCCCGCTACTCACTTGGTTAAAAATCAGGCTTTGGCCGTAACCGAGTTGAGAATGAAAGGTGTTATCGATGGATTTCAAGAAGATCAGTTGCAATCGGTTTTGGAAGAATTCTACAATTTGCAAGGCAAATGCGAACGCATAAAGAACACTCCTTTCCCAAGGCAATATGGATACTTTGCCTGGTTGTTTACGACCATTTTCATATTATTGTTGCCCTTTGGTTTATTGGATGTCTTTGAAAAAGACCTCCTTGATGTAGGGCCGGCGATGCGGGAATGGTACCTTTTTCTCATGATTCCTTTTTCGGTACTTATTTCCTGGATTTTCAGTACCATGGACTCTATAGGCGACAACAGTGAAGATCCCTTCGAAGGGCGAATTAATGACGTGCCAATGACGGCACTTTGCCGCACTATTGAAATTGACTTAAGGGACATGTTGGATGAAACCGATCTCCCAGAATCCATTCAGCCCAAAGACCATATTTTATATTAATGCCAAAGGTTCCTACTTCGTATCGCGCAAAGGGTCTATTTCGTGGAATGCATTTTTCAACCATTTATTCGGCAAAATTGCGCCCTTCCCCAAAAGTTCTCCAAGAACGGGAACGCATGATGCTTCCGGACCAGGATTTTCTGGATCTGGATTTCTCTTTTGCCCAAAACAGAACATCGTGCTTAGTCATCTTACTTCATGGTTTGGAAGGGAATGCCCAGCGCACCTATATGAAAGGTCAGGCCAAATATGCCAATGCCCATGGTTGGGATGCGTGCGCGGTTAACTATCGGGGATGTAGTGGGGAAGACAATCTTTCCTACCAATCCTACAATGCAGGGAAAACCGATGATTTAGACGCCGTAATTCAATACATTCTCCAGAAAAACCGTTATAACGAGATTGCCTTGGTGGGTTTTAGTCTTGGCGGAAATCTTCTGTTGAAATATTTGGGGGAACGGGAATCGATTCCCAGTGAGGTTACAAAAGGGGTCGCCATTTCCGCCCCGTTGAGCTTAAAGGGATCTTTAAAACGCCTTAACGAACGCCAAAATTGGGTATATCGAACCACTTTTCTGAATCACCTTAAAAAGAAATGCCGATCTAAAATGAGGCGCTTCCCGGATCGTATCACGCCCTCCGAATTGAATAAAATTCGAACCCTAAAGGATTTTGACGATTTCTACACTGCTCCCGCACATGGGTTTCGGGATGCAGAAGATTATTACGAAAAGAATAGCAGCCTACAATTCCTTCCCAGAGTATCAGTCCCCGTGCTTATCCTGAACGCCCTGAATGATAGTTTTCTTTCTGAAAAGTGTTATCCCTTTGCCCTTTCAGAAAAGCAAAAAAACATCTATCTTGAGACTCCAAAATTTGGCGGGCACGTTGGGTTTCATAAAACCCCTTCCCTTTATTACAGTGAAGAGCGCGTGCTTCAATTTTTAAACCAACAGTAAATTCATTCCCATGAAACGAATTCAGCTCATCAGCCTTGTCGTACTTTCTTTATTGATAGTTAGTTGCGGAGGCGATAAAAAGAAAGAAGAAGAAAAAGAATCAGTTAAAATAGGTACTAAAAAGGAAACCAAGAAGGCAGATTCCAATTCCGTCACAGTTGCCCTAAGTGGTAATGACTTAATGCAATTCGACAAAAAAGAGATCAAGGTAAAAGCGGGTCAAAAAGTGACCTTGAACTTCCGCCATACTGGGAAAATGGATATCAAGGTGATGGGGCACAATTTTGTGCTATTGAAACCCGGGGTAGACCTGAATGCTTTTGGGGCGGAAGCAGCCAATGCCGGAGAACCTAAAGACTGGATTCCCAACGATGGAGCCGACGTTATAGCACATACCAAAATGGTAGGTGGTGGACAATCCACTTCTGTTACCTTCGATGCCCCAGAGGCAGGTACATATGATTACATCTGCAGTTTCCCAGGCCATGTTGGCTTAATGCGTGGAAAGTTTATTGTGGAGTAATCCAACCCATATTGAATAATGAAAGTCGATGGTTTACATAAAATTGTCGACTTTTTTGTAAGCCTCAATAACCCGAAGTTCTCCTTCTTTTCCTTCGAAGGAATTCCCATGTTCCATCCCTAGAATACCCTTGTAATCGCGATCATGGATGTATTTGAACACATTGCGATAATTAATTTCGCCCGTAGTAGGCTCATTGCGCCCAGGATTGTCCCCAATCTGAAAATAGGCGATCTCATTCCAACAAGCCTCAATATTGGGTAAAAGATTCCCTTCTTGGATTTGCTGATGATAGATATCGAACAGGATTTTGCAGGAGGGACTATTCACTGCTTGACATATTTGAAAGGCGTGCGGCGATTCTGCCAAAAATAGTCCGGGATGATCCCTAAAGTTGAGGGGCTCCAACACCATGACCAATCCGTGGGGTTCCAAAATGGCACTGGCCTGCTTCAGGGTTTCAATGACATTGGCCGTCTGATAATCGGGGTGTAAGTGCAGATCGACATGTCCCGGCACCACGGTCATCCATGTGGCATTTACCCGTTTTGCCACTTCTACTGAATTTCGGATATCATTCAAAAACGCTTCGCGCCCATCTTCTTTTCCACTGGCCAAATTGGGTTCCTTCCAATAAATCTTATGGGCAACGAAAACCCCCATTTGCAAACCCCTCTTTTCCATCAATTTCGCCATCGCTTTTTGCTGTTCTAAAGGGCGATTCCGCATTTCATTGTCCTCAAAGGCGGTAAAGCCCTGATCTGCCATAAAATCCAACTGACTTAAAATATCATCACCAGCATGGGCCTTGAACATGCGGTCGTGGGGTGCATATTTTAAATTAAAGTTGTGTTTGGATACAGTTGGTGTTATTTCCATTCCTGATACCAAGGAGGTTCCTCCTAATGACAAAAGGGAACCCGTTAGAGCTCCCTTTTGTATAAAATCACGTCTTTTCATGTGTTTTAATCTATAGTGCCATAGCTTTACCGTTTCCAGCCTCACTTAAAGGTATACAACCTATTTGCTTTCCTGGAACTGGGTCGTACCACAATACATTCTTCCCTATTTCCTCACTTTCTTTCCACGCCCACATAGTCATTCCTCGCAGATTGGCCAGAAGCGAAAACATTCCCGCATCGGGATCGGGTGTTAGGGTTTTATCGTCTTGGAACCCTTGATAGAACTCGCCCATTTTCTGGTTGTATCCTTTTTGGGTTTCTTTATCTGTTTTTAGATACTTAGCAAGTAATTGATCGAACTCCTCCGGTTTTCCTTCTTCCAATTCTTTGGTAAAAGTACTTCTGAATTGGTCTCCCAATAAGGTGAATCCAACCTTCACCATTTCTTGGTCTTCGGGTTCTAGAACATCGTTGTAGAAAGCATCGATAAACGTGTGTACTCCTACTTCACGCGCTCCAGGAATGGCATCGCTATTGGGAATGATTAGTGTAACGATCTCGCGCAATGCATGCCCTTCTCCTTTTGATAAGAACACAGGGATGAATTCCGGTTCATTATTACAACTTTGTAATAGACTCATGATGGTGGGTGTAAGCACTAAGGCTCCACTACCATATCCTAAATTCTTAAGTAACTGTCTTCTATTCATTACGCATCATTTTTAATTTGTTGGGCCGCGTGATTGGCTGCCCTGGCCGAAAATGCCATATAGGTTAACGAAGGATTTACACAACTCGCTGAAGTCATAAATGCTCCATCGGTAACATATACATTGGGCACTGTATGAATTTGATTATTCCCGTTCAATACTGAAGTTTTAGGGTCTCGACCCATACGAGCGGTTCCCATTTCATGGATTCCCAATCCAGGAGCACCCGGATCGTCCCATGGTTCCACCTCGTCATATCCCGCTTTTTCAAGCATGTCCATGGCCTGCTTCACCATGTCCTTGCGCATTTCGTATTCATTCTCTTTCCATTCGGCGTCGAAGGTTACCGTAGGTAATCCCCACTCGTCCAAATTATCATAATCAAGCGTCATTTTGTTTTCATGATAGGGCAAGCATTCTCCAAATCCCATCAATAGCATACGCCATCCACCGGGTTCCGTAATCGCCTCTTTCAGTGGTTCACCGTACGCCAATTCGGCAACCACTTCATTGTAATTGCTTCTACTGGCACCACCTTGATAGCCATAGCCACGTTTAAAGGTCTTTTGATCGGTAACGCCTCCTACATTCCTGAAACGAGGAATGTATATTCCGTTGGGACGACGTCCTTTATAATGCTTGTCTTCAAAGCCAGGGACTTTCGCAAAAGCGCCGGCTTTAAAATGATGATCCATAATATTATGTCCTAGTTCCCCAGAATCGTTCCCCATTCCGTTGGGGTAGCGCTCACTTTTTGAGTTAAGAAGAATGGCGGCACTGGCAATGGCCGAGGCACAAAGGAATACCACCTTCGACTTATATACTATTTTATCTTTGGATTCGGCATCGATAATCTCAACTCCATCCGCTTTACCCGTTTCCGGATTATAGATGATTTGGCTTACGATGGAATTGGGTCGTAGCGTAAGATTTCCTGTTTCATCTGCGGTTGGCAAAGTAGATGAGTTACTACTAAAATATCCTCCGAAAGGACATCCTCTCATACATCGATTTCTAAATTGGCATGCCGTTCTACCTAAACCTTTGTAAGCTTTGGTTCCCGTAATATGCGCTGCGCGCCCAATAGTCAACAATCTGCCATCGTCATAATTGCTGGCGATCTTTCCTTTTAAATCTTCTTCTGCACAATTCAATTCCATAGGGGGACAGAACTTTCCATCGGGGAGTTGTTCCAAGCCTAAATTCTCGCCACTAACACCGATGAACTCCTCTACTTTATCATACCAAGGAGAGATGTCTTCGTAGCGGACGGGCCAATCCACGGCAACACCTTCTTTTTTATTGGCTTCAAAATCAATATCACTAAGACGGTAGCTTTGACGTCCCCACATAATGGATCTCCCTCCTACATGATACCCACGAATCCAATCGAAACGCTTCACCTCATTGTAAGGGTGTTTTAGATCGTTAACAAAGAAATGCCGATGCCCTTCGTCCGTAGTATAACCAGTACGGGCTTGCTTCATCTGTTTTTGTTGCTCTTTAAGGGGTAGATTCCCTTTGTAGGGAAAATCCCATGGATCCATGTTCATGGTGTGATAATCCTTAACGTGTTCGATCATTCTACCACGTTCCAGCACCAAAGTTTTCATTCCGTTTTCACAGAGTTCTTTGGCGGCCCATCCACCACTTATTCCAGAGCCTACTACGATCGCATCGTAGAGTTCTTCAGGGTTTGCTTTTGTATTCAAAATAGTTCGTTTTTTAATTTGTTTGCTACCAAAAAAATACCCGGATGCATCGTATGGTGTGCAGCCTTGTAAATTTCAAAAGAAGTTGGTCTAATTTCCTGTATTTTTTCGGATTATACAAAAAAGGAATGCTAAAAGAATATTATCCGTAACCGAAAACGTTTTCGGGTGCGAATATCACAATACAATCTCCGATCCTTTATATTACTTTCAAAAAAAGCCTAACTTAGAACACTATTATTTTCAAACCATAACCAAAAAATTCAAACTCCAATTACATGAAGCGTTTTATAGTATTATCCCTACTGCTGAGTCTTGTGTTTTCCTGCAAGAATACTAGCGAAGAATCAAAAGAAACTGCTCAGACGCCAACCGAAAATGAAACTGAAGTGGAAAAAACAGAAGTGATGCCAAAACTTTCCCTAGCGCAGTGGTCATTGCACAGGAAATATGAAGCCGAAGGTGCCGACCCATTTGCCTTTGCGGCCGATGCCAAGGCTTTGGGTTTTGATGCCGTTGAATATGTTACACAGTTATATGAAAAGCAAATCGAAACCATGGGGTTCGAAGCCGTTGTGGATTCCATGATGGCAGTGAATGAAGCCCACGGTATAAAAACGGTTTTGGTGATGGTGGATCACGAAGGTGACCTAGCAGATCCAGACCCGAAAAAAAGGGATGAAGCTGTCGAAAAGCACAAAAAATGGGTAGATGCTACCGCTAAAATGGGAGGGCATGCCATCCGTGTAAATACCTTCGGAACCAATGACCCCGATGTTTGGATCGATACCGTTCAGGATGGGTTAAAAAAACTGTCGGAATATGCAGCTACCAAAAACATCAATGTACTTTGTGAAAACCACGGCTGGCTTTCTTCGGATGCACCGCTGCTCATGCAAGCCATTAATGGGGTGAACATGGAAAATTGTGGAACGCTGCCTGATTTCGGAAACTGGTGCGTAAAACGTGAAAATGGAGAACGATGGGGCAAATGCGTGGAAGAATATCCAGACTATTATCAGGGGATTGAACTGTTGATGCCCGCAGCCAAGGCCGTGAGTGCTAAATCGTATGGTTTTGATGCTGAAGGAAACGAAACCAAGATCGACTATTACAGAATGATCGAGATTGTAAAAACTGCTGGTTACGAAGGATATATAGGTGTAGAATTTGAAGGAGAAGATATGGAAGAGCCTGCTGGAATTCTTGCCACCAAGGCCTTGATCGAAAAAGTATATGCTAACCAAAAGTAATTATTTATGAAGGCAAAGACATTTACTCAATTATCTATCATGATGTTCCTCGAGTTCTTTATCTGGGGGGCTTGGTTCGTTACTATGGGAACTTTTTTGGCAAAATCGTTTAGTGCTACAGGCGGACAAATGGCCATGGCCTATGAAACCCAATCTATTGGTGCTATCGTTGCACCCTTCATTATTGGATTGATCGCTGACAGATATTTCGCAGCTCAGAAAATATTGGGTATCCTTCATTTGATAGGAGCTGGACTATTATACATGGCTGCCACCTCTTCTAATTTTGATGCCTTTTATCCCTATATTTTAATTTATATGATCTTGTACATGCCTACCTTGGCACTAGTTAATTCTGTGGCGTTTAGACAACTTACAGATAACAAGGTATTTGCTTGGATTCGTGTTTTTGGAACAGCGGGTTGGATTGTTGCCGGTTTGGTAATTGCCTATCTATCATGGGAGGCCGAAAATACCCTTCAAAACACATTTATGATGGCGGCTGGTGCCGCTGCCTTATTAGGGATATTCAGCTTCACTTTACCAAACACTCCTCCTACAGCAGATAGAAGTGAAAAGATAAGTGTTCGCGATATTCTTGGGTTGGATGCTATAGCAATGTTAAAAGACAAAAGGTATTTGGTCTTTTTTATCGCCTCAATTTTAATCTGTATTCCATTGGCATTTTATTACCAACACGCTAATCAATTTCTTAATGAAATTGGAATGGAAAAGGCTGCAGGGAAAATGACCTATGGACAAATGTCTGAAGTAGTTTTTATGATATTACTGCCACTATTCCTAAAACGATACGGTATTAAAATGACACTTTTGGTTGGAATGTTGGCTTGGGTCGTTCGTTACTTACTCTTCGCCTATGGAGATGCTGGAGAAGGAGCATGGATGCTCATTTTTGGTATTATTCTACACGGAGTTTGTTATGATTTCTTCTTCGTTTCTGGACAGATATATACTGACTACAAGGCTGGGGAAAAATTTAAAAGTTCGGCTCAAGGACTTATTACCTTGGCGACCTATGGATTAGGAATGCTTATTGGATTCCGTTTGGCTGGCTATATAACCGACTCAAATCTGTTAACTGAAGGTGGGCACGCTTGGCAATCTATTTGGACATTTCCCGCGATATTCGCTGGTGTAGTATTTGTACTATTTCTGATCACATTTAAAAACGAAAAAATAGAAGTTACAGAATAACATGAGTAAAAAAATAAAATGGGGTGTTCTCGGAGGCGGTGGCGATAGCTTAATCGGTATTTTACACCGTGTAGCTGCCAGTATGTTCGATGCCTACCAACTCACTGGAGGAGCATTTAATCCCGAGCTTTCAAAAAGCATTGAATTTGCCCAAGAATTGGGAATCCCTACCGATAGGATTTACCGGGGAATCGACGACATGATCGCAGAGGAATTAAAACTTCCAGAGTCCGAGCGCATTCAGGTGGTATCGGTATTAACGCCCAACTTCCTGCATTTCCCTATGGCAAAACAATTGCTGGAAGCCGGTTTTAATGTCATTTGCGAAAAACCGATGACGATGACCTATGCCGAAGCGGTTGCACTGTCTGAAATTCAGAAAAAAAGCGGAGCACAATTTGCCTTAACCCATACTTACACAGGTTATCCCATGGTGCGCCAAATGAAGCAAATGATTGCCGATGGTGTTATTGGGGACATTCAAAAAGTAGATGCCCAATATTACCAAGGATGGATTAATCCTATTATTCACGACAAAGAAAAAAGAAAGACTACGTGGCGATTGGACCCTGAAAAGTCGGGGATTAGTTGCTGTATTGGGGATATTGGAGTACATGCCTATCAAATGTTGGAATATGTATCGGGTATGGAGGTAACTTCTATTTTGGCCGACCTCAACCACCTGTACGAAGACAACCAAATGGATATAGACGGAACTGTTTTGCTTCGTTTCGATACCAATGCAAAAGGAGTTTTATGTGCCAGTCAGATCGCCACGGGCGAGGAAAACAATTTTACAGTAGCCATATATGGTACCAAGGCTGGATTGCGATGGGAACAGGAAAACCCTAACTACCTATATCTTTTGGAAGATGGGCAACCTCTTAGAGTACTAAAACCAGGTCATTCCTATAACAACGAACTCTCCTTGGATGGTACCAAACTACCGCCAGGTCACCCCGAAGGTATCTTTGATGCCATGGGGAATATTTACAAGGGTATGGCAAAGGCGGTTCGCGGGGAAACGTATCATCCAGCAGAATTCCCAGGAATGACAGATGGTGTGCGCGGCATGCATTTTATTGAAACCGCTGTAGCCAGTCACAGCGAAGGTAATGTTTGGAAAAAACTATAAACAAAACACATGAAGACAATCAAAGGGCCGGCAGTATTCTTGGCCCAGTTTATGGACGATAAAGCTCCCTTCAATTCCTTGGATGGACTATGTCAATGGGCAGCAGATTTGGGGTATAAGGGAATACAGATCCCCACTTGGGAAACTCGACTCATCGATCTGGAAAAGGCGGGCGAGAGTAAAACCTATTGCGACGAACTGAAAGGAAAAATAAACGACTATGGGCTGGAAATTACGGAGCTTTCCACCCATTTACAAGGACAACTGGTTGCGGTGCACCCAGCCTATGACCTTATGTTCGACAATTTCGCCCCAGACGATTGTAAAAACAACCCTAAAAAGCGAACCGAATGGGCGCGCAAACAACTATTGAGTGCTGCAAAAGCCAGCAATTACTTAGGATTGAAGGCGCATGCAACATTTAGCGGAGCTTTATTGTGGCATACCTGGCATCCTTGGCCCCAACGCCCCGACGGATTGGTTGAAATGGGCTTCGAAGAATTGGCCAACAGATGGCTCCCACTTCTCAATGAATTTGAAGACAATGGCGTGGCCGTTTGTTACGAGATACATCCAGGAGAAGATTTGCACGATGGCGTAACTTTTGAGCGCTTCCTCAAGGCTACCAATAACCACAAAGCGGTTAACATTCTTTACGATCCCAGTCATTTTGTTTTGCAGCAATTGGACTATATTGAATACATAGACCATTATCATGAATTTATCAAGGCTTTTCACGTGAAGGACAGTGAATTTAAACCCGACGGTAAACGAGGTGCTTTTGGAGGGTATAGCGACTGGCGCGATCGTGCGGGAAGATACCGTTCGCCTGGTGACGGCCAGATCGATTTCAAGACCATTTTTGGAAAACTAACCGAATACGGTTGCGATGTTTGGGCTGTGATGGAGTGGGAATGCTGTATAAAAAGCCCTGAACAAGGCGCCCGGGAAGGCGCCCCTTTCATTGCCAACCATATTATCGAAGCCACCCAGAAGCGTTTCGATGATTTCGCTGGCGAGGAAATCGACAAGGAAAAACTAAAGAAAATACTAGGACTTTAAAGTATCAATATGAAAAAATACGCGCTACTTCCGTTATTCACCATTTTTCTAATCTCTTGCGGACAGACACAGGAAAGTAAAACCGAGGAATCTATGGAAAAGGAATCTGAAAAAGAAGAAGTAACCCAGACAGAACCCACCAACCCCGAAGAAACCGAATTTTGGGAGCCTGCTAGGGATATTGTGAATCCCACGGGGCAAAATGGAGCACCAAGTGATGCCATTGTTCTATTTGATGGGACCAATACGGATGAATGGATCGCTACTGAAGGTGGCGGCCCCGTTCAATGGGTGGTTAATGATGATGGTAGCATGACCGTAAAGGACAAAACGGGAGATATTCAAACGAAACGAAACTTCGGAAGTGTACAATTGCATGTAGAATGGAGAAGTAACCCAGATAATACAGCCGAAAATCAGGCCCGCAGCAACAGTGGTGTTTTCCTGCAAGGGCTGTATGAAGTTCAAGTGTTGGACAATAATGACAACCCTACCTACATTAATGGTCAGGCCGCTTCTATTTACAAGCAATCACCACCCTTGGTTCAGGCCTTGGTTCCCACAGGGGAATGGAATACCTATGATATCATTTTCCATGCTCCAGAATTCGATGCCGAAGGCAATAAAACCAAATCTGGAACCATTACGGTGCTGCATAATGGAGTGTTGGTGCAGGATCATTTCGAAATTCAAGGGACTACAGAATACATTGGTTGGCCCAAAAACGATCCGCATGGCAAAGGCCCTATCAAATTGCAAGACCATAAGGACATGAGCGGAGTTAGCTACCGTAACATTTGGGTTCGGGAGTTAGACTAACGTAGTATGAGTGCAGAGCATCAGTTGTTAATGGGTGTAGGCTATTGTGTCTTCATCCTTCTCCTTTTTTTGGTATTCAAAAGGTTTCCCCCTAAGAAAATCAATTGGTATTACGGGTATAGGACAACACGGTCAATGCGCAACGAAAGTGTATGGAAGGCAGCGAATACCTATTCCATCAATACTTCGGTCCGGTATGCATGGTACAGTTTCCTTATCCCCGTCACTTTGTATTTTTTGTTTCCTTCCTATAACTTTTTGGGAACCGTTTTAGGCAATACACTATTAATACTTCTAGCATTTGTAGCTACAGAACGCTATCTAAATACGCATTTTGACAAGCTGGGGAACCCTAAGAACCACGGAGGCATTTCAGAAACTTGAATTGCGTACCTTTGCTCCAGTTAAAATTGAAGTATGATTCAATCCATGACCGGCTATGGAAAATGTATAATCCAATTGGCCAACAAGAAAATAACGGTTGAGATAAAATCCCTGAACAGTAAAAACCTCGATATGAACGCTAGGGTTCCCGGTGCATATCGTGAAAAGGAACTGGAGATCCGTAACAGGATTGCTTCTTCATTGGTGCGAGGGAAGGTGGACTTCAACCTTTTTGTTGAGATCACCGGAGAAGAAACCAATACCAAGGTAAACGAAGCCGTGGTGAACGAATATATTTCCCAATTGTCCAATGTAGTTGAAGGAGACGCGATTGAATTGCTTAAAATGGCGGTGCGTATGCCCGATGCACTCAAAACACAACGGGAAGAGATCAACGCCGATGAATTTAACCAGATTCTGAATGCTGTAACCGAAGCTTTAAAAGAAATCAACAGCTACAGAAGCTCCGAAGGTGCTGCATTAAAAAAGGATTTCGAAAAACGAATAACAAACATTGCAAGCCTTCTGGAACAAGTAATCGAAATGGACCCACAGCGAGTGGACGCCGTGAAAGAACGTCTTCGCAGAGCAGTTTCCGATTTGAAAGAAGAAGTGGATGAGAATCGTTTCGAGCAGGAATTGATCTATTATTTGGAAAAATATGATATCACCGAAGAAAAGGTCCGCCTGAAAAATCACTTGGAATACTTTACAGAGTCCTTGTCTACCCGGGACTCCAATGGAAAGAAATTAGGGTTTATCTCACAGGAAATAGGTCGAGAAATCAATACGATTGGCTCCAAAGCAAATTTTGCCCCTATGCAACAATTGGTCGTTCAAATGAAGGACGAGCTTGAAAAAATAAAGGAACAAGCCCTAAACGTTTTGTAATGAAGGGAGGAAAGTTAATTGTATTTTCGGCCCCTTCTGGAAGTGGAAAGACCACGATTGTCCGGCACTTACTGGAACAAGAAAATTTAAACCTCGAGTTTTCAATCTCTGCAACTTCCCGAGCACCCAGGGGTGATGAAAAGGATGGAATCGATTACTATTTTATCAGTTTGGAACAATTCAAAAAGCACATGAAACAAGGTGATTTTTTAGAATGGGAAGAGGTATACCGAGATAATTTCTACGGTACCCTTAAAACCGAAGTAGAACGAATTTGGGCCATGGGTAAAAACGTGATTTTCGATATTGATGTGGTGGGAGGACTTCGGATAAAACGAAAATTCCCGGAAGAGACCCTTGCAGTGTTTGTACGCCCTCCCAGTGTGGAAGAGCTTAAAATCCGCCTGAAAAAGCGTAAAACAGAAAGTGAAGAAAAGATCAACATGCGCATCGCTAAAGCTTCAGTAGAAATGGCTACTGCACCGCAATTCGATTTCATTATCGAAAACGACATTTTGGAAAACGCCTTGGCAGAAGCAGAGAATTTGGTCGAACGACACATCCATAAAACCATCAGTTCGGAAGAAGAATAATGGCAAAATCGAAAAAGATAGGGCTGTATTTCGGAACCTTCAATCCTATTCATGTGGGTCACCTGGCTATTGCCAATCACATGGTAGAGTATGGGGATTTGGATGAGGTTTGGATGGTGGTTACCCCACATAACCCTCACAAAAAGAAAAAGACCCTACTAGATAACCATCACAGATTAGTGATGGTAGAGATTGCCTTGGAAGATTACCCTAAAATTAAAGCCAGTAAGGTAGAATTCGATTTGCCGCAACCCAATTATACGGTTCACACTCTGGCGGTTCTCGATGAAACCTATCCGCAGCATGAATTCTGTTTAATTATGGGTGAGGACAACCTAAAAAGTTTTCATAAGTGGAAGAACTACGAGGTGATTCTGGATCAGTATTCCATTTACGTATATCCAAGAATTTCTGCTGGATCGGTAGTGCATCAGTTTGTGGGTCATAAGAAAATTACCCGCATTGATGCCCCAGTTATGGAAATTTCTTCCACCTTTATCCGCAAGGGTATTCAGGAGGGTAAAAACATCCGGCCTTTACTTCCCTACCACGTTTGGACTTATTTGGACGAAATGAATTTCTACAAATAAGAAACCGCCCAACTCGAAGTTAATGAGTCAGGCGGTTTCAACTAAATAACCAACCAAAAGTCTTTATATCTTAGAAAATGCTGATCTTCTTGGACTGCTCGGCAATATCCTTTTTAGATAATCGCATTTTTCCTCTTCCATTGAATTTGTATTGAATGTATCCTTTCCCTTTAAATCGATACAGCGTGCCAGATGGCTCATGGAACAATTCAACCGTTCTATCATCAATAACGTCTAGAACAAAATATTCATTGCCCAGATAATCATAATCTAGTGTTAAATATTTTGAATAGAGGTCTCCCGTAACATCATCGATGTTGAATACCCCCGTATAATCCCAGTACAAGTCGTATATATTGGTACCATTGGGATCCTGCGAACTCTGGAAATTCCCATCTCCACCCCCAGGTAAAAACTGAAGGAAGTTTTCGTAGTCGAACTCATTGGGATCTCCGTAAGGGCTTGTGTACACTTTTTCCCAAGCCACATATTCCTGCATGAAATAATGAATATTGTCATAGAACAGCAGATCGTAATCGAACGTACTTCTCTGATAACCTACCAGAATATAACTCACGTTCAATTGCGGATAGTACAATTCTATTTCACGATTGTTCAATTGGGTCACCTGGAAGGAATAGAATCCATCCAAATCATGAGAAACATCCAATTCGTCTGCAAAGGTGTCGTAGAATCCCACATCGATTCCAAAACCATATCCTTGATCTCCGATGCCCACCAAATTGTTGTTTGCTTTTACGTTCCCATTTCTAAATGAAAGCGTAAATGCAATTTGCATAAATGGAATTTGGCCGCTCGCGTTGGAGCGATTTATATCCACATACCACAACTCGTACGAATTCAACACTTCCTCCAAAGTAACGGTCGGAATTGGGTCGATCGTTGTTGTTGTATCGTCCACGATCACCTCGGTATAACACGAAGTGAATAGGGTTGCCAATAAAGTAAATCCGAAAAGTAATTTTAGTGCTTTCATAACATCTGGATTTTTTGGGTTCATAAAGTGGAAATCTAAAAACGTGCCAAAATCATAAAGTGTTGTTTTTTAGGTGTTTAATGATTATTATTTATTAAGCTAGAGATCAATCCATCTTCAAGAAGCCAATTTTGGGAGGTTCGGAAAAAGAATTGTGTATTTTTACGAGGAAGAAAAAACTACATGGCTCAAAAAACAAAATTTGCAGTCTTTGGTGGCGGTAGTTGGGCTACTGCCATTGTTAAAATGCTCTCCGAAAATTTGGACGAAATCGGTTGGTACATGCGCAATGAACAAGCATTGGAGCACCTAAAAACACAGTACCACAATCCTAATTATTTGAGTTCGGTTGAATTCGACATTGACAAACTGAAACTGAGCAGCGACATTAATGAATTGGTCGCTTATGCCGATTATCTCATATTCGTGATCCCCTCGGCCTTTGTGGAAAAGGAGCTGGAAAAACTCACTGAATCCTTAGAAGGTAAAGTGATTTTTTCGGCCATTAAAGGAATCGTTCCCGAAAGCAGTCTTATTGTTGGAGATCATTTCTATACCCATTACAATATTCCTTTTAAGGACATTGGAGTAATCACAGGACCGTGCCATGCCGAGGAGGTGGCACTGGAAAGGCTATCCTATCTCACCATCGCCTGTGCAGATCAGAAAAAAGCCGAATTGGTAGCGCAAAATCTTTCCTGCCACTACATAAAATGTACAACGAGTGATGATATTATAGGAACCGAATACGCTGCTATGCTAAAGAATATCTATGCCTTGGCAGCGGGCATTGCCCACGGATTGGGTTATGGGGACAACTTCCAGAGTGTCTTAATGAGTAATGCGATTCGTGAGATGAAGCGTTATGTGAAGAAGGTGCACAAGATGAAACGGGATATCAATGGCTCTGCCTATCTAGGAGATCTTTTGGTAACCGGGTATTCCACGTTTAGCCGAAATAGAATGTTTGGGAATATGATTGGTAAGGGATATACCGTGAAAAGTGCACAAATGGAAATGAATATGGTGGCAGAAGGATATTATGCTGCCAAAAGTGCCTATGAACTCAATCAGGCTAAAGGAAAGAAAAAAGCACGAACTCCCATCATAAACGCCGTTTACGCTGTTCTGTACGAGAAAAAGAACCCAAAAAAGGTGTTCAAAAAGCTTACCGATAAGCTCAATTAAAAACGCGTTAAAAGGATCATTTCATTAAAAAATCGACCCGCAATTACTGGTGGATTCTTCACATTAATTTAATGGAGAAACACTTCGTTTCGCCTGGGTAATCCAGTATATTTGTAGGATATTATTTCCTAATTACAAATACATGAAAAAAATTATTACGCTATTGTGTATTTGCCTTGCAACCCAAGTGTTCGGGCAAGTACTTAACGAAACCTTTGACAGCAATGCCGGATTCACGACATCCGATGCATTCTTCTCAGATGGTTTTTCAGATTACTTCGGATTGGCCGTAGTAGATGATTACAACGGGGACGCCGTTCCTGCTAACTTAAAAGCCTACACTGGATTTAGTGGTGGATTTTTGGCTGGTATGGACCTAGATGGTGAAGGAGCAACCATTCCTATTACCGTAGATTGGACAGGACTGGATATTACAGGACTAAGTTCATTGATGTTTAGCGGTGAATTTGCTGAATTTTTCGACTCCCCTGGGGATATCGATGGCACCGATTTTATTTTGGTTGAATTCCAAATAGACGGAGGTGGTTACCAAAATCTTCTTGCCTTTGAAGCCAATGGGGATCAAGTGAATGAAGTCTTTGCCGAAGACACCAACTTCGATGGTTTTGGTGATGGTACTATACTTACCAATGCCGCACAGGCCTTTTCCAAATCCATTACTGGATCTGGAACCACATTGGATTTACGACTTACATTACGCGTGAATTCTGGAGATGAGGATTTCGCAGTAGATACCTTCGTAATTACCGGTACTCCTGCTACAGGGAACCCTCCTATGATTACATGCCCTAGTGATGTAGTAACACCTGCTTCCTCAGGATTGTGTGAAGCGGTGGTAACCTTCCCAAATGCTATCGCTACAGATCCTGATGGAGACCTTGATACCGTTGAGCAAACCGGAGGGCTTCCTTCTGGAAGTGCTTTCCCAGTAGGTGACAATGTAGTAACCTTTACGGCTACCGACCTTGCTGGAAACAGTGTTTCTTGCTCCTTCACCATTACGGTTGAAGATACTGAAGACCCTATCGCTGTTTGTCAAGATATCACAGTACAGTTAGATGCCAACGGAATGTATACATTAAATGCTTCTGAAATCGATGGTGGAAGTAGCGACAATTGTGGAAATGTGAACCTAGGATTTGGATCTGGAGTTGCTACCAATTTAGATGGTCTTTACATTCTAGTCCCAGGCTTCCAAGGTGCACCAAATAATTTGGCTAGGTACGATTACGATCCAGTGACTGACGCCATCACCCTTGTGGACAATCCTTACGGAGATACCGGAATAGGAAACAGTATTCACTTTGATTTCAATCCTGCCGATGGGCAAGTGTACCTGTTAGGGGTCTCTCCAACCACAGGAAATAGAGCCTTATTCCTATATGACTTAGAGAACAATATTTTGGGTGCAGAATTGGGAGATGTTGTTTCCTCTACGGGTGCAACCAACCCTAACTCCATTGTATTCTCCAATGACGGAACGCTATACGTTTCTTTTGGAAATGGAAATATCAACACCCTAGATTTGGGTACCATGACTACTACTGCATTTTCAACACCTCCGTTCGACGGTGGTGGCGGGATAGGATTGGCCTACAACTACGATAACGATACCGTTATTTATTCTACCAACAATAACACAACGGGGGATATCGATCTTTACGAGATTGACGCAACAGGAAACGCCTCGTCATTGTTTTCATTCACCAGCCCATGTGGGTCATTCAATGGTACTGCTCAGGCCTTGGAATATTTAGGTAACGGAAAACTTATCTCTGGAAGTACGTTTAACTGTGATACCATTATTACCATAGATATAGTTGGAAACACTACAAACGTAATACTTACTCCAGATGGGTTCGAAGGTGAAATAAAGTCCATGATTTATGCTGAA
>JAHQVM010000067.1 GCA_019634365.1 Flavobacteriaceae bacterium | reverse complement strand
TTGATCCTAGTGAGGTTTCCTAACGCATAGCCCAAAACAAACAAAAGTCTTTTCACATAAGAGTTCGGTTTCTGTCTAAAAACAGTGGTGCGCGACATTAAATCATACTCACTCACTTTCGGGTGAATGATTTCCAGATTACCCGGATGATAGGAAAATATGGTTACTGAATGTCCCTGATCTAGTAATGACGTAATTTGATTTACGATAAAGGTTTCGGAAACCATGGGAAACCAACCAACGACATAGGCAATATTTAGTTCTTTACCTGACACAAAAATAATCGAGTCCCCAAATTAACACTTTATGTATTAGCTTATGGGAATTATTGTTTTTCGTAAATATAAAAATCGGAAATGGAAGTAGTGTCGGGTTGATCTTCGGAAAAAGGAAATTTGTTTTTTATGAATTCCTTCAACTTCCATGAACCATTCATATTGGAATCAACCCAGTCTGTAAACTTTCTACTCCTTACATGATCCGCCATTTCTTTCTCATAATTGCTGGAATAGATCATTACAAAGCGGTCCGAGGAATTAAAAAGTCGCGTCATATACCCATTGAAAACTTCATCCTCGACAAGATGGTAAAGTACATCGAGCGACATGGTTAATTGAGCGCGCCTTGTTATTTGTTCGGGGTCTTCCATATGGAAGAAATTTTTGGTCGTATCCCCTTCAAATTCCTGCCGACATAATTCCAAAGCTGTATCGGAAACATCGAAACCAACATAATTCGGATAATTGGCCAGCTTCAGTTGGTTCCCATCACCCGAACCGTATTCGATGATAGTTTCTATCCTATTCTTTTGAACAAATTCGTTGATTATTTCGGCTTTAAATTCGGCCAAGCGCCCATAGCTTCCTGCTCCAGAATTTTTGTTTTTTTTGTATCGTTGATCCCAATACTTTTCTGAACCCGGAAATTTCTTTTGTGCAGCGTTCCCTTGATTATATCCCAGTAACTTTTTTACTCGTTTACTGTTCTTCTTCCCTAATATTTTTGCAACCAACGACTTTAATGACATAGATTCTGGATTTAGAGTATACTTTCAAAATAATGGTAATCCTCTTCGGTGAATACATCTTTGTAACTATCTACGGTTGCCTTATTTGGAAGTAAGCCCGTTGGAGTTACAATAGGATCCATCTCTTCTTCTTTTAATTTTGGCATTTCAGAGAAAAACTTTTTCCAGATTACCTGATATACTTTGTAGGGATCACTGACCAAATCTTCATAATGAATCACGAGTGTATTGGCATCTCTTTTTTCATGTTCTTCCCATGCCTCAACATGCTTTTTCCAATGTTCTACCACAGACATATTTGGGTTTCCTTCTTTGCCTGGACTACCGTACCAATCTATTTGGGTCTTCAAGAATGTAGTGAAATCCTCGAAACTTTTATCCTTATGGTAGAAGTTTGGGGTCTTCCAAAGTGAATAGGCTACGGCCATAGGATTGCGACGGATATAAATTTTTCGCTGGGCCCCAAACTTGACAGAAGGAAAGGAATGGCTTCCGAAAAGTTGACCATAGGGGTTTCCCTCTGGTTTTTCGATACGATTGGACCAATGCCCCCAAACAATGGGTTTGACGGTGAGATCGACATTAGGATAGAAATTCTTAGCCAAGAAAGCTTCCAAAAAATGGGTTCCCGATCGTGCATGCGAATGCACCATCACATAAGGAAACTGCTCATTCCCTTCGGTATTGGAAGGTGAGGACTTAGTTTTTTTAGTACCGAATATCTTGTCTAAAAAACTCACTGTTTTACTTGAGTATCTCAATATTCATAACCTAGTAATGCTTTTTCCCTAGCCCAAATAGTATCGACCAAAGATTTTTCCTTATCGGTAAGAACTTCGGAATAATGTCTCTTATCCTTTCTGAACCTTGACTTCGTTTTCTTGGGAGGCATTTGCAGGGGCTTTGGCAGTCCCAGTTTTTCGGTCAACTTCTTCAGTGCTTCTCCTAATTCTTCAAACCGAAAGATATCGTCCACGGCAATCACCTTATCGATGGTATATTGATCAAAACCCTTAATGATCTTTAAACCGCCCTTCAAAATGAAATCTTCTATGGAATCATACACTTCATCGCCACCTTGATGAAAATAAAGTGAAATGAGTTTGTCATATGGATTGCGTTCGAAGCAAAATTTATAGTACGAATCGTACATTTCGTCATGGATCATGTTCTTGATTTCCTTACAAGAAATATGATTATAAAATTCTATTTCTTCTGTTTTCTTGCCAAAAATCGAACCTGATTCTTTTTTACGGGTAACGGTATAATTGCGTGGGCCGGGAAATCCGAGTTCCATGCGATAGGCTTCATCTTCCTTAGAAATGGGTGTAATTACGTCTTGATCTCCGCAAAATTCGCTTAAGGCGATCTCCAAAGAGGTACCCGCTGTCTTTTGAGTCTTAACAAAAATGAACTTATACGTGTGATTGATGATCATATTTACCGTGTTTAGTGAAGTGTAATAGAATGATCTACCATAACACCTTCGCTAGAAACTTGTTGTTTTCCCGTTCCATAAAAATCCCCACCCACAACATCGAACTCCATGGCCACTTCCAAATCATCCAGGAATTTATGAAGCGTCGCGCAGGTTAGGCGGACATTGTAACGTCCATTGGGTAAAGGCAATCGCGGAATGGTACAGTGAATGAATCGATCTGTATCTTTTTTTACATTGAGTAGTTGGGAAGAAAAACCATTGTTGCAGATAATCCGAGTGATCCCGTTTTCATCGTAGATCCGAACCCTGAAACGAATCCCAGCTAGGTCTTCTTCGCTTTTGAAACCAATTTTAAAGGTATATTTATTACCGGAAATTAAATCCAATACCTGGGTTTCCCTCTCATCCAATATGTTGCAGTCTGTAAAACGAAAGACTTCTCCACCTTCCCTATCGGTTCTTTCAGCTATACTTAAACCAACTTCCTTTTTACCTGTAGATAAATAGGTACTTACCACATCTTCAATTTTTCCTTCATAAGCTATGGAACCATTTTCAAGCAGCAATCCCCGTGTACAAAGGCTCTGAACACTTCCCATATTGTGGCTCACAAATAGGACTGTTCTCCCTTCGCCTTTTGAGATATCCTGCATCTTACCAATGGCCTTTTTCTGAAATTCGGCATCTCCTACAGCCAACACCTCATCTACTACTAAAATATCAGGTTCTAAATGAGCAGCCACCGCAAATCCCAAACGTACCGTCATTCCGCTGCTGTAACGTTTTGTCGGAGTATCGATATACATTTCACAACCCGAAAAGTCTATAATCTCGTCGATTTTGGCATTGATTTCGGCCCTCGTCATCCCCAAAATTGCTCCATTAAGGTAAATATTCTCGCGTCCGGTGAGTTCAGGATGGAATCCAGTTCCAACCTCTAAAAGAGAGGCAATGCGCCCTCGACTTTTTATAACACCTGTGGTGGGGGTTGTTACTTGGGAAAGCAATTTCAACAGGGTAGACTTTCCGGCACCGTTTTTTCCTATGATCCCTAAAATTTCACCTTGTTTGACTTCAAAATTAATATCGCGAAGGGCCCAAACATATTCCTGAGTTGCCTTCTCACTTCGATCGTTTACAGCTCCTATGGTAAGATAGGGATCTTCCTTTCCCCTTATACGATGCCAGAATCTATTTAAGTCATGGCGTACGGTACCTAAGCCCACAAGACCTAAACGGTATTGCTTGCTAATATTTTCGGCTTTTAGGATCACTTTACTCATTACACCGTGTCTATAAATGTTTTTTCGGTTCGGTTAAACAATACCAATCCGATCAGGAACAGGATAATTCCCAGTATCGCAATACTTCCAAAGATATTCCAATTAAACTGAAGGGTATCTGTTGGAAAAAGGGCATAGCGGAATCCTTCAATTATATGTGCCAATGGGTTATAATCGACCACCCAGGCAAACTCCGGTACTTTCTCCTTTAATGCTTTTATGGGATATGGCACTGCAGAAAGATACATCAACAACTGCATAGCAAACCCCAAAAGAATGGAAACATCCCTATATTTTGTGGTCATGGTCGATATGATCATTCCCAATCCTAAACCGTAAACAGCCATTATAATAACATAAGCAGGAATCAATAATAAATGCCAGTCTGGTGTTACCATATCAGATTGGGTGTAGCTATAGAAGATATAAAATCCGGTAAGGATCAACATCTGGATGCCAAACTTCACGAGGTTGGAAATCACTTTTGAAAGCGGAACGATGAAACGGGGAAAATAGACTTTCCCAAATATTCCTTTATTGGTTTTAAAAGTCGATGCAGTACCGTTCAAACAAATCTTAAAATAATTCCAAGCGGTTATTCCGGCTAGGTTGAAAAGAAATGCAGGAATGATTCCAGTTTCAATCTCAGCAACCTTATTGAAGATCAATGTAAAAATAACCGATGTAAATAAGGGCTGGATAAAAAACCATAGCGGTCCTAATACCGTTTGTTTGTAAACAGTAATAATATCGCGCTTCACAAAAAGGACCAATAAATCCCTATAACGCCAAATTTCTTTGAAGTTAAGGTCTATCCATTTCCTTTTGGAAGAGATTTCGAACAACCATGATTCATTTTTTCCACTCATGATTCGTTAAAAACATTCCATGTAATACCGAGCCCGTCATTTACAGAAAATAACGGTTTATAGTCCATTAATTGTTTTGCTTTTGAAATATCGGCCAGCGAATCCCTCACATCTCCTTTTCGGGGTGGGCCATAATTTGCTTCAATTTCCTTTTCGCTTACATTTTTCAATGCATCCCATAAAGTATTTAAACTAATACGTTCCCCGAATGCAATATTGAATACCTCGTTATTGGCTTCATTAGGAGCAAAAAAAGCTTTGACATTAGCTTGCACGGCGTTTTCGATAAAAGTAAAATCGCGGGTCTGCTCGCCATCACCATTAATCGTTGGTGCCACGCTATCTTTCACTGCCTGCATGAATAATGGAATTACTGCCGCATAGGCACCTTTCGGGCTTTGTTTAGGTCCAAAAACATTAAAATATCGGAGGCCTATGGTTGCAGTGCCATAGGTTTTATAAAAAACGTCGGCATACAGTTCATTCACCAATTTTGTTACGGCATACGGGGAAAGCGGCTTCCCAATTTGTGCCTCTACCTTAGGTAAAGTCTTACTGTCTCCATAGGTGGAACTGGAAGCAGCGTATACCATTCGTTTAACGGTATCGCTTTCATTCTGTGCCACCAACATATTAAGAAAGCCTGATATATTTACAGAGTTGGATGTAATGGGATCATTAATGGATCTGGGGACGGAACCCAAAGCTGCTTGATGGGAAACAAAATCCATTCCTTCCATCGCCTTTCGGCACATGGCCAGATCTCGAATGTCACCTTCCATAAACTCAAAAGCCTCATGGCTTTCAAACTCTTCAAGATTCGTCCGAAAACCTGTTGCCAAATTATCCAGCACACGCACTTTTTTAGCACCGTGTTTCAGTAGATATTCAACAAGATTGGAACCAATAAAGCCGGCGCCACCTGTTACCAAAAAACTATATTTTGAGAGATCTTCCGTATGGTATGCAGTCGTATACATTAAAGTCTTCCGTCAATTATACGTTTATCCAAGAATGATTTTACATCGAATACAACAGAAGTTCCATTTCTTAGACTTTCAAGATCCAATTTTTTGAACTCTGAGTGGGACACGGCCAAAACAATGGCATCGTAGTCCTCCTGTAATCCTTCTGCATCCGAAATCAGGGATTTTCCAAACTCATGCTTCACTTCGCCTGCGTTGGCCCAAGGGTCGTAAACATCTACCTTCAAATTGTACTTTTCCAATTCAGCAATCACATCAATGACCTTACTGTTCCTAATATCTGGACAGTTCTCCTTAAAAGTAATGCCAAGCATTAACACCTTTCCATTCTTCACCTTACAATCCTTCTGAATCATAAGTTTAACCACTTCATGAGCCACATAGTTGCCCATACCATCGTTCATACGACGACCTGCTAAAATGATTTCGGGATTGTACCCTTCTTCCATCGCTTTTTGTGCCAAGTAATATGGATCTACTCCAATGCAATGTCCTCCCACCAAACCTGGAGTGAACTTAAGAAAGTTCCACTTGGTTCCCGCAGCTTCAAGCACATCTTGCGTATCGATATCTAACAAACGGAAAATCTTAGAGAGTTCATTAACGAAAGCAATGTTGATATCCCTCTGAGAGTTTTCGATGACTTTGGCGGCTTCTGCTACTTTTATGGAAGGAGCCAAATGGGTTCCTGCTGTAATAACCGAAGCATAAAGATTGTCAATGTATTTAGCTACCTCCGGGGTAGAACCGGAAGTTACTTTCAAAATTTTAGTTACTGTATGCTCTTTGTCACCAGGATTGATTCGTTCTGGTGAATATCCTGCATAAAAGTCCTCATTGAATGTTAAACCAGAAACTCTTTCAAGAATAGGCACACATACATCCTCGGTGACTCCGGGATAAACAGTAGATTCATATACTACCGTATCTCCTTTTTTCAATACTTTACCCACTGTTTCACTGGCTTTTTCCAGTGGAATTAAAACAGGTTGATTGTGTTTATTGGTTGGGGTTGGTACCGTAACCACAAAAACAGTGGCCTCAGCCAATAGTTCTGGATTATCAGTCACAACCAGTCCACGGTCACTTCCAGCATTCAAGACTTGCTCCAATTGTGGTGTGGAAATCTCTAGGGTGTGATCCTGTGCCTGATTTAATTCGGCGATCCGTTCGGCATTAATATCGAATCCAATGATTCTATACTTTTCTGCAAATGCGACTGCCAATGGCAGACCTACATAACCCAATCCAATAATTGCAATAGTCGGTTGTTCTTTCATTTCATCTTTTTAATATGGAAGCCCACAAATAGTTTATGTCCTTCCTCAAACTCCATTTATTTACGTACTCAATATTGATGCTCACCTTGTCTGGCCAAATTACTTCATCATTGTACCTTATCGGGTCTTCCTGCTGAAGCAACACAACATCTTCATTTCTATATTTAATCGTCGCCGGACCTGTAAGTCCTGGCCGTACCGATAGCATCATCCTATCTTCACCTTTCAACAAATCCGCATAGCCCGGAACATCAGGCCGTGGCCCCACCCAACTCATTTCTCCTTTAAAGATATTGAAGAGTTGCGGTAATTCGTCCAATTTGGTTCTCCTCAACCATTTTCCGAATCGCGTCTCATTCGCTTTCATCTCATGCACATCGCTATGACCTTCCCCTTTCAAGGATCTAATTTTAAACAGCTTAAAAGGTTTTCCTTGAAATCCGATTCGCTCTTGGACAAAAAGACCGTTTTTCCCCGTAGACCACCATGCTAAAAGGAGCAGCAAAATTAAAGGAAATATCACAAATGGGAATACAATAATGGAAATAGATAGATCGAAAATTCTTTTTATTTTTCTCTGCCTAGCACTAAGCATAAATAAAGGCTATTGGTTCCATTTCCTTCCGACCTTATTTTCTTTTGAAGAATTTTTTGATTCGGGTCCAAAGGCTTGGTTTTCTATCATCTTCATGGTATCCATGTCCGTAACCATAGCCATAACCGTACCCATAACCATAGCCATCTCCGTAACCGTAACCATAGCCGTAACCATACTTGGCACGCCCTTCGAAGAAATTAAGAACAAAACTAATGTTCGAAATCTCCTTATTCTTATACTTTTCATTGATTAGGCCAAACATACCTCGTTTCGTATAGTTTTGACGCACCATATAAATAGTGGCATCGGCAAATTTCAGTAATTCCAAAGAGTCTGAAACCAATCCCAAAGGCGGTGAATCCAGTACAATGTAATCGTAGCGCTCTTTAAGGTTTTTAATCAGTTCTTCCATCTGTTCGCTCATAAGGAGTTCGGATGGATTAGGAGGTATAGGCCCTGCAGTTATAACATCTAAAGATGAAATCGTCGTATTTTGAATAATATTATCAACAGTTGCATTACCAATGAGATAATTCACAACACCAATGTCATTATTGATACTGAAATCTCCAAAAATCTTGGGTTTTCGTAAATCCAATCCAACTAAAACGGTTTTCTTTTCACTTAGTGCAAATACCGATGCTATGTTGATGGAGCAAAAAGTTTTCCCCTCTCCACTAATTGAAGACGTCACTAAAACCGTTTTGGCTCCTTCTATCCCCTGCTTCTTGTACATAAACTGCAAGCTGGAACGCAATGATCTAAATGCCTCTGCAATCGCCGATTTAGGCTTACTAATGACGGCCAAATTATTATCCAGTCTGCTCTTCCCTATAATACCTAAAATCGGGATTTTTGAAAGACGTTCGATATCCTTGACACTATGAACCTTAGTGTCGAAGAATACCCGTATAAAAACGAATAAGAAAGGGATAAAAAACCCGAAAAGGGCCGCCATGATATAATTGAGTTGGGTATTGGGCCCTACTCTGCCCCCTCCTATGTCTTTCGCATTATCAATGATCATTACATCACTCACATTAGCCGCCTTAACAAGCTTTGCTTCGCTCCGTTTTGAAAGGAATAAGTTATAGGTATTTTGACTTAATTTGTAGCGACGTTCAATTTTTATCAGTTCCTGCTGCTCCTTAGGCAACCTTCGCAATTGGGCCTCATATTTCCCGATTTCCCCGTTTATTCTTATGAGCTCTTGATTTTGCAAACCCTTACTACTTCTAATATTTTCTAATAATACGCGCTTAATGGCGTCAATTTGCCGATCGATATCATCAAAAATGGGAGCTCCTTCTTTATAGGAATATTCCAAGGTAGTGCGCTCCTGGGCTTTACTAACAATCTGCGCTACCCCTGTACTAATACTGCTTTCAGAAATACCCGCAACAGATGGTGCTGGAACCTCCTTATAATCGGTTCGGGTAACGAGGTAATTCTCCAGCACATCGTAATAATTGAGCTCTCGATTTACCCTCTCCTTATTTACATCCAAATTGTTCAATTTGGAATTAATCTCCCTACCTTCTTCGTCAAGGTTAAAGATGGCGTTGCGATCCTTATAATCGTTCAATTCATTCTCAACATCCATCAACTCCTTGGACTTTGCATTCAGGCTACTATCGATAAAGGCAATCGTCTTGGTCGCAAAGAGGTTTTTCCGCGCCAACATAGCATCACTCAATGTTTGGACGGACATATTTAAATAGTCCACCAACTTGGCTTTGTTGGTTCCTACCTTTCTCATTTTAAGCACCGACGATCCATTGGTTTCGGGCACGACGCTTACGCGTAGGTTACGCGCGACGGCTGCATTGAAATTCAAAAAATTGAAATAATAAGGATAATCGAATGCCATGACCCGAGTGGTATCACGCAGAATGGTTCCACTAAAAAACGGAAGTGATATGGGTTCGCCTACCTTAAATTCCTGACTAAATTCTTGCGCCGGAACGAATTTCTTGGTGAATTTTTTGGATTCGTTGTAATACTGCATCCGCTTCTTTCCCTCCACTTCGAAATTGACCTCTAGATTGAACGTTGTAGTATCCTTGAACTTAATGGTGAAAACATTATTTAACACCTGTGGTCGCGTAGTGTCCACTTTCACGTAAAAGGGAACCCGTTTATACGCATCTACCTTTTTGTATTCACCGTCCATCCAATACGTTAGATAGTACTGTAATCGATCCACTACCTTTTCGTTATGCGTTCTTGACTTTAGTGTAATAAGGGCCGTATTGACCTTATCGGTCGTTCCTCCCCAATTAAAGGTTAAACTGGTATTGGTCGTAAAGAAAGGGTTCTGATCATCCTTAATGGAAATTACGTTTCCCATGGAGTATACAGGGAGCTTCCGAACATTAATGTAGTAAGCAATTCCGAAAGCAATGGCCAATGATATTAGGAACAACGGCCAATAGCTTATGAGTTTAACGAGAAATCCCTTAAAATCGAATGTTGTTTCTGCTTCTTTAATCTCAAACTCTTCCACGGTTCTCGTATTATAACCTAATGAATAATAAAATAGTGGTTGTTAGGGCAGTTACCACACTCAAAATAGTAGTGAACGATTGCAGCCCCGTCGTTCCCGTACCCAATGTTTTCTGTGGTAGCGGGTTTACAATAATCTGATCGTTGGGTTGTATGAAATAAAAGGGAGAATTCATGGCATCGATCGTTGTTAAATCGATGTGATGCACCTTTTGCCCCAAAGGGTATTGCCTTATAATAATTACATCGGTCTTATCCCCGGTAACCGGAATATCACCGCTGTTTCCAATAGCTTCCATTATGGTCGCCTGATCCCTATAAATGATGTTGGATCCCGGACGCCTTATTTCCCCATTAATCGTGTACCGAATCCCAACCAATTTTACGGTAACAAATAAATTGGCTTCCTTCTTGAAATAGTCTTTCAACAATCGCTCTTCTATAGCTTTTCTAACTTCATTTAGAGTCAATCCTAAAACCGGCATTTCACCTAATAATGGAACCCTAATATTCCCTCTTGGATCTACCTTAAACCCCTCATAATAAAGACTTTCTTCACTGGAGGCATTAGGATTCGATTCACCAATAGGATTGAAAATACTCGCCAATTCATCGTCCAATGCCTTGACACGGACACTAAGAAGATCATTTATTTGAAGTCGGTAGGCTTCCTGCGCCTTTCGCACGGGAAGAAGGCTATCTTGTTGCTGCTCATTTTCCTGTAAGTAGGTAATGCGTTTAAGGGGGACACAAGAAGATAAACAAACCACCACCAATAGGAAATAAACTATGTACTGGAACTTCATCACAAGATTGGGTTGTTAATCGACAAATATAGCGTAACCTGAGTAATAATGAAATATATTTTATTTTTCCTATCCAAAATGCCTTTAATTTGCAACAAAGCTGAAAAATGAATTACCTCTCGGTAGAACAAATTGCAAAATCATATGGAGAACGCGTGCTTTTCCGCAATATTTCTTTTGGAATTAATGAAGGCCAGAAAATTGGCTTTGTAGCCAAAAATGGAACCGGGAAAACTTCACTTTTGGATATACTCTCCGGAAAGGAAAGCCCCGATGAAGGAAAAGTCGTCTACCGAAAAAACCTAAGCGTAGCATTCCTTTCGCAGGAACCCAACCTCAACCCCGAATTGAATATTGAAGAAACCATTTTTTCTTCAGAAAAACCGATCTTAAAGGTAATTGCGGCTTATGAACAAGCGTTAAAAAACCCCGAGGATACCGAACCATACCAAAAAGCATTCGATGCCATGGATGCTGCCCAAGCTTGGGACTTCGAAACTACCTATAAACAGATATTGTTTAAACTGAAATTGGAAAACCTATCTCAAAAGGTTGCCAATCTTAGTGGAGGACAGAAGAAAAGACTGGCACTTGCCAATGCACTACTGGCCCAGCCCGATCTACTCATCATGGATGAGCCAACGAACCACTTGGATTTGGAAATGATCGAATGGCTGGAGGCATTTTTCGCTAAGGAAAACATCACCCTTTTCATGGTAACCCACGATCGCTATTTTTTGGAACGCGTATGCAATGAAATCGTTGAATTGGATGAAGGAAACCTTTATAGCTACAAAGGAAACTACAGTTATTACCTAGACAAGCGGAACGCACGTATCGAAAATTTCGAAACGGAAACCAGTAAAGCCAAGCAGCTCTACAAAAAGGAATTGGATTGGATGCGTAGACAGCCCAAAGCCAGAACCACCAAAAGCAAGTCACGTATCGATGATTTTCACGAAATCAAGTCTAGGGCCCATCAGCGGAGAAAAGATCATGAAATACAACTCGAGCTCAATATGGAACGCCTCGGAACCAAGGTGGTTGAATTGCATTCCATTTCGAAGTCCTATGGGGAAAAATTACTGATCGAAAAATTCGATTACAACTTTATTCGCGGAGAACGTGTTGGGATCATTGGTAAAAACGGAACCGGAAAATCTACCTTCCTAAATATCATGACTGGAGGATTGATTCCAGATACCGGTAAAGTGGTCATTGGGGAAACGGTGAAATTCGGGTATTATACCCAACAGGGAATTCAATTGAAGGAAGGACAAAAGGTAATCGATGTGGTTCGGGAGTATGGCGATTATATCCCACTGAAAAAAGGGAGACAGATTTCGGCACAACAATTATTGGAACGATTCCTTTTCGACCGTAAAAAACAATATGACTTTGTTGAAAAACTAAGTGGTGGTGAACGAAAACGACTGTATCTGTGCACCGTTCTCATTAAAAACCCCAATTTCCTTATTCTGGATGAGCCCACCAACGATCTGGATATTGTCACCCTCAATGTTTTGGAAAACTTCTTATTGGATTTCCCGGGTTGCCTAATTGTGGTTTCTCACGACCGTTACTTTATGGATAAGATTGTGGACCATTTGTTCGTCTTTCGAGGTGAAGGGGTGATACAAGATTTTCCCGGTAATTATAGTGATTTCAGGACCTATGAGGACAGTACTCCAAAGGAAAAGGACACTTCTGCTCCCAAGGCCAAAAAAGAATGGAAGTTAGACGATGGTAAGGCCAAACTAAGCTACAATGAGCAAAAGGAATTCAATCGCCTTGAAAAGGACATTGCAAAACTGGAATCGCAAAAGGAAACACTGCAAAATCAATTCGCTACCGAAAATTGGGTTGGTGACGAAATCAACAAGCAATCCATCCGCCTAAAGGAAATCATCGATCAGATCGATTCAAAAACGGAGCGCTGGTTCGAACTTTCGGCAAAAATGGAATGAGGGTATATGAAATATATGTTGCTGTCATACCTTAATTATCTCTTCCGATCGACCAACAAACACGGAATTCACTCCCCGTTCGTATACGATTTGGTCACGAAATGCTTCAACGACAAAAAAAGATATCCAGTCTATTCGATATTACTTAAACATCGAAAATCTCTCCAGAAAAGCAAAGAACGTATTGAGGTAACTGATTTTGGGGCAGGCTCAAGGATTTTTAAGGATAATCAAAGACGGGTATCGAAAATAGCCAAGAATGCGGGTATTTCAGTAAAACGTCAGCGTTTGTTATATCGATTAACGCGGTATTTCGGAGCTGAGAAAATTCTAGAATTGGGAACTTCGGTGGGCCTAGGAACCGTTGCCCTTGCACTCGGAAGTGAAGAGGGACGTGTTAAAACCGTAGAAGGGTGTCCCAATACTGCCTGGGTGGCACAAACACATTTTAAACAGTTCAACATCGATACTATTGAACTGCACAATCAATCCTTCGAATCATTTTTCAAAAATGATGCATCGCGATATGATTTGGTTTATGTAGATGGGAATCACGATAAATCCAATACACTAAACTACTTCCATCTCTTGTTGGATCGAATTCACAACAACTCGGTAATCATTTTTGACGACATTTATTGGAGTCCAGAGATGACGGCAGCATGGGAAGAAATAAAAGGGCATGATCGTGTAACGGTTAGCATCGATACTTTTCAATGGGGCATGGTATTTTTCAGAAAAGAACAAACCAAGCAACATTTTACCCTGCGTTTGTAACAACTATGGTATATTTACGTCATACTGAAATCCAACCCAATACATCCAAAAAGGTATGAGCCTCGTCATCAAAATCCGAAATATTAAACGTGATTTCCCATTGGGTCAAGAAATAGTAAAAGTCCTTAAAGGTATTGACTTGGATATTGAAAAGGGCGAATACGTGGCATTGATGGGACCATCGGGTTCTGGAAAATCGACCCTCATGAATTTATTGGGTTGCTTAGACACGCCTACCTCTGGATCTTACGAGCTCAATGGACAGGATGTTAGCAGCATGACCGATGACGAACTGGCCGAAATCCGTAACAAAGAAATCGGATTTGTTTTCCAAACATTCAACCTACTCCCAAGAACTACAGCATTGGAAAATGTGGCACTTCCCATGATTTATGCGGGTGCTTCCAAAAGCGTTCGTACCGCGCGTGCTGAAGAAGTGCTTACAGATGTTGGATTGGCAGATCGTATGGATCATAAGCCCAATCAGCTCTCCGGAGGACAACGTCAAAGGGTCGCCGTGGGAAGGGCGCTGGTAAATCGTCCATCTATTATCTTGGCTGATGAGCCTACAGGAAACCTGGACTCTAAAACCTCGGTTGAAATCATGAAACTTTTCGATGATATTCATGCAGCTGGAAACACTGTAATTCTAGTGACCCACGAAGAGGAAATCGCCGCCCACGCACATCGTGTCATCAGACTTCGGGATGGAATTGTGGAAAGTGACGTAAAGAATAAATAACATGCTCTGGATTGCCATTCTTGCCTTTGCCCTATTAGGGCTACAACAAGCCCAAAGCAGACACCGTAGAGGTGGGAGAATTGGAAATCAAGGACGATTTCGATCCAAGTATCGGCACAAGAAACAAAGAAAAATTTCTGAAGAAAAGGAAGATCAATCCATGTAATTCATTGTAATCACATTTGGTTTTTGACGTTCCTACAACTATCTTAGCACTACTATGGATCATCTACTTTCAAATCCATTTTTTGTTGTTTTCGCGCTTATGGTTTTGGTGGCTGTCTTATACTTCTGGAATAAGAAAAATAGCCAACGTAATCGGGAACGTAGACGCAGAAGTTTCCGTGAGAACTACTACGATCGAAAAAAGAAAAACAAAGAACAGGAATAGGAAAACCTGCTTCCCTAACTTTCATAAAATAAGACATTCCCACAAGTTAATTCTTGTCGGAATTCACTAATAGCTACCATTTTTAAAGTCTTTTTGGAACAACGTAAATGAATTTCCAAGGTTCGCCTTTTTGGATAAAAGTCTCCCTGTTTCCATGCATGGAGATGCTAACCATTAAACAATAAAGACATGAAAAAGCCAATTCTTTTAGCCATCTTTTCGTTGATGGCCTTTATTTCCTGTGAAAATTCAGATTTAGAGTTGTTGGATGACCCCAATAACATCACCCTGGATAAAGCAGACTTAAACCGTTACACAAACCAGATCCAGCTCGATTTCGCCAGTTTTATGAGACAAATGGGACGAAATGCTGCACAAGCTACCCGTGTGGAATATATGTTCGGTCGAAGTTATAATAATGTATTCCAGCCTGCCAGCTTGGATGGAGAATGGATATTGGCCTATCAAAAAATGTTTTCAGACATAGCCGCTGCCGAAAAAATTGCCTTGGAAGAAGAACAAAACAAGCATTTGGCGGTTATGAAAATTCTCAAGGCCTATGCCTTCATCACCTTAGTAGATCATTTTGGGGATGTACCCTTTTCTCAAATTTCGAATATAGGTGAGTATACGGCTCCTTCTGCAGATCCCGGTGCAGCCGTGTACCAAGGAGCCATCCTATTATTGGATGAGGCAAAGGATCTTCTTAATGAACCTGGCAATAGCTTGGAAAACGATTTTTATTACAACAACGATTTTGATAAGTGGAGGAAATTGGCCAACACGGTTAAAATGCAAGCCTATTTGGCCTCGCGATTGGTAGATCAAGGAGCTATGGTAAACTTTAATGCCATTGCCAATAACCCTGGGAGTTATATCTCCAATGAAACCGAGGATTTTGTTTTTCAATACGGTGCCAATACAACCAATCCAGATACCCGTCATCCGGGCTACAGTGCCGATTACACCGGAAATGGGGTTAGTCGTTATCGCTCTAATTGGTTGATGCATACAATGCTTGAAAATGACGATCCCAGACGTCGATTTTATTTTTACCGTCAAGTAAATTGTACTCCCGGTGCTGGATGTCCGCCGGATCAAGGAAGACTCCCTTGCTCGGTAACACAGGTTCCGAACCATTACACGGTTGGAATGGTATACTGCTCGGTAAGTGACGGATATTGGGGAAGGGATCATGGTAATGCGGAAGGGCTGCCACAGGACGGTCTTCAAAAAACAGCAGGAGGTGTATATCCTTTTGGGGGTCGTTTTGATGGTGATGAATTCGAATCTGTATCCCTAGGTATTGGCGGTGGCGGTGCTGGTATCATGCCGGTCATGCTATCGTCCTATGTAGATTTAATGCGCGCCGAAGCTTCCCTATCACAAAATAATGCAGGAGCAGCGGGGGACGCCTTGCGTTCTGCATTGCAAAAGTCGACACAAAAAGTAATAGGGTTTGCTAGTTTGGACCCTGACGCAAATACAAATTTTATACCCAATGCAGGCACCGTCAATAATTTCGTAAATAGAGTGATGAGCGAATTCTCCTCGGCAGACACGAATGGAAAATGGGAAATCCTTGGGAATCAAACTTTGATTGCCAATTATGGAAATGGACACTTAGGCTATAATTTTTATCGAAGAACCGGATTTCCGTACCGCGGTACCCATCCCACACATGCGCTTCAATTAAATGTGGAAGTGAGCCCCGGGGCCTTTATTCGATCCTTCCTATATCCCTCGGTAGAAGCCAATGTTAACAGTAATATAGTACAAAAACCAAACGTGGGTATACAAGTGTTTTGGGACAACAATCCACCCTCTCCTGCATTCCCGCCTGCCAATTAAATTTGGCTCCCTAAAAAATTTCACCCATTCCGTAAGCTTAGGCAATTTCGGAATGGGTTTTCGTTTGTTATTTCTCCTAGTGCAATTGGGAAGGGTTACGTACCTTTACATGTATGAAATGAATCTAAACAAATTTAATTTTTTGATTGTTTCATTATCATCAAAATAAATATTTTGAAATAGATGAAAGTATATACTAAAACAGGAGACAAGGGAACTACGGCGCTTTTTGGCGGAACGCGGGTTCCGAAACACCATATTCGGATCGAAAGCTATGGCACCGTAGATGAACTTAACTCACACATCGGGCTGATTCGCGATCAAGAAATCGATCCCCGTTCCAAGGAAATTCTTGTACATATTCAGGACAAACTATTTACTGTAGGTGCCATATTGGCTACAGATCCAGAAAAAGCCATTTTAAAAAGTGGTAAAGAACGTTTGAATATACCCAAAATTGAAGAAGAAGATATCCAGCTTTTGGAAAAAGAAATGGATACTATGAACGACGAACTTCCGCCCATGACCCACTTTGTGCTGCCTGGCGGACACACCACAGTGTCATATTGTCACATTGCGCGTTGTGTATGCCGCAGAGCCGAGCGCCTAGCTACCTTACTGCATGAACAGGAACCCACCGATGCCTATGTCCTGAAGTACCTAAACCGACTTTCTGACTACCTCTTTGTGCTGGCACGGAAATTGTCCCATGACTTGCAAGCAAACGAAATAAAATGGGTTCCAAAAAAGCTTTAGACCCTCTGAAATTTTCAATTGCAATGCACTGAAAAACAAGGTGTTTTAAACGTTCTTTAAAATTAAGCGGAAATAATATTGTTTTTTCTTGACTTTTTCAGTTAAAAAATTATTTTTGCAAAAAATTAAACCTTGATTCTGTTATGTACTGGACATTAGAATTGGCATCGTATTTAAGTGATGCACCCTGGCCGGCAACGAAAGACGAACTTATTGATTACGCCATTCGTACGGGAGCTCCTTTAGAGGTAGTTGAAAACCTTCAGGCTATTGAAGACGAAGGAGATTCCTATGATTCTATCGAAGAAATCTGGCCGGATTATCCCACAGACGAAGATTATCTGTGGAATGAAGATGAATATTAATCCAAACAAGGTTGGTTTCCTGAAATCAGCCTCGACATAAAAACTGAAAAAGTCTCAAGTAATTGGGGCTTTTTTTATACATAAAAACAACATATTAAAAACCGTAAAACCCTTGTCTATCTTGAATTTTTACAGTTTTTTTGTGTGGCATAGTGCCTAGCGTTCATTGCGGCGCTTCAATTTAAAAATATGATATAAGAAATGGGACTTTTAGACAACGTATTAAAAGTATTTGTGGGAGATAAATCGAAAAAGGATATTGGAGAAATCCAACCCTTTGTAGACAAAGTCAAAAAGCATGAGAGTGATATGTCCGGTTTATCCATAGACGAGCTAAGGGCCAAAAGTGATTACTTCCGAAATAAAATAAAAGAAGACCAAAAAGAGATTCAGGCAGAAATCGATTCCCTCCTTCAACAGGCCGAATCTGAAGAGGACATCGACAAGAAGGAAGATATCTACAACCAAATAGACCGACTTAAAGACGATCGCTACGAAGTAGAAAAGAAAACCCTAAATGAAATTCTTCCCGAAGCTTTTGCCGTAATTAAAGAAACAGCCCAGCGCTTCAAAGACAATGAGACCCTTACCGTAAATGCTTCTCCTTACGATCGTGAGCTCTCTGGAACGTATGACTATGTGACCCTAGATGACGATAAAGCCATTTGGAAAAACTCATGGGATGCCGCTGGTAAAGAAGTGACTTGGGATATGGTACACTACGATGTTCAGCTAATTGGTGGAGTTGCCCTTCACCAAGGAAAAGTTGCCGAAATGCAAACGGGAGAAGGTAAAACCTTAGTGGCTACGCTTCCTGTTTATCTTAATGCCTTAGCAGGTAATGGAGTGCATGTAGTAACCGTAAACGATTACTTGGCGCGAAGGGATAGTGCTTGGATGGCCCCTATTTTTCAGTTTCATGGAATGAGTGTGGATTGTATCGACAACCACAGACCCAATAGTGAGGAGCGTAGAAATGCCTACAACGCAGATATCACTTACGGAACCAATAATGAATTTGGATTCGACTACCTAAGGGACAATATGGCCAATGCTACCAAAGATTTGGTGCAGCGCCCACATCATTACGCGATTGTGGATGAGGTGGATAGTGTATTGATCGATGACGCTAGAACTCCATTGATTATTTCGGGACCTGTTCCGCAAGGGGAGCGTCACGAATTCAATGAATTAAAACCTAAGATTGCCGATATCGTTGCCGTACAGCGCAAGTATTTAACTGGGGTTCTTTCTGAAGCCAAGAAGTTAATTCGCGAAGGGGATACCAAAGAAGGAGGTTTCCAATTGTTGCGCGTGTATCGAGGACTGCCAAAAAACAAAGCGCTGATTAAATTCCTTTCGGAAGAAGGTGTAAAGCAAATCCTTCAGAAGACCGAAAACTTCTACATGCAGGACAACAACCGCGAAATGCCAAAGGTAGATGCCGAATTGTATTTCGTGATCGAAGAGAAAACCAATCAGATAGAGCTTACCGACAAAGGGGTGAACTACCTATCGGGTACAGACGATCCCGATTTCTTCGTAATGCCCGATATGGGAACCGAGATTGCGAAAATTGAAGATCAAGGACTCTCTGCAGAAGAAGAAGCTGAACTCAAAGAAGAACTATTCCGTGATTTTGGGGTGAAAAGCGAGCGCATTCATACCATGAATCAATTGTTGAAAGCCTACACCTTATTTGAAAAGGATGATCAATATGTGGTCATGGATAACAAGGTGATGATTGTAGATGAGCAAACCGGACGTATCATGGACGGGCGTCGCTATAGCGATGGACTGCACCAAGCGATCGAAGCCAAAGAAAATGTAAAGATCGAGGCATTAACGCAGACGTTTGCTACCATTACGCTTCAGAATTACTTCCGTATGTACCGCAAACTTTCTGGTATGACGGGTACAGCCGTAACAGAAGCTGGAGAGCTTTGGGAAATCTATACTCTCGATGTGGTCGAAATCCCAACCAACCGACCTATCGCCAGACATGACCGCGATGATAAAATCTATAAGACCAAACGGGAAAAATACAATGCCGTAATCGATGAGGTTACAGAACTTTCGAAAGCGGGCAGACCGGTATTGATCGGTACTACTTCTGTTGAAATTAGTGAGCTATTGAGTAGGATGTTGGGTATTCGTAACATTCCGCACAATGTACTGAATGCAAAGCTCCACAAGAAAGAGGCCGACATTGTAGCCGAAGCTGGAGATGCAGGTGTGGTTACCATTGCTACCAACATGGCAGGTCGTGGTACGGATATTAAGCTTACCGATTTGGTAAAGGATGCCGGAGGTTTGGCTATTATTGGTACCGAACGTCACGACTCGCGTCGTGTAGACAGACAGCTCCGTGGACGTAGTGGTCGACAAGGAGATCCTGGAAGTTCACAGTTCTATGTTTCATTGGAAGACAACCTCATGCGTTTATTTGGAAGTGAACGTATCGCCAAAATGATGGACCGTATGGGATTGAAGGAAGGCGAGGTTATTCAGCATTCCATGATTTCCAAATCCATAGAGCGCGCCCAGAAGAAAGTAGAAGAAAACAACTTCGGAATCCGTAAGCGATTGTTGGAATATGATGACGTCATGAACTCCCAGCGGGAGGTGGTATACAAAAGACGTTACCATGCGCTATTCGGGGAACGTTTGCGCGTAGATATCGCCAACATGATCTATGACACGGCCGAAGTGATTGCGGAAACCAATAAAGGAGCCGACGATTACAAGAACTTTGAATTCGAATTGATCCGTTATTTCTCGATGAGTTCTCCGGTGACCGAAAGTGAATTCAAGAATGAATCGGTTCAAGAAGTAGCTGGAAAGATATACAAAGCAGCCTATGCGCATTATCAGGACAAAATGGAGCGCAATGCGGCCCTGGCCTTCCCGGTAATTCAAAATGTATACGAAACACAAGGGGACAAATTCAAAAGGATCCTAGTACCGTTCACCGATGGTGTTAAGACGTTGAATGTGGCTACCGATTTGGAAGCAGCCTATAAAAGTGAAGGAAAGCAATTGGTACAGGATTTTGAGAAAAACATTACCCTTGCCATAATCGATGATTCTTGGAAAACCCATTTGCGTAAAATGGATGAATTGAAGCAATCGGTACAATTGGCGGTTCACGAACAAAAAGATCCTTTGTTGATCTATAAGTTTGAGGCTTTCGAGCTATTCAAGGCCATGATAGAAAAGGTAAACAAGGATGTAATTTCCTTCCTTTTCAAGGGAGAATTACCGCAGGAAAACCAACAGCAAATTCAGGAAGCCCGAGAAGTTCGTTCCAAACAAAAACTGAATGAGCAGAAAGACGAAATCCCTAATTTGGATGAGCGTTCTGCCCAAAACAGAGCGGCTGGAAATACGCAGGGGCAGCGACCACAAATTACCGAAACCATTACTAGGGACCGTCCAAAAATTGGCCGTAATGATAGAGTGACCATAAAGCATGTGATGAGCGGTGAGAATAAGACGGTAAAATACAAACAGGCCATTCCGTTATTGGATAAAGGAGAATGGGTCTTGGTGGAAGAATAACAATACCCTATACCATCAAAAAAGACGTCCGAATGGACGTCTTTTTTGTTTATTATACTGCTTTGTTATGCTGGAGTTTCGATGCCCAATCCTTCGATGTCTTCCAACTCTTTCAATTTCTCTTCCATTCTAGCATAGTCCTTTATCATACGAATTGCCAATAATCCTGTAGGGATATTGAGGAGATAAACTATAATATCAGTAATCGTAGTTTTGCGAAGGCTTTCTAAGGTTTCATCTCCGAATATAGTACCCAAGGATGAGTTCCCAATAATAGTCGCAATAATCCAAAAGGCCCACCACCAACCAATGACCGCTTCACTGGGACGTTCCAAAACATTAAGTCTTTGACCAATAATTCGAGCTGTTTTATACCACATCTCCTTCATGATACGATACGGCCTAAACAATGATATGATTGGAACAAACCAACTTCCTGCAGCCCATCCATCAGAATGTTCACATTGTACCCGTTGGCTTAGGTTATAATATCCCCTACGAAACCATTGAATAAAGAAAACTGCAGCAACAATATAGATTACTAAATAAACCAATCCTGAAATGCTCACAATCCAATCATTGGTGGTAATCATCTCGTCTGTATAATCACCTCCACGATCAATTAAATTGATAATGTCCAATTGCCGCCAGGAAATTCCAACAGAGACAATATCCATGATCATTACAATGATGACAAATTTTACAGCAAGGTCTGCCCTTTGTTGGTTAGGTCGTATAGCACTCATAAAAAACTTGAACTTTTATGTTTCATCCACAGGGGGCACAAAAGTTCCCGATGGTTAGAAAAGATGCTAAAATAGGAATTTACTTTAGAAAGGCAACTAGCAGGGTTGATGCAGTCCGAATGCAGGGTGATTTTAAAAAAGAATACAATTTCTTTTCAGAACCAAAGAAAGTACTTCTAAGAGTATTGTTGATTTATATACTTCTTCAAAAAAGGTAATTGAATTAAGAACAAGGCTAGCATCCCGATGGAGTAAAGTGCCGTTTTTGATATTTCGAACCCTTCGAAAGGATTTTGCAGTTTTGAAGACTTTTCTGCAAGTACCTCCTTAAATGGTAATTCTGCTATGGGGAAAAAATACAACAATCCGATACATGCTATAAAAACAGCAGCCACCATGAGCCAACCACTTTTTCCGATGAGTGGTTTATAAACAATCTTGGCTTCCTTCTTCTCCTGTACAGCCAGCATGATGCGATCGGTAAAATCGTGGGAAGGTGCTTCCAAACCGACCTCATCCGCCCACTTCTGAAGGATTTCCTCTTCTTTTTTTGATAATTGGTCCATAATCAATCCATTATTTTGGGCTGTATATAACCTTGCAACAAAGTAAACAATTTTTTCCTGCTTCGATACAGCTTAATCTTAATATTGTCTTCACTCAAGCCTGTCACTTGAGCAATTTCTTTCACACTCTGATCCTCGAAATAATACAAGGTGATTAGAGTGGCGTCAATTTCTGGCAATTGCATAATGCTTTGCCTAATCTTTTCCTTACGCTCCTGTGATTCCATTAACTGCAAGGCGTTATCTATATTTCCAGCATCACCTTCGGTGATTTCTTCCAACAAATCGGTAGTTTGCTGTCTTTTGTTCTTTCGAACCCGGTCCAGTGCTTTCCGATAGGCTATGCTGTACAACCAACTGGAAAATTTCGACTCTCCCCGAAAGCTTTCCAACGATTCATACGCCTTTATAAAGGTATCCTGAGCCACCTCTTCGGCTTCTTCCCTAACCTTTACCACCCTGATTACAATAGTGAACACATAATCCTTGTAGCGTTCTACCAATGTAGCAAATGCCTGGGTGTCCCCCTGCTTAATTTGCGCTATCAGATATTGGTCAGTGTTAGTGGTCATTTTATCCTAGGACGTATATATAGGTCTTTTGGTTACACACAACAACTTAAAAAAAATTTAAGCAAATGTGTAACCGATCTTTTTTTATCGACGTCATAAGGGCAAACAAATAATAATCAATTAAAAACAAAACATATGGAAAATCCAGAAATCATAATCATACCCATCATGTTTGGGGTTATATTCGGAATCTTTTACCTCTACATATCCGCAAGAAACAAAGAACGGTTGGCGCTCATAGAGAAAGGTGCCGAGGCCTCTATTTTCTATGGAAAGAACAAAAGAATTACACCCATTTGGAAGGTAATCGTGATCAACCTAGCTTTTCTACTTATGGGTATTGGTCTTGGGACGCTAATCGCCGAAGGATTTGTGAAAGGGTTTGGTATGGATGAAGATGTGGCCTTCCCTGGAGTTATCTTCTTTATGGCTGGATTGGGATTGTTCACTGGATTCTATGCCACCAAAAGATTGAACAAAGACGCTTAATTTACCAATTATGAAACCTAAAACTGCTTCGGAAATTTTCTTCTGAAGCAGTTTTTTTATTGCGACTATATCATGAAACAATTCAATTGGACTTCCCTAGTCGAATGGGCATTAAGGATCAATGTCTTTGTAAAACTATTCAGTTATGGGACAGGGAAAATATTGGGTGGACAGTTCTACAGGAAAGGAAATCTTCCTGAAGAGGTTGCGAACACGACTTTATCAGACGTCCGAAGCTTCGATTTGGCTTGGACTTTTTTCGGTCATTCCCAAGGATACATTCTATTCATTGGCATTTCCCAACTTGTAGGTGCTTTGCTTTTTCTGCTACCCAGAACCAAAGTATGGGGTGCGCTCGTTTTGATACCTATTTTACTAAATATAATCGTGGTGGATTATTTATTTGGAGTGGCTTATGGAGCCATGTTCAGTGCTTGTTTCTATTTGGGAAGTATATTATTTGTCCTGTATCGAAACAGGGAAGCACTGGTAGAAGCTCTGCGAAAATTGTGGATAGCTCCTACCGAAAAATGGGGAGGAATCTATGCGATATTGCTTATCGGGCTATTCTTTGGATTGGTGTTTGGAGTAGAGTTTTTCCTAATCGACTTTTTTGGTTATGATGATCGTTAATTACTGAAGTTCACGTTACTGTAAGAAGCATTGATCGTTACAGACCGTGAACTTCCTTTAGAACCCTTATACCCTTTAATCATAGTGTGGGTCGAATTCTTGTTGTGGGAAACTACTTCCAATTCACTGGGTGTTTCCAAACGGGATTTCTTTCCAGAATACAGAAATGAAAACGAGCTGTTGGGTAAATCCAAATAAGCATCTGTATTTTCCAGTACGATATCAATATTGCTAAAACCAGGATCGATTTCCTTTATGAATAAATTTCCGAAGGAACCCGAAAGAAATGCCTCGCTCTCGATGGCGTTTACATTTACATTGCTGGAGTTTGCCTGCAGGCTTATGGTGTTCACGATATTAAGCTTGCAATCATCTACAAATTGTAAATCCAAAACACCTTCTTTCCAGTTATTGATGTAAACCGGAGCATAAGAAGCATTGATGAGGGTTTCTCCCCCATCAATGCTATTAGCTGTTAACATACTATAGTCAAGATCTGCCTTAAGGTTATAGGCATCTGCCATTTTCACCTCTCCGTGTCGCACATTGATATCGGTTCGGGTGTTTTTGGGCATACGAATGATTATGGTCTTTTTGGCTTCCAAGGATTCTTCGAACAATTTGCCATTATTACTTCCCTTTAGGATGATTTGCTTATCGCCATTGGGTGATGTAATCACCTGCGTATCGTAATCGTCGAATTGCTCGGCCCACTTTTCCATGTCCTTGCCAAAGGCTTCTCCCCATTTCTCCATGTCTTTCCCAAATTCTTCGCCCCACTTTTCCATGTCCTTACCAAACTCTTCACCCCATATTTCCATTTTCTTACCGAATTCTTCGCCCCACTTTTCCATATTTTCCTCAAAATCATCCCCGAAATTCAATTCGATACTTTCTCCGAACTCTTCGCCCCATTTCTCCATCACTTCTTCAAATTCGTCCTTCCATGCATCTACCTCGATTAACCAGGCATCTACTTCCCTAACAGAAACAGAGGTGCCATACTTTTGATTCAGCTTGTCGACATACTTCTGTTTGTTGCGTTCGTATTTATCATGATCGAAGGTATTGTAATCGCCATCGCCAAAGGTATAGTTTATATATCCTTCCTTACTTTTAATACTTGGGCGTCTTTCAGTAAAAGGCCAGTTCGGGAAATCGCCATGATCTGGAATGTCCGGTACCGTAATATTAAAATCCATGTCCTGAAACATATCGAAAAAAGGCGTTAGGTTGATCTCTTTCAAGGATTCCAGTTTATTCAACGATTCTAAACTCTTCATGCGATCCAAAGCTTTCAAACTGCCCATGGATTCAATTCCGCCCCAAAGGCTGCCTTCATTAGAATTAATAACAACTTTCTTGCTATTTCCCAATACTTCTAACTTCCATTTGTCGAATACAATTTGCTTTTCTTCTTTAGAAAGGCTTTCATCATCGACAAAGGCTTCTACTTCCACTATATCCTTGTCCCATGTTTCAAAAACGATATTGGTGTGGGTTGCATTTACAGATACTAATACATCGTCTCCTACGCTAAAACGCTCTACAGACCGTGATTGTGCATTGAGTACAACAATACCCAAAAGCATAAAGACAGCGGTCAGTCTATGTGATATCTTCTTTAAATTGTTCATTTTCCAATTGTTTAAGTTCTTTTAATTTGTTTTTAAGTTTGAACAGCAATTCCAAACGTAATTTCAAATTATCTATAAGGGCGTTGATGGTCGCCTCTGTAGGCCCTACCTCGTTGAGCTCCTTATTGAGCCTTTCGTATTCTTTATCCAACTCGGCCAGACGCTTTTTATATCCGTCGATCAACTCTTTGTTATCATTATCTTCTTCCAAGGAAGCTAATTGCACTTGGATTCCATTGAGGTAAAAATCCTGCACTTTCTTCAATTCGGGAGAAATATCCCCCAAAGTAATTCCCGGATCTACTTCCTCAGGGATAACGGTTATCTCGTCCGGATTCTCAGTTCCTCCTCCGTCATTACCCCAAAAGAAGAACCCGTAGGTTAATCCTAGAAATACCATAACCGCAGCAGCAATTTTCATCCACAAGAAAGTGGCTCTCTTTTCTTTCTTTTCAGAAAAAGCCTCTTGCAGTCTTTTTTCGAAACGTGCCTCATGCCCTTTGGACAATGAAGCGCGCTCTTCCTTATCTTGCTGCATCATTTTTCTAATATCCTGTGCCATAGTGCAAGTGTTTTAATTGTTCTTGTAACTGTTTTTTACCTCTAAACAGGTTGGTTCTGGAGGCATTCTCCGAAATTCCTAGTATCCCAGAGATTTCTTGATGGTCATATCCTTCCAGAAGGAACAGCTGTACCACTACCTTATATGGATCCCTAAGATTATCGATGGCACGGTGTACCTCGGCTACCGTTACCTCATCGGCTACGCTCCAATCATCATCCTCGGAAATAGAAAGCACTTCTTCATTGATGGAAAGTGCTTCTATTTTCTTGGCCTTTATGGTATCCAAACACTGATTGATCACAATCCGTTTTAACCAAGCACCAAAGGTGACGTCCCCTTTGAACTGATGCAATTTTGAAAAAGCCTTGATAAAAGCTTCCTGCATAACATCTTCGGCCTGGGCCATGTCCTTGATATATCGCTGGGCCACAATGAACATTCCTTCACAATATTGTTTGTAAAGCGCCAATTGCGCTTTTGGATTGTGTTCCCTGCATTGCTCAACTAATAACGTTGTGGACAAAATTGATGGTTTTTTTGGTTGCTGTTCGGGTTAAAGACGACAGAAAAATATCCGTGTTACAAAATTTAGGTTTTTTAAATTTACTACCTTTCCTTACGAAAATAGACCCGTGATGAATAAACTTGTAAAAATATCCCTAAAAATACTTGGAGCCCTTATTGTGCTTACCCTTCTCTTTTATTTTGTTATCGGTCCCATCATGCGAACAAGCACCAAAAAGCACAGTCCTGAAGTAGTAGAAACGTACGACAATAATACCACCCATATCGAGGTATTTTATTGCAGCCCGTCCAAAAAAGGCCGGACTATTTTTGGGGAGTTGGTACCGTATGGCGAAGTATGGCGAACTGGTGCCAATGAAGCCAGCACCTTTACCACGAACAAAGATCTCACTATCGATGGAAAAACCCTCCCTGCCGGAAAATATACCCTGTGGACGATCCCGGGGGAAGAAAGTTGGCAAATCATATTCAATGAAAAAATGTACGGCTGGGGAGTTCGCTTTCAAGATGGCAAAGCCATGCGGGAAACAGAACACGATGCCTTGGTCGCCACTGCCACCGTATCTAAAAGTATTACGGTACAGGAAAACTTTTCCATTAACCTATTGGAAACATCCCCTACAGATTTGGTATTGATGTTTGCCTGGGACAATGTAACGGTACCTTTGCAAATGAAAATCAATTAACCATATTTCTTGATTTTGTCATCCCAAGATTCACATGATGGAGCCCTGCACGAGAAAGGAGGTATCGATCCTCCCGATTCTTTAAGCCAAAGTGCAGCCGACAGGCTCAAATCGAACCGAAAGAAAGTACCTTCGGTATCCCAATTGGTAGAAGGAATCCTAGCAGGTGACAAAACCTCATTGAGTCAAGCTATAACACGGGTAGAGAGCAAGGCCAAAAAACATCAGAAAGAAGCCAAAGATATTATTGAAGCTTGTCTACCTTATGCCAATCAATCTGTAAGAATTGGCATTACCGGAGTTCCCGGGGTGGGAAAAAGCACCTTTATTGAAGCCTATGGCAAACTACTAACCCAATCTGGGTATAAGGTAGCTGTTTTGGCAGTAGACCCTAGCAGCAGTCTTAGTGGCGGTAGTATTTTAGGAGATAAAACCCGAATGGAGGAATTGGTGAAAGACCCCAAAGCCTTTATCCGCCCTTCGGCGAGTGGGGATTCTTTGGGTGGCGTAGCCCGGAAAACCCGGGAGACCGTCATTTTATGTGAAGCGGCGGGGTACGATTATATCATTATTGAAACAGTGGGTGTAGGCCAGAGCGAAACTGCTGTGCATTCCATGACCGATTTCTTTTTGCTTCTGAAACTGGCCGGTGCGGGAGATGAACTGCAAGGCATTAAACGTGGAATTATGGAAATGGCCGATGCCATTGTCATTAATAAGGCCGATGGTGAAAACGAAAAGGCTGCGAAACAGGCAAAGTTAGAATTCAATCGCGCACTTCACCTTTACCCCACCAAAGACAGTACATGGCGCCCGAAAACCCTTACCTGTTCGGCCTTGGAACAGCAAGGAATTGATACGGTTCAGGCATTGATTTCAGATTACTTTTCCCTTACAAAGGAAAACGGCTATTTTCAGGAAAAGCGCAATGAGCAGAACAAATTCTGGTTGTTACAAACCATCGAATCCCAATTAAAAAGGGACTTTTACGATCATCCTGACATAAAAAAGGAGTTGGAACGACAGTTGCAATTGTTAAGCGAAAACAAGACCACGCCATTTGAGGCAGCTGAAATGCTTTTGAGAAAGGGGCGATAATGGTTTCGGCTATGATTTCGCTATGGAAAATCCATCAAGTTTAATGATGATTAATCATCCAGAATTGTTAGTTCTCCATTGAAAATTTCAAGAAGCGTGTCGATACTTCCGTAATTTTTGTCCTTAGCAATTTGGTAGAATTTATCCCTATTTAAGGTATCACCGGCATAATGATATGCCACAGAGAGATTGGCCGCGATGACTGGATCTTCTTTATCGTACTTATAACCTTTTTCTCCATATTCGACCGCCTTGCTAAAATCCCTGCGCTTTAGGTATATCGCCACCAAACTGGAATACGCCGGTGCATATTCAGAATCCAGTGATATGGCCCTTTCGTAATAACGTGTCGCTTTTACATAATCCCCTTCCAATCTTGCCAAAATTCCCAATCCCGTCAACGCTTGAACCCTTTCCGGGTTAATTTGCAAAGCTTTCTTGTATGAATCTTTAGAAAGGGAATCCTGGGCCAAATCATTATAAATATGCCCCATGATGGTCCAAGCATAGTCATTATCGGCATTTGTTGCTAGGTACGCTTCCATTTCAACCTTGGCTTCCTCTATGTTCCCTGCTTCATACTTTTGGGCTATTTCCCCAATATCTGCCAGCTTCCCAAAATCCCCACAGGACACCAGTAGTGTTAAGGCCAAGAATCCTCCTATTGCAATTTTTAGTTGTTTCATTCCTCAAAATTTTTCCGAAACCAGTCTACTTGCGCTTCCAATCCTTCCCTAAGTCCGGTAGTGGGATTGTAATTCAGTAGTTTTCGAGCTTTATCGATATTCGCTTTCGTCCGGGATTGATCTCCGGGTCGCGGTGGTTTGTTTTCAATCGTGATCTTTTTATCCAAAATAGCTTCCACCGTTGCGATCCCTGTTGCTGTAGAATTTTCCTCTTCAGTTCCTAAATTGAAGATTTCGGTATTACAGGCTTCAGCATAGTCCATCACACTAACGATGCCATCTACAATATCCTGCACATAGGTAAAGCTTCGCAAATGCTTCTCACTGCCCTCGTATAAAGGGAAGGGTTTATCATTAAGTCCGCAATCGATCAATCGGGTATAGAGCTTATCAGGACGTTCCCTAGGACCATAAACCGAATACAACCGCAAGGAGGTGGATTTTAGCAAGCCCCTTCTTGCATAGGCCAAAACCAACTGTTCTGCTGCTAGTTTGGTAACGCCGTACCAAGAAGCGGGCAATGGCGCCTCATCTTCGGTCATGGTGGCGTGTAGTCCGTAAATGGAGGAAGTTGCAATATTCACAAAGAAGGGTTTCTTAGTAAATCCTTCGATCACATCCAACATCCGTTGGGTACCAAGAATATTATTGGTGTAATAATCGGGAAAGGTACTGGTTACTGAAATTCCGGGTTGTGCTGCAAAGTGGAAAATAAAATCCAAGTCTTCAGTAATAATCTCGGTTAAATCGTCCTCCCTAAGGTCAATTTTTTCAACCGTAATGCCTTTATCCGCAAGCTCTTTGGCATTCAGTTCTTTTAGTGAACGATCGTAATAATCTGAGAAATTATCGATGGCACGAACTTCATGACCCAAGTGATGCAAACGCTCACTGGTATGAGACCCTATAAATCCGGCTGCACCGGTAACCAATACTTTCATATGCGAAATTTATCAGTACAAAATAACGGCTTTTTTGTCTTTCTGTTTTATTCTTGAAAAAAGAAATACTTTTGCAGGAAACGAAATGGAATCCCTCATGTACGAATTCACCATCATTGTCCCTGTTTACAACGAAGAAGACAATTTGGAGCGTGTGGAAAAAGAACTACTGGCCTACACCAAGATTGCCACCAAAAAGACAAGTATCCTTTTCGTGAACGACGGGTCTAAGGATAAGAGCCAGGAGATGATCGAGGATATTTGCCAACGCAATGAAGCCTTCCATTTCATCCAATTTGCAGAAAACAGAGGGTTAAGCGCAGCCATTAAAGCAGGTTTTGATCATGTGGATGCCGAATTACTAGGCTATATTGACAGCGATCTGCAAACGGATCCATCCGATTTCAATAAACTTTTGGAGCATATTGGAGATTACGATTTGGTAACGGGGGTTCGGGCAGACCGAAAGGATTCCTTCGTAAAAAACATGTCCTCAAAAATCGCCAATGGTATCCGCAGGGCATTTACACACGACGGAATGGACGATACAGGATGTCCCCTCAAGGTGATCAAGACCGACTATGCCCAACGTATTCCCATGTTTCGCGGACTGCATAGGTTTCTACCTGCCATGATTCTTTTACAGCATGGAAATGTACTCCAAGTGCCTGTAAAGCATTTCCCAAGAATTGCCGGAACTGCCAAATTCGGTCTTTGGAACCGATTATTGGGTCCATTAATGGATTGTTTTGCCTACTTGTGGATGAAGAAAAAGTACATCAATTACGAAGTAAAAAGTAAAGGATGAGCGATTGGATGGTGTACAGCATAGGATTTTTGGCCCAAATTCTGTTTTCCGGCCGATTGTTGGTACAATGGATCCTTTCTGAAAAGAACAATCGTATCATCACCCCTTCCCTTTTTTGGAAGTTGAGCCTATTGGCATCCTTCTTGCTTTTTGTATATGGGTATTTACGTGACGATTTTGCCATCATGTTGGGGCAATCCCTCACCTATTTTATTTACATAAGAAATCTTCATTTGCAGGGGGAATGGCAAAAATCCCCTATGTGGTTTCGGGGGTTTTTACTCCTCTTCCCTATCGCCATTGTCACCTACGGGTATAACAATGGGGAATATGATATCTATCAATTGTTCAACAACGAAGACATTCCGTCATGGTTGCTCATTTTGGGAGTGGTGGCCCAGATTCTATTTACGCTTCGGTTTGTGTATCAATGGATTTATTCTGAAAAAACAAAGACTTCCCAATTACCCATTGGCTTTTGGCGATTGAGTGTATTGGGAGCCTCACTTATTCTCACCTATGCTATCTTCCGGGAAGATCCCGTTTTGTTTGTGGGACACGGGGCAGGCATGATTATTTATATTCGAAATATTTTTATCGGGAAAAAAGAACGCCGTGAAGTTGGGAAAACGTAAATATCTAATTGGGTTACTCCTTGCCTGTGCTGCCATTTTTCTTTCCAATTTGGCGGTGCTACATGTCAATATCATGGAAGCCCGGAATTTCATTACTGCACGGGAAATGATTGTGGATGGCAATTGGTTATTAACCACGCTTAACGGATATCCCCGTTACCAAAAACCTCCACTCCCTACTTGGATCACCGCATTCTTTGCCATGATTTTCGGGCTAAAGAGCTTGATTGCCTTGCGTCTACCGGCAGCTTTAATGGCGATCCTATTGGTGATCACTTCCTATAAGTTTGTCACTAGACTTACCCAAAACAAATACTTCGCCTTCATCAGTGGACTCATCATGGCGACCTCTTTCTATATTGTCTCAGCAGGTAGGGATGCCAATTGGGATATCTACACCCATGGGTTTATGATGGTATGTATTTATCAACTGTATTTGTTCTTCACTTCTAATGAAAAGAAATACCAACGTGTGCTTATCGCCGCCTTATTTTTTGGTTGTTCTTTTATGAGTAAAGGACCGGTTTCACTGTATGCATTGCTGCTTCCATTTCTCATCTCCTTCGGAATCGTATACAAATACAGAGATTTTAAAAGCAGAATCGTCCCCATATTGCTGTTCTTAGTGGTTTCCCTGCTTCTTTCGGGTTGGTGGCATTGGTACACCTATACTTTTGATCCGGAGACCGTAGCCGCCATTACCAAAAAGGAAACCAGTAATTGGACCGGTTATAATGTTCGTCCGTTTTATTATTACTGGAGCTTTTTTACCCAAAGCGGGGTTTGGACCTTACCTGCATTCATTGGTCTTTTGTATCCGTACCTAAAGAATCGCGTATTCGATAAAAAGGCGTATTTGTTTACTTTTCTCTGGACCATGGGCTCGGTGGTCTTGTTGTCCATTATCCCCGAAAAGAAATCGAGGTACTTACTGCCGGTACTTATTCCCATGGCCATGAACACGGCTTTTTATATAGAATACCTTTTCAGATCCTTTGCCGAGCTGCAGGACAAACGCCAAACGATTCCCGTTTACTTCAATTTTGGACTCATTGCTAGCATTGGTATCGTTTTCCCGATTGGGGGATATTTGTTTTTGAAAGATAATCTTGCCGGACAATGGTTATGGTTTGCACTGCTTTCAATTGCACTGTTTTCCATTGGTTTTTTGATGTTCAAACATCTCATCAAAAAAAGAATGGTTCCTGTATTTTTTCTTACCATAATTTTCATTGCATCTATTCTGTGCTTTGGAATGCCGATGGCCCGGGCATTAACCGTAAATCCTGAATTCAAGGGACTTTCAAAACTTAATGATTGGCAACAAGAGACCGAACTGCCCGTCTATGAATATGCTGGTTTTACCCCAGAACTCATTTGGGATTATGGAAAACCCATTGAGGTATTAAAACAAGAAGGTATTGTAAAAGTTCCTTCAGAATCTTCCTTCGGATTGTTGGTTCCAGAAGAACACCTCAACGAATTTCGAAATTCCTTTCCGGATTATTCCATCGAAAAAGTGACGCGTTACGATATGAACCCGAAAGGTCCCGGAGAGCGTTCGCACAGACCCAGGCTTTGGCGGGATCTTTATAAAGTAACCAAAAATTGATGACAGATCCTACGGAAGGTTCCAATGGTTCCTGGCCCATTTTTGAACGCGGAAGAAAAACCATCCCAAAGCTCCTCCAAAGAACATCCCTGTAATAATATCTAAGGGATAGTGTACGCCCAAATAAATCCTACTATAGGCAACAACCACAGCCCAAAAAAGTAATAGAAAAGGTAGGTATTTCCACTTTTCCTTCAGCAGCAAACCTAAAAACACAGCCGCTGCCATAGAACTGGCAGCATGGGCAGAGAAGTAGCCATACCGGCCGCAACCGTCTGCAACAAATCGCATGGTTTCCCGCAGTGCCTCTACCCTACAGGGTCTGGGACGCTGAAACAACACATACTTGAATAAATTGGCCAGCTGATCGGAAGTTGTAATCATTAAAGCGACACTTACCAGTATAACGAGCGTAGTCTTGACACCCCATCTTCGGTAAATAACAAATAGTAAAAAAAGGTATAATGGAATGGAGGAATATTTTTCAGTTATGAAAAGCCAGAGTCCATCCCAAGATTCGCTCCCCAATCCATTGAGAAAGAGAAATAGCTCAGCATCATATTTCAGAAGTTCCTCAAGCATCTTCGTAGCGCGCTACTTCCCTATCGTAAAAAGCACTGGCTTCCTTGATGGCATTCTCTGCCTCTGTACTTAATTCTTTTTGGTCCTGGGCATCGAATTCCTCCATCCATTCTACTTCATCATTTTCCAAGTTAATTACGAAACGGGGAAATTCGGTATGGACTACAAAAATTGCATCGGGGAAATCGGTATTATCACCTAAAAGAAATTTCGGAAGATTCATGCGATATTAATTTTGTGGTGCAAGTTACACCTTTCTTGGCATTCACAAATTAACAGCAAATGAAATCCCGGGCTTAGTACCCGGGATTTCTACAACTAACTTAGTATAATCACCCTACTTATTCGATGATTATCTTTTTAAAACCAACAAGTTCGTTCGAATCTATAACCTTCAGAATATAAGTACCTGTACTGAGGGCAGACACATCTATGGATGCATTCTCAGTTAGGTTTTTTTCCAATACTTTTTCGCCCAGAAGCGAGTACAATTGAACGGTTTCAATTTGAGCTTCAGATGCAATGTTTATGATGCTATTAGATGGGTTGGGATATACTTGGAATGATTCCTGCAAAGTTTCGAAAACGCCCAAGGTTGGATTGTATTTACTTACCCCTATAAAGGTTGAAATCCATAAATTCCCCTCGGTATCTTCAATAACGGAGCGAACATTCTCTTGCGGTAACCCTTCGGCAAGAGCTATGGAGGTCCAATCGGTTCCGTCGAAAACAGCCACACCAAAATTGGTTCCTATATAAATGGTCCCATCACTTCCCTCTGCCATAGCATTGGAGTACCGAACATCGACATTATTGATGCCATCCCCAAAGGAATAGTTGGTTACAGTAGTTCCATCGAATCGATCGATTCCAGTACCATTCAAATAACTCCCCACCCATAAATTGCCATTGCTATCATACAATAATGCTCCAGGGCGATCTGTGGAATACCCATCGGCAGAGGTAAAAACTTCCCAATCGGTACCATCAAACTTAAGAAGTCCCAAGGAACTTGCGAACCAGAAATTACCTTCATTGTCCTCTACCATAGTTTCAGAGAAAAAGATCTCTCCGTCGATGGTAGTATAATTGGTAAAGGTAGTTCCATCGAATCTACTGATCCCAAATCCCGTAAACCAGAGATCTCCTTGACTGTCTTGAAACGTTTCCCAAATAGTATTGGAAACCAAGCCATCCGCAACGGTATAACTGGTCCAGGTACTTCCGTCATATTTACTAACGCCCATTTCATCAAAAGTGGTAAACCAATAGTTCCCATCACTATCCTGAAAACTATCGGCAATGGCGTTGGTGGGAGCCCCATCGTCGGTGCCTAGTGTTACCCAGCTTACACCATCGAAATTTCCAATGCCAGGGGAAGTATTCACGGTCCAATCTGTCGTCCATATGTTGCCATCGGTATCTTGAATTAACGAAGAAGGAATTCCTTCAATCAATCCATCTGCCGTTGTGTAATTCGTCCAAGCTTGGCTTTGCATGCCTAAAGAAGCGAGCATCATAATTAGCGTAAAAATGTTTTTCATAGTATGTGGTTTTTTTGATTTGATTATCAAAGCTATTTCTAAAACCACAAAAACGAAAGGACACTATGCCCTACTTTATAAAGAACGAGGTGTCATACACGATCCATGGAATGTTTGGTATTGCGAATTGTTTACTGAGGTGCTAATGTGCTTTGATTAGCTTTTTTGAAAGGTATTGAAACCTGAAGAAAAGTAAGATGGCTGAAGCGGTGAGACCGGCGAGTAGTCCAATCCAAATACCCGAGCTTTTATACTCCGTAAACATGCTGAGATAATAGGATATGGGGAAGCCGATCACCCAATACGCCACAAATGTGATTAGTGTTGGAATCTTTACATCTTGCATTCCCCGTAAGGCTCCCAGAACCACCACCTGAACAGCATCGCTAATCTGGAAAACTGCAGCCACCACTAATAACTTGGAAGCTATGGTCAATACCTGAAGGTTATCTGCTAAATTTTTCGGATCTGTTTCATCCAGATACATTTTGGGCAGCTGTTCATTAAACAATAGGAATGCAGCTGCGAATACCGCAGCGCAGAGACTGGTAAGCAGGAAAATGGAAAAGGCAATGCGCCGTAATTCCCTGAACCGCTTTAATCCTTTCTGATTCCCAACCCGCACCATTGCAGCAACACTGAAGCCCATAGCCACCATGAAAGTCATAGAAGATAGATTGAGCGCTATCTGATTTGCTGCCTGTGGGTTCTTTCCCAAAATACCGGAAAGCCAAATAGCTGCTGTGAATATGGCAACTTCAAAAAACATCTGTAAGGCCGATGGAAAGCCCAAACTTAAAAGCTTGTTGATCATTCGCTTAGTAAGCCTGAAGAATTTTATCCTCAGCACATATTCCCTCGCCTTATAATGTTGGGACATCAAGTACCATAAATAACCTACCATGATAAGCCTGGATGCCAAGGTCCCTATGGCGGCACCTACTATACCCAATTGCGGGAACCCAAATTTCCCGAAGATGAAGAGGTAGTTCAATATGACGTTCACTACGTTGGCGGCAATCGTAGCATACATGGGATATTTGGTAAGTGAAAGGCCATCACTACATTGCTTAAAGGCTTGAAAAACTATAAGTGGCACCAAGGATATGGCCACCAAGGTTAAATAAGGCATAGCCAAGTCTACCACTTCCTTGGGTTGGTTCATGGAATACAACAAAGGTCTTGCAAAAAAGACCATTAAAAACAAAACGACCCCAAGTACCGTACAAAGGAAAAGTCCATGTTTAAAAGCAGACTTTCCTGAAGGTATATTGCCTTCCCCATCTGCTTCTGCAACCAATGGGGTGATAGCCGTGGAAAACCCAATTCCCAAAGACATTGCAATAAACATAAAACTATTGCCCAAGGATACTGCAGCGAGTTCCGCAGTTCCCAATTGCCCTACCATAATATTGTCGATAAAGGCAACCATCGTATGCCCCAACATACCCAAAATGACGGGACTGGCCAATCTGAAGTTATAGGAGAATTCCTTGGTATATTGTTGAAGCAATTGGTTGGTTTTCCAGCAAAGGTAAGGAAGCCACCATGATTCTGGAACAGTTCTTTTTACAATTTATGAGCCAGTAATTCACAACAAAAAGCCCGTTCCGAAGAAGTACCGGAACGGGCTAGACGATTTGTTTGGTAAAAACGAAAAACCAACCAAACTGAATGAATTAGCCAAACAAATCGTACACCAACTAAACTTATATGAAAAGAACTAATCTACCAGAATAATCTCGTTGCTTGATTATCCTATGGCTAAGGAAACACATTATTGAAAAAAAGAAGGCAATGCCCACCTACTTTACCTTGTCCGAAGAATATTAACCTTCATTTTACATCTGAAGGGAACTAATATATTGGGAAGGCGTAATCGACAGTTGTTTTCGGAAGGACTTATTAAAGGTTACCTTATTATTGAATCCCACTTCATAGGCCACATCAATAATATTGAGGTTTTTATTCCGGTCGCTTTTCAAGATTTCCTTGGCCTCATCAATTCGATATTTATTGATAAGTTCAAAGAAATTAAGACCAAAATGCTCATTGATCACCTGAGAGGCATTGTGCCTTGTGGTTCCCAACATATCCGAAACCAAGGCAAGGCTTATATTGTTTTGGCGATATATTTTTTCTTCTTCTAGTAGTTTTAGCAATTCAATTTTTAGCTCCATCGAATATGATGGGGTAAGTCCCGACTTGGTATACTTCTTTTTCTCTTTAACGAAACCATGGGTCACCAGATTGGGACGGGCGTAGGAGGCATATCCAATATAAAGCACAGTTAAACACATGGAAATTACCTGGATACTCACAAAAATGTCCATTCTAGGTACCACCTTCGTAATATTCAAACCATGAATGAGGTAGGCCAATACATAAATACTGGTAAGAATTACCAAATTGCGAATCCACTTTTTGGCCTGTGGCGTTATCGATAACTTTCTACTACTCTTGATGTAGCAGTACATCACTAAACTTCCATAAATCAATAGTGATAGAAACTTTGTAAATACTATATAGATACGGTAAGGCTCTCTATCTATAACACCCACCCCGAACATAATGTTCAATTTATCTTGTCCAGAAAGTGCAAGTATAGGGAACAACAATACTAATACCGCCACAGTGGGTATTAAATGCAATAAATCCTTTTTGCTAAACTGGTAGTTTACCGTAATTCTCTTGTAGTAGAAGTACATCAAAGGACCGTAGATATAGGCATAGGTAGCTGACACATACAGCATATGTGGCACTGTAAAAACTAAGTTCGTTTCATAGAGAAAGTTATGAAAGATAAATACCGAATTGATCAACATAAATGCACTGATCAAAATAGAAGACCATCTATCCTGTTTCTTCTTCAAAAGGAGCACAATACCTATAAAAAATCCAATAATGGAAGAAAAGAGATAAAAGAAACTCATCCAACTGAAATCCAAACTAAATCTATCCCTCAATTGAATGAATTCATCTGTATTGGAAAATGGCTTAAAGTAACTGTATTCCAAAAAGGAAGTTTCACCAGAATACATAATATATTTCTCTGCATGCAAATACGCACTCACAACGTCATTATTCTTTGCCGCGTAAATTGCTTTCTCCCTAAAAGCCTGCAATGAATCTGCACTAAAATTGCGCTCATCTACTTCCTGTGTAAAAACAAAGGGCGTTCTATTCCCAGTCTGAACTAAGGCATCCTCCATGAAAGACGCCTCATTTGCCAGTAAGCCATTATCGGCTTGCATAGTTAATAGTAAAACTATGACCGCAAAATACTTTCGTATGTTAGATAAAGTAAGCATAGGTTAGTGATCAATTCGCTTACCTAAAGATACAAATTGTTTTAGTAAATAAAAGTCCGCAGGTAATTCCCGATAATAGTTTACTTCCAATTGCCGATGAAAATTTACCTAAATTTTAACTAAACCAAAGTAATTTCCATATTTCAAGCCTTACTTTAGAACCATCTAAAAAATAAACTATAAAACTTTAATTCTTAACAGCTTGAACCGAAGATTTGGTTCCGTACTTATCGAATAGATATACCAAACTTGCCATGGTTGCACCACCCAATTCCAATTCGCGACGGTTTACTGCATCAAAAGTATCATTGGCTGCATGGTGATGATCGAAATAGCGTTGGGAATCTGGACGGAGTCCGGAAAGCACAATTTTATCATCCTTTAGCGGTCCAATATCGGCTCCACTGCCACCCAATTCGAAATAGTGAATTAAGTAAGGCTTAAACAAAGGTTCCCAACTTTTTACTTGGGCGAAATTGGCTTCATCCGTATCAAATGAAAATCCTCTGGGTGTAAATCCGCCTGCATCACTCTCCAAAGCAAAAATATGTTCCTCTTGTTTCAATTTGGCCTCTTCAGCATACTTGCGACCACCCCGCAATCCGTTTTCCTCATTCATGAATAGCACCACCCGAATCGTATGACGAGGTTTGTAATTAATTTTTTTGAATAATCGTAACACTTCCATAGACTGTACACATCCTGCACCATCATCATGAGAACCATCTCCTAAATCCCAAGAATCCAAATGTCCGCCAACGATCATGTATTTATCAGGATACACACTTCCTTTAATCTCTCCAATAACATTGTGAGACAACACATCTGGATATACCTTGCAGTTTTGTTTAAAATAGAATTGCAAATCTGCTTTAAGACTTAATGCCCGACTCAAATAATCGGCATCATTGGTACTTATGGCACAAGCCGGGATTCGTTTGCTCACCGGAGTATCCCCATAGCTCATGGAACCTGTATGCGGGAGATCGTCCTTGCGCAAGTTCATGGATCGCACCACCACACCCACAGCTCCATATTTGGCTGCTTCCATGGCGCCCGCATAACGTTGGTCTACGCATCCTCCATAGGCTTGAAACGTACTGATTAAATTAGCCTGCATAGGACGGTTATAGAATACTATTTTGCCTTCTATGCGTTCCTTTCCATAATTTTTAAGGTCTTCTATTCCCTGAACTTCAATGATTTCCGCTTTTAATCCCAGAGGCGTAGTCGCCACAGATCCCCCTAGGGCACAGATATTAACCGTTTTGCTCAGGCCAGGGGCAGTTTCTATATAGGCGTGCTCTGGAAAACCACGAGTCCATTTGGGAACCATAACGGGCTGCAACCAAACGCGGTCCAACCCTAATTTTTCCAATTCTTCTTTGGTGTATTGCACTGCCTTTTCTGCTTCTAAAGACCCGGAGAGTCTTCCTCCAATCTCGTTCGACAAATGATCCAGCCAGTCGTAGCTCTTTCCATTAAGGAGAGCCATATCATATATGTTTCTCATAGTAAGGGAATCCTCTTGATTCACTTTCTGGGCCATCCCTTCAAAAAAGATGGTAAAACAGAGGATGCCTATAAAAAGGAATTTCTTTTGCATAGCATTATTCGTTTTCCAATTGTTGTTTAAATTCTGCGATACTCGCTTTAATTTCCGGATCCAACTCCGGTTCTTTGATATCATGATATTTACTCAATTCTTCCAATAAAATAGTAGCTACCAATAAACGTGCCGCCGGTTTATTATCTGCCGGAATGGAATACCAAGGAGCATGAGGTTTGGAAGTCCTATTCAACAAATCTTCATAACATTCCATATAGGATTTCCATTTTTTTCGCTCTTTGAGATCGCTAGGAGAGAATTTCCAATTCTTTTCTTCTTTTTCCAGCCTACGGATCAATCGGTTTCTTTGTTCGTCCTTCGAAAGGTTGAGGAAAAACTTAAATATGAGTGTTCCGTTTTGAGCAATCGTCTTCTCAAAATTATTGATCTGCTCAAATCGCTTATCCCAAAAAGCATCGTTAATATCAGAGACGGAATTCACATCCGGTAGCAATTCACCCAAAAGATATTCTGGATGTACTCGGGTAACGAGTACGTTCTCATAATGAGTCCGATTGAATACCCCAAACTTTCCACGTGCAGGTAGGGCAATATAATGGCGCCACAAATAATCGTGTTTGCGTTCCAATTCCGTAGGGACTTTAAAACTATGTACCACTACACCACGGGCATTAAAGTCTTTGAAAACCTCCCGAACTAGACTGTCTTTACCTGCCGTATCCATTCCCTGTAAACAAACAAGGACAGCATATTTACCATGTGCATATAGGGTATCCTGAAGTTCGCCTAGCTTCTCTCGGGTTTTCTCCAATTCCTTTTCAAGTTCTTTTTTCGAAGCATCATAATCTACATGTGTGGTACTCCCTTCAATTTTGAAAGGCCCGGAGACCTTATAATCTGAAATATTAATTGATTGCATACTCTTTTTTTCAATAAGGCTAAAGATAGAAAACATTATCTGAACCTATCCAATTCTAAATTCGCTTCCCCACTTAAACTTGCGTTAAATTAACATGGAACCACATAAAAATTATGGGAAAACAATAGTTCCTATTATTCCAGCTTCAAATCACAAGAACTTTTAAATTTTTATTGTAAAATTGTTTTGAATCTAATGAACCCCAAATACCTATGCTTACTACAACTACTTTATTTGTAGCCCTCCTCTCATTGTGTACGCCCAACGATAGTAGCGATTGCGAAACCGCATACAATGGAGCAGCCTCGGGTTACCAACATCTCAAAAAATCGATGAAAGCCAATAATCTGGACCATGTCCGATTGTATACAGAAAGGGCCATATCCTCCTTGGAAGAGACAGAAGCCACTCTTAAAAGCTGTGGATGCAAAGAAGCCGAGGAAGCTGCATTCAATACCCTAGAACACCTTAATAAGGCGATGGAAAAGGATACCTTCGAACGAAGTCGTTATCATGTAAGCAAAGCCAAGGTTAACGCTCAGCTTATTCTAACCTCACTGGATGTATGTGGCGATAACGGATTGTTGTCCACACTGGATGAGGACGAAGCGTCTTTGCTTAGTCAAGAAGAAGCATTATTGGCGCAACAAAAGCGATTGCAGGAGGAACAGAGGAAATTAGAGGAACAGATTAAAAAACAAAAGGAACTTCAAGCGCGCTTGGCCGACGAGAAAAAAATGAAAATGGATCAGCAATTGGCCATTAAAAAGAAAGCCGAAGCCAGTCTCAATGATCTAAAAACAGCCATTGAAAGTGTTACCCAGTCCTTGGATTGTTCTAACGGCACCCTTATCGATCCCAGTTCCTTTTACCGATCTGAAGAAGCGTTGGAAACGGAAACCGTACAGGCGACGCGATTGTTTTATGCCCAAAAAACAGAGGAAATGATCCAAATGCTTCAAAGAACACTGGCATCCTGTAAATAAATGGTATGCTAAAAACGATTGACTAGATCGACCTTATTTGGTTGCAAAGAGCTTTACATCACTTTCGGTAACTTCACTGTTACCCAGAATGATAAGGCGTTCTACCACATTGCGAAGTTCACGTATATTTCCGGTCCAATCGTATTCCTGTAAAAGTTTCACAGCCTTATCGGAGAAGTCTTTTTGACCCGTTCCATGTTCATCGGCAATCTTTTTACAGAAATACTTTATGAGCAATGGAATATCTTCCCTACGATCGTTCAAGGCGGGCACTTTAATTAGGATAACAGCCAAACGATGGTAAAGATCTTCCCTAAAATTACCTTCCTTTATCTCCTTCTTCAAATCCTTATTGGTAGCGGCAACCACTCTAACATTTACTTTAATGTCTTTGTCGCTTCCAACCCTTTGCACTCTATTCTCCTGCAGTGCGCGCAGTACTTTGGCTTGTGCGGAAAGACTCATATCCCCTACTTCATCCAGAAAAATGGTACCTCCATTGGCGGCTTCAAACTTACCCGCCCTATCCTTATTGGCACTGGTAAAAGCCCCTTTTACGTGACCGAACAATTCACTTTCTATTAATTCGCTAGGGATAGCGGCACAATTAACTTCAATCATGGGACCTTTGGATCGATCGCTCTTTTGGTGTAGCCAATGGGCCACCAATTCCTTTCCTGTACCATTGGGCCCTGTAATGAGTACACGGGCTTCGGTAGGAGCCACTTTTTCGATCATTTCCTTAATATGTGAAATGGCTGGGGAATCCCCGATCATTTCGTATTTCTTGCCTACCTTTTTCTTTAAACGAGTGTTTTCGACCACCAATTCTTTTCGGTCCAATGCGTTTCTAACTGTATTGAGTAATCGATTGAGGTCTGGGGGTTTCGAAATATAATCGAAAGCACCCATCCGCATGGTATTCACAGCGGTATCCAAATCACCGTGACCGGAAATCATGACCACCGGCACTTCTGGCTTTACCTTTTTAACAGCCTCCAATACTTCCACCCCATCCATTTTGGGCATTTTTATATCACAAAGAATTAAATCGAAATCTTCCTTCTTAATAATCTCAATCCCAGCCAATCCATCTTCAGCTTCCGATACTTCATAGGTGTCGCTCTCCTCAGAAAGTATCTTCACAAGCACCCTTCTAATGGCGGCTTCATCTTCAATAATAAGTATTCTAGGCATAGTTAAAGTTTAAATTTAATTCCAGATCTAAGATAGTAAGTATTTGCTTCATTTATCTTGTACAAGCTGTTTCTTTTACCGTCCCTCAACCGTATTTCATTGAAAAACGTATGACCTCCATAGAGGTAAAAAAGCAAATGTTTGGTAAAGTAGTATTCATAGCCAACACCTCCGAAAACCAAGGTCATGGAAATGTTCTCTGCCAAGGACGAGGAGCCATCAGAATTCGGTACATTGAGGTTATTCTGAATGTTGGAAAAGAACCCATCCAGTGTCACGAAGCCTTGCAACGCATGCTTTTTGCCTGCAGTGTATTTTAAGTTGGTCTTGGGCGTTCCTACTGAGTACGACCAATTGGGATGAAATTTTTTATAATAATTTACGATTGGGATAGGAAACGGTCGCCCGGCAGTTGTAGAATAATTGAGCCCTAAGATCAATCGGTCAGGTTTTGAGATACTATCGCCAGATCGATCCCGGATCATGAATACCGCCCCAGTTACATTTATATCGCGGTTGGTAATTTTATCGTTTTCAAAATTCGAGTTCACTTCTGCACCAACTTTGGCTGCGAAACGCCAATTTTTCTTCATTTTGAAGGTATAGGACAAGGAAGTCCTGAAGAGCTGGAAACGATCTAGGTTTTGCGTTTCGAAAGGAACAGGGTCCTCAAAATCCAGATCCAAGTTGCGGTATTCGAATCCAGCAATGAGGTAACTACCTTCCCAATTAAGCTGAAAAGGGACATTAATAAGAGCCCTGAAGCGGCTTACAGAATTCTCAGAATCAACCTGCGGAATATAGGTATATTCAATTCTGGCCAAATCCGTATTCTGCGCACATACTTGAGCTCCAACACAAGCCAAACACAAACATAGAATCACTGGGATTCTTTTCAATACGCTATTCCGAAAAATCAAAAGTGGATCATTTTAAAATGCCTGAGCAGATCGGCAATGTACAATTAATTTGCAGTTGAACAAACTAAAACTACAATCCCTCCAGAAAATTGTGTAAGGTGGAAATACTTTATGTCTTGTCTGGATTTAAATCGCCAGATTTGATATGAATATCGCGCTGCGGGAAAGGAATCGTAATATCGTTTTCCCTAAACAGCGCATCGATCTTAAAACGGATGTCACTTTTAATGAAAGGGTCTACGAAGCTATCGGAAACAAAGAAATTAATTCTGAAATCAAGTGAGGAATCCCCAAAATCTTCAAAAGAAACAAAGGGTTTCGGAACTTTCAGGATACGGCTATCCTCGGCCACACTTTGGAGCAATAACTCTTTTACTTTTTGGGTGTCACTGCCATAGGCTACCCCAACTCCCACAAATTCACGGGTAGTTTTGTGGTTTTGAGTATAATTGATGATGGAATCACTTATAAATTTATGATTGGGTATGACCACAATCTTATCATCACGGGTAATCGTTCTCGTGGTACGAAGTTTAATATCGACGACTCGGCCCACACGGCCTTCCACCTCAACAATATCACCCACCAAAAGGGATTTATCTACCATGATAAGAATCCCACCGATTACATCCTGGAAAATTTCCTGAAGGGCCAGACCCAATCCCACCAACAACGCCGCAGAGGCAGCCAACACAGGAGTAACATTCACCCCGGCAAAACCAAGAATAGCAAAGAACACGATGATGTAAACTACATAATTGACGAACTTGAAGAAACTGAAAAACTTCAGTTTATCGGTTTCATCCATCTTTCTGGTAAAAATCCTACGGATCCATTTGAGAAGAAAGCGCGTAATGAAATAGGATAGAATGACCAGAAGAAGCAAACCCAGTGTAATGTGTATCTGATTTTCCCCTTCACCAAAGTGAAAGCCCAAGTTGAGGACTTCTTTTATATTGCCCCAAATGTCTTCTTTTACAACCTCCGAAAGCTTATCGGTAATATCTTCGTCCTGCACAAACTAGTATTTAAGCCACTTAATGATTTCTTTGTAGCTTGCCTTTTTGCCGTACATTAAAATCCCTACCCTGTATATCTTAGAGGCAAACCATACGGTACCCATAAAGGTAGCAAATAATATGACTACTGAAAGAATCTGTTGCCAGATTGGTACTCCAAATGGTATTCGCATTAACATCACCACAGGAGAGGTAAAGGGTATGAACGAAAATACTTGGGATACGGTACCATGAGGATCTTCAATTACCGTAAATGCACCCACATAAACTGCCAGGATCAAAGGAACCAAGATGGGCAGTAAGAACTGTTGTGTATCCGTTTCACTATCCACAGCGGCTCCTATTGCCGCGTACAATGAAGCATATAGTAGGTACCCTCCAATAAAGAAAAGTAAAAACATGATCACCAAGTTGGTCATTGGCAGCTTCTGAAACTCCGCATATATTTCATACACCTTGGCTTCGGATCCTCCGGCCTCAGTTAAGGCCTGCATTTGATCGGCTTGCATCGCACCTGGATCAATCCCAAATATAAGGGTTACCACCAAGCTAAGAACACTTAATAAAACCACCCAGACCATGAATTGGGTTACCCCAGCCAAAGAGGTTCCTATAATTTTGCCCAATAACAATTTAATGGGTTTTACAGAGCTAATGATCACTTCAATAATACGACTGGTTTTCTCTTCGATTACACTCCGCATAATCATATTTCCGTAAATGATTATGAACATGAACAGTAAATACCCCGAAATACCACCGAAAATGAGTTTTAATAAGGATCCTATTTCCGAGGTTTCCTGACCATCGAAGGTTTCCAGTTGTGTTTGAACACTTACACGTAATCCTTCTATTTGTTCGGCATCTAGGCCATTTTCTTCCAATTTTAGGGAGTTCGCTTTGCGCCGCACAGCTCTTTCAATATCGTTTATCACAATTAGAGATGGAGAATCTTCCGAAAAGAAGGTGATCGACTGGGCCAGTGAGTCGATACTTTGGGAATTGGGTATGTACAGCAATCCGTATACATCGCTTTCCTGTACATTATTCTTAGCCTCTTCCAAAGTAATTGCAGAGAGCGTTTCGAATTTTAGATCATCATTGTCTTCAAATTGATACAAGAACAATCCACTCTCGTCCAAAACCGAAATGGTTCGAACTTTATCGTTATTCAATTGCGAAAGATAGGCCACCAAACTAATGAGTGCCACCATAATTAAGGGGCTCAGAAAGGTCATAATAATGAAGGCCTTGTTCTTCACCTTGGTGAGGTATTCGCGTTTTATAATAAGGGAAAGATGGTTCATGCGTGGTTTTTTAGTGGTTTTGTACGGCTTGGATAAAAATATCGTTGGCAGAGGGTATCACCTCCACGAAATGAGTCACCCGGCCTTGCTGCGCCAGATAACCCAGCAAATCGTTAGGATTTCCGTTAGCCATCTTTATGGTATACTGCAGTTCGTCATTTATGGTTTTAAAGGTCGCCGGAGCCACTTCGAACCGTTCCTTAAGTTCTTTTGCAACTAATTCCTTGTTTTCCGTGACCAATCCCACTTCGTAGGTATTGGATCGGAATTCCCTTTTAATATCAATAAGCTTACCGTCCAATATTTTGTTGGATTCGTGGATCAAGGCAATATGGTCACAGATTTCCTCTACCGATTCCATGCGGTGGGTGGAAAATATAACCGTGGACCCTTCTTCCCTAAGCTTAAGAATCTCGTCTTTGATAAGATTAGCATTAATGGGGTCGAATCCACTGAAGGGTTCATCGAATATGAGTAATTTGGGTTGGTGCAATACGGTGACCACAAACTGGATTTTTTGCGCCATCCCTTTAGAAAGCTCTTGAATCTTTTTGTTCCACCAATCGCCAATGTCCAAACGTTCGAACCAATGCTTCAATCGTTTTTTGGCTTCGGCCTGGGACAATCCCTTTAACTGTGCCAAATACAATGCCTGCTCCCCTACTTTCATCGATTTATACAGCCCTCTTTCTTCGGGTAAATACCCAATATGCTGAATGTGATGGGGCTGTAAAGGCTCACCATCCAAGGTAACAGTTCCTGTATCGGGCATGGTAATTTGGTTGATGATGCGAATGAAGGTGGTTTTACCCGCTCCATTGGGTCCAAGGAGACCAAAAATACTACCCTTGGGTACTTGGATAGACACATTGTTAAGTGCCCGGTAATCCCCATAGTTTTTTGAAACTTGATTGGCTTCAAGTAGATTGTCCATAGATAAAATTGTAAGTCGGTAAAGATATTTAAACCTTCCATAGAAAAGAAGGTTCTTCTTATTAATTCTGTTTGTATCCCATTTTCAGAAAATGTTACGCTTCCCGATTAAAGTTAACCCAAAATCGCCTCAAAAATGGGGCATTTCCTTAAAAAGAAAAACCCACTCTTAGATTACTCAAAGAGTGGGAAAAAAATTGCTATGAAAAAGAAAAATTATCGCTTTTAAGACTAGCGATTTTCAAATATAGGTAAAATAAATTAAAAGTCCTTGTTTATGAAAACATATCTTTTACCTTCTCAAAAAAGGACTTATCCTCTTTTTCAGGTTTCGGTTCGAAATGTTCATCGTTCTTCATCTTTTCGAAAAATTCACGCTGTTCTTTAGTGAGAGTCTTTGGCGTCCAAACATTTACATGAACGAGCAGATCCCCCGTTCCGTACCCATTAATACTCGGAATACCCTTATTTCGAAGACGAAGTATTTTTCCACTCTGAGCGCCTGCATCGATTTTTATACGCACCTTTCCTGTAACGGTTTCAATCTCTTTAGAGGTTCCTAAAGCGGCTTCAGAAAAACTGACATACAGATCGTAGTGCAGGTTATCTCCTTCTCTTTGCAGTTGTGAATGAGGCAATTCTTCTATGGCTACCAATAGGTCTCCAGCAATGCCATTCCCCGGTGCATCGTTACCCTTGCCGGAAACTTTTAACTGCATGCCATCTACCACCCCAGCAGGAATTTTAATGGAAACCGTTTCCTCTTGAGAAACCATCCCAAAAGCATCCGATCCTGAAGGTGCTCTATCTATGGTTTGACCAGAACCTTTACAGGTACCGCAGGTAGCAGACGTTTGCATACGCCCCAAAATAGTATTCTGAATTTTGGTTACTTGTCCTAGTCCATTACACGTTGGGCATGTTTTGTAAGTAGTTCCTTCGGCAACCTTCTTGCGTTTTACCTTGATTTTCTTCTCAACTCCATTGGCGATTTCTTCCAATGTTAGCTTAACTCGAATCCGTAAGTTGCTCCCCTTCACTCGGCGTTGACCACCTCCACCGAAGCCGCCAAAGCCACCAAAACCGCCTCCGCCGAAAGCACTTCCGAAAATATCTCCAAACTGACTGAAGATATCTTCCATATTCATTCCGCCTCCGCCAAAGCCACCTCCTTCAAACGCCTGATGGCCAAATTGATCGTAGCGTGCTTTCTTATCCGGATCGCTCAAAACTTCATACGCCTCGGCTGCTTTCTTAAACATCTCTTCTGCCTTGGGATCATCCGGATTCTTATCCGGGTGATATTGGATCGCCTTTTTTCGGTAGGCTTTCTTAATTTCGGCAGCAGAAGCGTTCTTGGAAATGCCGAGTATATCGTAAAAATCTTCTTTCATACTATTGTCCTATCACTACCTTAGGATAGCGGATTATCTTTTCGCCCAAGGTGTACCCTTTTTCAATCACGTCAATGATTTTCCCTTTTAGGTCATCACTGGGTGCTGGGATTTGGGTGATGGCTTCATGTAGGTCTGCATTAAAGGTTTCGCCTACCTTGGTATCGGTAACCTCCAGTCCTTTTTGCTTTAAGGCTTCCTTCAATTTATTGCTGATGAGTCCCATACCCTTAAGGTTTTCATCATCGGTCTTTTCAATTTCCTTCATGGCACGATCAAAATCGTCCAATACCGGAAGTAGTGCAACCATTACATCATTACTGGCCGTTTTAAATAGCTCTATGCGTTCCTTACCTGTTCGCTTCTTGTAATTTTCGAATTCTGCAAACAATCGCAGGTATCGATCCTTTTCCTGATCCAATTCGGACTGAAGCTCTTTTAAGGGATCTTTTTTTTCCTTCTTGGACTTGGCTTTGGATGTTTTTTTGTCTTCAACGACTACTTCTTCCTGTACCGTATCTTGGGCTTTATCTTTTTTGCTCATGGATGAGTCACTCTTTTAATTTTCATTCTGAGGGTGCAAAAGTACTGCCAATTCATGAAAAATGTCAAAATGTCACCACCCTTTTTTCAGAAATCGGTGGTGAAATCGAGAAGTTAAGGAGAAATGATGCTAAAGTAAGTCGTTCAAGGCATTTTCGAGGTTCACGAATTGAAAGCTATATCCAGCGTTTTCCAGTTTTTCTGCACTCACCAACTGACTTTCCAACACTAAATCACTCATTTCACCCAACATGAGTTTTAAAACGAATGGAGGCACTTTAGGAAGCCACAGCGACTTGCCCAATTGAGATGCTATGAGTTGAGTCATTTTAAGTTGCGTATTGGGACTGGGGGAAACCCCGTTGTAAACTCCAGAAAGCCCCTTCTTGATCAAGAACAGATAAATAGCCGCCATATCGGCAATGTGGATCCAAGATTGCCATTGCTTGCCGCTTCCCAAGGCTGCTCCGAAGCCCATTTTAATGGGTTTTACCAATTTAGGGAGTGCGCCATCTTTAGCATCCAAAACAATGCCTGTTCTAACTTTGGTCACGATGATCCCCAGATTCTGAAGTGTGTTTGCTTCTTTTTCCCAAGCCTCTACGACCTTTCCTAAAAAAGAACTGGAGATAGCGGGCTCATCTTCACTATATAGTTTATCCCAGGAGCTAGGGTATACACTTATTCCACTGGCGGATAGATAATGCGTTACTTGATGCGAGATAGTAGCCAACGTGTTATGCAAAAGACGTGTGGTGGCCAAACGACTCTCCATTATGCGTTCTTTATACGACTGTGTCCATTTTTTAGAAACGGAAGCTCCCGCTAAATTAATGATAGCACAAACATCCTGAAACGCTGCAGAATCGATGGTACCTTCGTTCGGATTCCAATAAAAACCGGTTCCATAGGGTAGCGAGTTCAGTTTGGCCTTATTTGTTGTAAGGTAATGCACTTGAATTCCTTCTTCTTGGCAGTGTTTTACCAATTCTTTACCAATCAACCCTGTCGCTCCTGCTATCAGAATTTTCATTTCCATTAATTTTTACGTAAAGATACGGCTTGCCTTAGGGAATGCCATGTGTGTTAACTGAAAATTAGGCTTAGGAAGCACTTCTTTTGGTCGCTCTTAACATCTCCCTTTTACCTGGCGGACCGGGCAGTCTTTCTACTTCAAATCCTACTGCTTGCATGGCCCTTCTTACACTTCCTTTGGCGGCGTAGGTGACCAAAACCCCTTCGGGAAGCAGGGCATCGAACATTTTTTGAAAAATGGATTCCGTCCACAATTCCGGCTGCACCCTAGCTCCAAATGCATCAAAATATATGAGATCATAGGAATGCTTGTCTCCTATATCGGCAAAGAATTGTTTCCGTTTTTGAAGGTGGAATCCGTGTTCGAGTGGTGTTTCTTCTTCCCAGGGAAGGGAATGTAATTTCAAAAATGCCTGTGCATCATTGCCTACCAACTTTGGATAGTTGAGTTTTTCCACCTCGTCCATGCCAACGGGATACGCTTCTACGCCCAGGTAATGTACCCTCGGTTTTATTTTTCTGGATTGTAATAGCGTTAAATAAGCATTGAGCCCTGTTCCAAAGCCAATTTCCATGATCCGGATCTCAGACATGGGTTTTCGTTCTAAAACAGCATGCAGCCCCATGGCTATAAAAACATGAAGCGCCTCATTAATGGCGCCATGTTTGGAATGGTATTGTTCATTCCAATCGGGTAAATGGATGGTTACCGATCCGTCACCCGTAGTAAGAAATTCCCGTTTCAAAGGTTTAGTTGCTTTCTTCCTGTGGAATAAGCACTCCTGTAGAAAGGAAGTTATAGGAAAGTTCTGGTTCGGTAATAGCGTCAATCTCCTCTTGGGATTTCCCGGCATCCTCCGCGAAGTGTTTTAAATCATCCACACTGGTTTCCTCTACAAAGGCATATCCATTTACCAATACTTCACTGCCTGCTAAATCTTTGGGCATAAAGAACCCATAGTCCTTAAATCTTACAAAGGATTCTTGTTCTCCAAGATCAAGACGCATCCAGCAACCTTTCTTTTGGCAAACGCTGTTCACTTTGGCTTTTACTTTCATTTCCAGAGTATCCCCTACATTCATTTTTTCATATGCAGCCAATAGATCGGAGGAAGAATTCAGGCCTTTGTCTTCAAAATCATCTCCTTTAACATCATACATTTCGGCAACTGCCTCTGTATTTTCCTGTGTTTCGGTTTCCTTTTCGGTATTGGACTTACATGAAAATAGCAGAACGGTTAAGGCGAAAAGGAATAGAAGGTTTTTTTTCATTTTATTCAGAATTTGTATAGCTAATAAGATACCACAATTTTATGATTTTTTTGCATTTTATATAGCATATATTTTACCTAATTTTGCCGAAGAAGCTAATTTTATGAGTCTAACCACGATCCCCACCATTCAAGTTGAAAAAGTAACTACCTCCAGAATCCAAGAAGTGGATTTCGATAATCTCGTATTTGGTAGTGTCTTTACGGATCATATGTTTGAATGTGATTTTGTGGATGGTGAATGGCAGAAACCTACTATAAAACCGTATGGACCCTTGGAAATATATCCGTCGGCCAAGGTATTTCACTACGGCCAAGCTGTGTTTGAGGGCATGAAAGCCTATAAAGACGACGCAGGAAAGGTTTTTATGTTTCGCCCTGTGGACAACCTAAAACGGATTAACAAGTCGTCCCATAGGATGGCGATCCCAGAATTTCCGGAAGCCCTGTTTTTCGATGCCATGCATCAACTTTTGGAAATGGACAGGGAATGGATCAAACCGGGGTTGGGTAATTCCCTTTACATCCGCCCTTTTGTGATTGCAACTCAAAATGGTGTTTCGGCCTCTCCCTCTAACCGCTATAAATTCATGATCATCCTTTCACCGGTGCAAGCGTATTATCAAGGTGAAGTAAAAGTGATCATTGCAGAAAATTTCAGTCGTGCGGCAGATGGTGGGGTGGGTTATGCAAAAGCGGCCGGAAATTACGGTGCACAATTCTACCCAACGAATTTGGCCAAGGAAAAAGGATTTCAGCAGGTGATCTGGACCGATGCCAATGAGCACAAGTATTTGGAGGAAGCAGGAACTATGAATGTTTTCTTTAGAGTAAATGATACCTTGCTAACAGCTCCCACGAACGACCGTATTTTGGATGGAATTACCAGAAAAAGTGTGATCGCATTGGCCGAAAAAGCTGGCATCGATGTGGAGGTTCGGCGCGTTACCGTAGACGAAATTGTTGTCGCCGCTAAAAATGGCAGCTTAAAGGAAATTTTTGGAGCTGGAACCGCAGCGGTCATTAGTCCCGTTAGTGCTTTCAGTTACAAGGATGAGACATATGGTCTTCAGGATCAAAAGGATTCTTTCGCGAAGCGATTCAAAAAAGAACTCACTCACATTCAGCACAATTTGATAGCCGATCCTTTTGAGTGGCGCTACGTGGTTTGCTAAGCCGTTAATTTTCTAAAATTGCCTGTATGTTGGGTTTGAAGTAATTTGGGCCTTTCAACACCTTTCCATCTTCCCGATAGATGGGTTTCCCATCGGCACCCAACTTGCTCATATTACTGCGCTGAATTTCGTTGAAGACTTCCTCAATTTTATGTTGCATTCCGTGCTCTATGATGGTTCCGCAGAGGATATAAAGCATATCTCCCAAAGCATCGGCCACTTCAACCAAATCGCCCTCATTGGCTGCTTCAAGATATTCTTCGTTTTCTTCCTTCATCAAATTAAATCTAAGTTTATTCTTGGCAGTGCCTAAGTTGGCTGTCGGTCTTTCTTCAATGCCCAATCCAAAGGCTGCATGGAATTCGTGTACACAGGAGATCTTATCTTTCATAGGTATGCTTTTACAATGATTTAAAAATAGAAACAAAGGATATTGAAAATACAGTCCAAGTCAGAAACTTTTCAACTAGATGCCGTATTTTTGTGTTCATAAATTCATAGGTATGCTTTCTACGGGCCAATTAATCTTTGCGATTTGTTTTGTAATTGTTTTCATTACCATCATGGTCATTAGTTACCGCAAGGACAAAAAACTGCATAAGAAGCAATACAAAGGCAGTGTCTGGGTCTTGGTAGGCTTTATCATATTTGTGGGACTACTTCTGGCAGCCAAGCTCTATTTTGTCGATTGATTTTCCTCCGGAAACACCAGTTCATTTTTAATCACATTAGGATTATTTGAAAAAAGCGATTAATTTCATGCCTCGCTAACCCCAAATTAATCCTATTGCGCAGTCGCAATTTTCTTCCTTTTGCTTTTTGGTACGTTATATACCCAACAAAGGGTATGTCATTATGCAGTTTTACTAACCAATATTGAACCATGAGTCTAAAACCAGCTAAAGAAATCATTCCCAACATTATTATGGTCGTTCTCGGCGTCTTTGTTATGACCCTATGTTTTTTTCACTTAGATAGTGTGGATAGGGTATTTAAGGAATTAACGGGAATTATACGTGTGATCGTGGCGCTGGCCGCGGCGTGTATTAGTATTGCCTTACCGGGTTTCGTTGAACTCGAAACCAAATCGGAAAGTCGGAATGCCCCACTCATTAAGGCAGGGGGCGCATTAGCTGTTTTTGTGATCGTGTATTTATTTAATCCCATTGGATAATCAAATCAACGCACCAAATACATTCCCAATGATCCCAATTTGCCCAAATATACCCGGTAGCGGGTATGTTGAGTGGCCCATTTGTTCCCTACTATTGTACCATTAACTAATCTCAATTATGAACCATTTAATCGACCAAAATGACTTTTGATGCAGCATTCGATATTTATGAATCCCACATCAAATTGATGGAGTTGATCGAATTCTCTCCCATTAGCTATTCGGCTGTGGTAAAAGTTCCCAATGTTGAAGGAGGGTTTGGAGTGGAATATGGAGATTTCACTAGAAAGATAGGCGTATTTACCAAAAAGGACATTATAGATCAATACCAATACGAAATACGTACCAAAGGAATTCCAGAACCTCCGCAATTAACTCAATTCGATGAGCAGATCATAAACACACTATTTGAAAACTTTAAAGATTTAAACCCAAAAAGAACAGATAATAATGTAGGGCGATTTTTAAACGAATCGAACGAATTAAAGGAACGCATACGACCTATAAAGGGCGGTACCAGCATCTGTGAAGAAGTTTCGGTTTTCAAGTCGGGAACCCTCGGAGGATTGTTAAAATTTAAAGAAGACCCAAATATTTATGGGATTTCGAATATGCATGTTTTATCATCCTATCTATCGAATAGGGAACGACCGGATATTCTAATTACGGCCGATCACCAAAAGGTGTACCAACCCTCCCGCCACGATGGCAAAGCACTTAATTACAGAATTCAAAACGAAGAAACCATTGGGGAAACAGTCTGGAAGGATATGGATCCATTTGTAGATGCAGCCATATTGAAGCTGGATGAGGGTGTGCAGCACACAAGCGGGTTGTTCAACTACACAGACAAACTAGACCCTAAAAACATAAGTAAATATAGTGTTGGTGATCTATGTACCAAAATTGGTAGGTCAACAAGAATAACCCATGGTGATATTCTCTCCGAACACGCAGCGATTCGGTTGGACAATCCTTTTCATAGGATCAATGACTTGCCTCGAAAAATTGTTTTTAGAGATCAGATTATGACTAATAATGTTGCCGACGAAGGAGATTCAGGATCCCTCTTAATTGCGAATGAAATGGTCGCAGGACTCACCTTTGCAGATATAAATTTCGATGGCAAACCCAGATATATCGCTGGAAATCTCTCCAAGAAATCGGGAAGGACATTTCATAACAAAATTACCAACGTGCTGGACCGGATAATGATCCAAGGAGACGAAGGCATGTACCCTCCTAAATTTGAACAGTTTATTTTCTAACAAATACAATTATTATGGCAGATTACAACTTACAAGACAATGATCGTAGACCTATTACATTTGCTAACAACGATGACTACGAAATTGAGGTAGCATTTACAAAATGGAGAAACAGGAGATCTCCCATTGAAAAAATGACATTCGACTTCATTACAAGTGACAATGGGAATGTTTACCAAATGCTTTATGCTAAAAAGATTGATTCGTCCAGTTTTGACAGTGGGGTTAAATACCATCTAGTATTGGTCATTCAAGAATTGGATTCAACGGCTAACCCTGATGATCAATTGCTGGAAGAATTTGAAATTGACCTAAACAGCAATGAGGAAATGCGACGGGTGACGGTACGTTACACCCTATCGGAATTAGCGATTCCAGAAAACCAAATGACCCAAGCAAAATACCAGCAAATTTGGGAGAATTCACCTCAACTAGGCGATGACGGGGGTATTCCCGATACCAATAATGGAGGAATCATTATTAAAACTTAATATCTTTCTAACTTGAAAAGAGTTTTACATTGTTTCTTTAAGACAATTCCAATAATGTTTTTATTCATTATTGGAATTTGTCATTCCCAAGAAACTCTCTTTTCTCCATTGGATTCCTTAACAGATCGCAGGGACCTATCCAGTCTCAATAGTGCATTAAGTATTATTGACACCACAGAGTTATCGACAATACAAAAAGCACAATACAATTACTATTTAGGATCCCTACTGTATTTTGAGGACAATAATAAAGAAGCCACAGAGGCATTGTTGTTGAGCAAAAAATTGATCCCAAATACATCAGAGAATGATTCCTTTCGCTTCAAAGTAAATGACAGATTGCTAGAATGCATTGGTTCTACCACCGAGTATTCCATACGCCCTGCCCAACTC
>JAHQVM010000006.1 GCA_019634365.1 Flavobacteriaceae bacterium | reverse complement strand
TCCCGACTCAATAAAAAGTGATTTGTGAAAGCAAATCACTTTTTTGTTCCTAATAGTGAAATAAACGCAGTTGGATTGAGCTGAGGGGAACAAAAAAGGATGAGGGCGGCAGCCTTCACTTTTTATGGGCAATGAAGGTTTATCGGGATTCTGTAAATCCTGTCATCCCGACTCAATAAAAAGTGATTTGTGATAGCAAATCACTTTTTTTATTTCTGAAAAACTGTTGCGTTCACGCAATTAGGCTTGAAGGTAAAAAGTAAACGCGCAAGCGTGAACTATTATTGAACATTTGATAACCGAACCATCGCTTTTAAATTCTTCTCAATATGCTCGCGATCCATGGCATCTATAATATTGGAAACATAGAACTGTCGTCGGGCGATCATATTCAGGAATATCGGATCCTTGAATAAAATAATGTTCTTTGGGTCGGAAGGATTAAGAAAATTACCATTTTCAATAATAAAAGGTTCTATGTGATTGGTCCAAAGCGCACGGGAATTTTGCTCCTCTTCCTTGAAATCTGTAACTACATTCTTCCAAGTAGCAATGTAACGCCTTAGCGAATCATTTCTAATGAGCTGCAATTCACCCGTGTTTATTAAAGATTCCACCACTCCATTGGAAGGATCGAATGTAATTCCCCGAAACATGCTTGGGCCATACCTCATGACAGAATCCATTGCTTCTTTGGCATCCATTTTTCGAACATTCCGAAGTACAATCCTACATGCATTCAATGACTGAATATATCCTTGTTTGTTCGATTCGAATTGCGCCAGATTCTGTTTGGATTCTTCATGCAATTCCTGCAAAATCAGAGTTTCCTTGGAACGATTCATCCGATTCTGGTTCCAACCATTTATTTGTATCGCAATGAGAATTCCGACAACCACCAGAATGATTTCACCTATGGCATATACCAAATACTTGCTCACCTTATGATCTGCCAATAACTTTTTACGGATTTTACCGAATATATTCATCTTTACCTGTAATTAAGAAATGAAAATACAATACCCAAAAGATTTAACCATAAACAATGCTGGGAAATGTTCTCAATTGTAAGGAGCCCTCTACTTGAGATCATGTGAAATTTCAAATAATAGCTCCCATGGTTAGGCTTTAAGGTTTGCCTTTTCAGAAAAACTTAACAGCATAGAATCGCGGGTACATATCGATAATGCTTATTTTTAAATGATATTTAATCAAAATGAAATTAATTTCCATCCTTCTACTCTTCTCCCTCGCCTTTCAGGGCTGTGCCCAACGGAAGAATGAATCGGTTGCACTCTCTTCGGAAGACTCACGGGATTATACCATTGAAACAGTAGTGGATAATTTAAATAACCCTTGGGGAATGGCATGGCTTCCTGATGGTAGCATGCTTATCACCGAAAAAAGTGGCTCCCTCATACATTTCAAAAACGGTTACAAGACGGAAATTGAAAACGTACCCGATATCTATGTGCGCGGACAGGGTGGTTTTATGGATGTAGCTTTGCATCCCAATTTTGAAGAGAATGGCTGGATTTATTTTACCCATGCTTCTTCCGATGGTTCAGGACAAGGTGGAAATACAAAGTTGATCCGCGCCCGACTTCAAAACAACGCCCTAATCGATGTTGAAAGCCTCTATAAAGCAGAGCCTAACAGCAGAAGGGGACAGCATTTCGGTTCCCGGATTGCATTTGATAAAGAGGGTTATGTTTACTTTTCGGTAGGCGATCGTGGAAACCGCGATGTGAATCCGCAGGATATTAGCCGCGATAACGGTAAGATTTATCGCCTCATGGACGACGGAAGTGTCCCTCCCGACAATCCCTTTGTGGATGAAAACAAGGCCAAAAAAGCCATTTTTTCATATGGTCACCGCAATCCACAAGGAATGGCAAGACATCCTATCACTGGGAAAATCTGGACCCATGAACACGGGCCCAAAGGTGGGGATGAGATCAACGTAATTAAGAAGGGGGCAAATTACGGCTGGCCACTAATATCATATGGGGTAAATTACAGTGGTTCTAAATTCACCGATGAAACAGAGCGTCCCGGCATGGAACAACCGGTTTACTATTGGGTCCCATCGATCGCTCCTTGTGGAATGGATTTCGTAACAGGCGGTAAATACCCAGAATGGAACGGACATCTTTTAGTAGGTTCCTTGAAATTCAATTATGTGGAATTACTGAAGTTGAATGGCGAAACCGTTATAGGTCGAGAGAAGATTGCCGATGGCGTGGGTCGCGTGAGAAATGTTAAGTTAGGCCCAGACAGCCTGATCTATATTGCTGTAGAAGGCCAAGGTATTGTAAGGCTAATACCGAAAAATTAAAATGAAAATCTATCATACCCTATTTCTAGTTTTGCTCTTTTTGGGATGTAAAATGAATACCGAAAAAGAAGCCTCTCAAGTTGGCTCAGCATATCGCAACCAAGTTCAGAATCCTGCGCTGAAAAAAAGCATGGAACGAGGAGGTTTGCTGTATTCAGACTTCTGTATGCAATGTCATCTGGCCAACGGATTTGGAGTGCCCGGCAGTTTTCCTCCCTTGGCGAATTCGGATTGGCTTCGGGATAAAAGAACCGAAAGCATACATGCTGTAAAGTTTGGTCAGAAGGGCAAAATTACCGTTAACGAGATACCATACGATGGCTATATGGCTCCTATGGGATTAAGCGATGAAGAAGTGGCAGACGTGATGAATTACGTTATGAATTCGTGGGGCAATTCCCAGAAAAAAATGGTCACGCCGCAAGAGGTAAAAGCTGTTGAAAAATAAAAAGAGCCCCATAGGCAAACCCCACAAATCTCATTACCTTTGCAGAAACGTATAGCCTATGCTCATTATTGGTATTGCCGGTGGTACTGGGAGCGGAAAAACGACTGTGGTAAAACAGATTGTTGAAGAATTCCCAAAAAACGAGGTCTGTGTAATTTCACAGGATTCTTACTACCGTGACACTTCCCACCTAAGCTATGATGAAAGGGTTCGGATTAATTTTGATCACCCACAGTCCATCGACTTTGAATTGCTAGTAAAGCACCTCAAGGATCTTAAGAAAGGGAAATCGGTTGAGCAACCGGTTTATTCTTTTGTGGAACACAACAGAACTGGGGAATCGATTACTTTTCATCCTAAAAAAGTAGTCATTATTGAAGGCATCTTAATCCTTACCAATAAGGAATTGAGGGAGCTTTGCGATGTGAAGTTGTTCGTTCACGCTGATAGCGATGAGCGCCTTATCCGCCGCCTTAGAAGGGACATGGCCGAAAGGGGACGTGATCTTAACGAAGTACTAAACAGATACCAGAGCACACTAAAACCCATGCACGAACAGTTTATAGAACCAACAAAGGAATATGCAGATATTATTATTCCGACAAATCGTTATAATACGGTGGCTGTACAGTTATTGCGCAATATCATTCATCAGAAATTGATTTAAGTGAAATTCTCCAAAATCACAAAGAACAAATGGTTTGTTGTGCTTTCTGGCACCTATGTTATCATTTTGATACTTTTTGTGGTATGGATGGTCTTCTTCGACACCAATTCGTATATCATTCACAAAGAACTGAATGATGAAATTAATGCCTTAGAAGACACCAAGGAGTTTTACAAAGAAGAAATTGCCAGGGATCTTGAATTTATAGAAAAAATGAAGGATAGTAACGAGGTGGAAAAATATGCAAGGGAAAAGTATTATCTGAAACGTGAAAATGAAGATATTTACATCATTGAGCACGAAGACAGCTTAAAATTGAAATCGAAAAATGAGTGAATCACTATTTCAGGAATTTGATCCGGTTTCTTCCAAAGCATGGAAGCAAAAGATACAGGTCGACCTCAAAGGAGCAGACTACAACGATACCCTTATCTGGCAAAGCCTTGAGGGAATTCATGTAAAGCCCTTTTATCATTCTAATGAGTCTAATGGTTCCTTTGCTCCTATTCCCGGACATCCCAAGGATTGGGCCATTGGACAAGCCATTTTTATCGATGATGCCGCTGTCGCCAACAAACTGGCATTGGATGCCATAGATCGAGGAGCGGAATCCATTTGCTTTCAGGCCTCCAAATCCTTCAAGTTTGAAGAAGTTTTCAAAGATTTCGACTTCCAAGGCGTTCCAATACATTTTCAATTGGGGTTCCTCGACAAGGAATTTCTTTCTTCGTTGATGGCGCAGCTGTCCGAAAAAAACGCCGAAGTCTATTATCACCTAGACATACTTGGGAACCTAGCCAGAAGTGGTAATTGGTTTCAAAACATAGAGCAGGATCTTGCATCCCTTGGCTTTTTACTGGAACACTACCCAGAACAATGTATACTGGGTATCGATACTTCGCTTTATCAAAATGCTGGCGCGAATATCGTTCAGCAACTGGGATATGGATTGGCACACCTCAACGAATACCTGAACCATTATTACCACAATGCGCAAAAGGATCAGAAGGTTAAAATTGCACTGAAGGTCGCTATGGGCCCCAATTACTTTTTCGAAATCGCCAAAATCCGGACCTTCAGAACATTGATTCAATGCCTTGGCCAGGAATACGGTTTATCGATCGAATGCCATATCATGGCAACCCCCTCAAAGAGAAATAAAACCCTGTATGATTACAACGTAAATATGCTCCGTAGCACCACCGAGTGCATGAGTGCCGTGTTGGGCGGTGCGAATACCCTATGTAATCTACCGTACGATGCCATTTACCATAAAAGCAACGAATTTGGGGAACGCATTTCACGAAATCAGTTGCTTATACTAAAAGCCGAAAGCTACTTCGATCTAGTCGGAAATGTTGCCGACGGAAGCTATTACATTGAAAGCATTACGGACCAGTTGGGTGAAAAAGCTCTGGAGTTATTCAAAGAAATTGAAAAAGGCGGAGGCATCCTATCATCGTTAAAGGCTGGCATCCTTCAGAAAAAAATAAAAGAAAGTGCCCAAAAAGAACTCAAATTGTTCGAAGACGGTAAACTAGTTCTGGTGGGGACCAACAAATATGAAAATCCAAATGATCGGATGCAACACGATCTGGAATTGTACCCTTTTATAAAAACCAATCCCAGAAAAACGATTATCGAACCCATTCTGGAAAGAAGAATCCCAGAATCCCTTGAAAAACAAAAACTGGAACATGAGAAGAATCCAACATAGTCTATTATTCCTACTCACAATAACACTCATTGGGTGTGAGGAACCCATGGATTATAAATATGCAGACAAGCCGTTTTCGGTAAATTGTTCATCATCCGACAAGGCGTTGCTTAGGGAAGCCCTATATAGTTTTCAGGAAGATATTGCCCATTATTTCAAGGATCCAGATGTTCGATCCGGTTCCAATTCTGCCTACATCCAAGGATATAATAATTTTATTTTTAGGGGATTAGAAGGTTCGCTTTCCTACCAAGACATTGCCTCACCATATACTATGGCAGTTTTGGAAAAACTTAGGGAAACGGACGGACTCTGGGATTTCAATAGAAACGGCACTAATCTAAATTACACTGGGGATTTTATGAACTGTGTGTTCTCTAATATTTCAGACCAAGATGTCCGGGATCATTTCCAGAGCCTTTTAAAAGTGAATCATTTAACCCCAGAGATTATGGCGGAGCCAATGCGCCAGCGACTTCAGCAAATATTGGAAGATCAACATTTAGCCCTTTACTTAGCCCTCGATGGCTATTATCAAAATCTTTTGAACCTCCCCACTCATGAATAAGAAAAACATCATTACCGCAATATCAGTAATAGCAATCATTCTTGTCTCTACCAGCTCTTGCAAGGAAGTAAACCAGGAATTGAGCAACATTTGGGAAAGTGACGAAAAAGGAGAGCTTTTAGGCACCCACCATTATCTCGAAGATCGCGGCATTAGATTGTTCTTACCAGATGCCTTTGAGAAAATATCGATTTCTGAATACCAGTCCATGCTGGATACCCTTTTAGACAAGGATTCGTACAAATATGAAATAAACCGAATCAATCAATTGAAGAAAATGGACGGTGGATTCCACCTCTTCTTCGATAAATACAGCGGATCCACTTGTACCGTAAATAGTGTGGATTTTATGCCGCTCACAAAGAATGATGCCCAACAATTCTTGGGTGTGATGCGAAGATCCATGGAGGAACGTTTTGATCATAAAAAGTTCTCCATCGAAAAATTGGTGGCTAAGTACAGTGGAAATACCGATGAGCATGTTTTTAAAAGTGTGTATTTAATCTCGGATGATAAACTGGATAAGCAGCACTACAGCACCATGTACATTATTACATCTAATGAGAAAACGGTGATCATGCACATTTCCTCACCTTTTAGGGGTGATATGGATCCATTTATTACGAAAATCAATATGTAATGGGTAGAAAGGACCTTCAACATATTACGTGGAAGCGGAAAACAGCATCCAGAGAGGCCAGCGAGGTGAAAACCTATAATACTGCTGAAGATATCCTTGTTAAATCTGAGTATACCCACGAGGATGTTGCTGCCTTGAACCACTTGGATTTTGTAGCGGGTATTGCGCCTAATTTACGAGGGCCTTACTCAACCATGTACGTACGAAGACCTTGGACCATTCGTCAATATGCTGGATTTTCTACTGCCGAGGATAGCAATGCTTTTTACCGAAGAAATTTGGCGGCAGGACAAAAAGGGCTTTCGGTTGCCTTCGATTTGGCAACACATCGTGGCTACGACAGTGATCATGAACGCGTGGTCGGGGATGTGGGTAAGGCAGGTGTAGCTATTGATAGTGTGGAAGACATGAAAATTTTGTTCGATCAAATTCCGTTGGACAAAATGAGTGTTTCCATGACCATGAATGGAGCGGTATTGCCCATCATGGCCTTCTACATTGTCGCGGCAGAGGAACAAGGGGTATCGCCAAATGCACTTGCGGGAACCATTCAGAATGACATCCTCAAGGAATTCATGGTTAGGAATACCTACATCTACCCTCCTAGCCCTTCGATGAAAATCATAAGCGACATCTTCGAATTCACTTCCCAGAACATGCCCAAATTCAATTCCATTTCCATTTCGGGCTACCATATGCAGGAAGCCGGCGCTACCTGCGATATTGAGCTTGCCTATACCCTGGCCGACGGTTTGGAGTACATCAGGACTGGTATTGCAGCAGGAATGGACATAGATAGTTTTGCTCCGCGTTTATCCTTCTTTTGGGCCATAGGGATGAACCATTTCATGGAAATTGCCAAAATGCGTGCTGCCCGCATGCTTTGGGCAAAGCTGGTAAAGCAATTCAACCCTAAAAATCCGAAGTCACTTTCGTTACGGACCCATTGCCAAACCAGTGGTTGGAGCCTGACCGAACAGGATCCATTCAATAATGTAGCCCGAACCTGTATTGAAGCGGCAGCAGCCGCTTTTGGAGGCACACAATCCCTGCATACCAATGCCTTGGATGAAGCCATTGCCCTTCCCACCGATTTTTCGGCAAGGATTGCCCGGAATACCCAGATATACCTTCAGGAGGAAACTCAGATTACTCGAACGGTCGATCCCTGGGCTGGGAGTTATTATGTAGAAAATCTTACGAACGAAATCGCAGAAAAAGCGTGGAAATTAATCCAAGAAGTTGAAGCATTAGGGGGAATGACCAAAGCCATAGAGGCCGGAATTCCCAAATTGCGCATTGAGGAAGCGGCGGCTCGGAAACAAGCAAGAATTGACAGCGGACAGGATATCATTGTTGGGGTTAATAAATACCGATTGGAAAAAGAAGACCCCTTGCAAATTTTGGACGTGGATAACCAAAAAGTACGGAAGGGGCAGATGGAGCGATTGGAACGTATTAAAAGGGAACGAAACCACGAAAAAGTAACAGAATGCTTGGCAAAACTTACACAGTGCGCCAAGACAGGTGAAGGAAATTTATTAGCTTTAGCCGTAGATGCGGCTCGGGAACGGGCTACACTGGGAGAAATAAGTGATGCCTTAGAATCCGAATTTGGAAGGTATAAGGCACAAATAAAATCGTTTAGCGGCGTGTACAGCAAAGAAATAAAGAAAGATCCTTCCTTTGAAAAGGCGAGGGAATTAGCCAATAAGTTTGCAGAATTGGAAGGCCGACGCCCCCGAATTATGATTGCGAAAATGGGACAGGATGGTCACGACAGAGGCGCTAAAGTAGTCGCCACCGGATATGCCGACGTTGGTTTCGATGTGGACATTGGTCCGCTGTTCCAAACCCCTGAAGAAGCGGCTCAGCAAGCCATTGAAAACGATGTTCATATTTTGGGTGTTTCCTCTTTAGCGGCCGGTCATAAAACCTTGGTGCCACAGGTCATTGAGGAAATGAAAAAACTGGGGAGGGAAGATATCATGGTGATTGTTGGAGGTGTGATTCCAGTTCAGGATTATGAGTTCCTCTTTGAAGCTGGAGCCGTTGCCGTGTATGGCCCTGGAACCAAAATCAGTGATGCGGCCATAGAAATGCTCGAAATTCTTATCGATTCGGTAGCCTAATCCAGAGCAACCTTTTTTAAACCATTGAATCTCCTTTCAAGTACGGAGACAAATCCCTTTTACATGAACCATCCCAAAATCAACATTACCCAAAAAGAGGTTCTTTCAGACAATTGGTATACACTAAGAAAATTCACTTACGAATACCAAAAAGAAAATGGCGATATAGAAACACATGCCCGGGAAGCCTATGACCGAGGAAATGGAGCTGTGATTTTACTGTACAATACTCAAAAAAGGACCGTGGTCCTTACACGTCAATTTCGTTTACCTACCTATGTAAATGGCAATGAAACGGGAATGATGATTGAGGCTTGCGCGGGATTATTGGACAAAGACAATCCAGAAGATTGCATCCGAAAGGAAACCCAAGAAGAAACAGGATATCAGATAAAAGAAGTAAAAAAGATTTTTGAATCGTATATGTCTCCCGGATCGGTCACCGAAATTCTGTATTTCTTCATAGCTGAATATTCCGAAGACATGAAAACCAGCGAGGGTGGTGGATTGGCCGAAGAGGAAGAAAACATTGAAGTATTGGAATTGGATTTTGAAACGGCTCTGGATATGATGAAAACTGGCGAAATAAAAGATGCCAAGACCATTATGTTATTGCAATATGCCCAATTGCAACTTTTCTAACAAGAAATAACATTTATTATGCTTGCATAATAAATGAACCGGATGTACCTTTACGAAAATCAAAAAAACCATGGATCTAAAAGCCAAAATGCTTCGCGATAACGCTCTAGAGGGCAAAACCATTGTAGTTACTGGGGGTGGTAGTGGACTCGGAAAATCGATGACCACCTACTTTCTTGAATTGGGCGCTCAGGTAGTGATCACTTCAAGAAATTTGGAGAAACTACAGAACACCGCCAAAGAACTGGAAGCCGAGACTGGAGGTACCGTATTGCCGGTGCAATGCGATGTGCGTCATTACGATCAGGTAGAAGCCATGTTGAAAGCTTCTGTCGATGCTTTTGGAACCGTAGATGTTTTGTTGAACAATGCCGCAGGTAACTTCATCTCCCCTACCGAACGGCTTTCGGCCAATGCCTTCGACACCATTATCGATATTGTCTTGAAAGGAACCAAAAACTGTACACTGGCATTTGGAAAACATTGGATCGACAACAAGGAAACCAACAAAAATGTACTGAATATCGTAACTACCTATGCGTGGACAGGTTCTGCCTATGTAGTTCCCAGTGCCACGGCAAAGGCTGGTGTATTGGCCATGACACGATCCTTGGCCGTAGAATGGGCGAAATACGGCATGCGCTTCAATGCCATCGCACCCGGCCCCTTCCCTACCAAAGGTGCTTGGGACCGTCTACTTCCGGGAGAATTAAAGGAAAAATTCGATTTGGCTAAAAAAGTTCCGTTAAAACGTGTGGGTGACCATCAGGAGCTGGCCAATCTAGCCGCTTATTTGGTTTCCGATTTTTCGGCTTACCTCAATGGAGAAGTGATAACCATCGATGGTGGCGAATGGCTAAAAGGTGCTGGCCAGATGAACCTTTTGGAAGAAGTTCCAGAGCAGATGTGGGATATGTTGGAAATGATGATTCGTTCCAAAAAGAATAAGTAAAACTCCCTTATTGCAATAATTTATAGGAAACATGGGTTTATAATACCCTATGAAATTCCTTTCTGGTGCCATTCATCTCCTCATTGCCGCTTTTCTAACGGCATTAACGCAAGTAGGTGGCGTACTCTATATAATTTGTTTGTGGTTATTCAGAAAAAAAGGATGGAAGAAATATGCCTACTTCTTAGGAATTTATTTGCTATTCACATTCGTATTTATACCTCTGCTTGCACCATCCGTTGGCCGAGTACGTATTGAAAATTCGGAAACCATTAGGCCCCGTAATTATTTTTACATGCTCACCAATCGTAATTATGTGACCCCAGAACTAAACGAGGCCCTCAAACAGGTTTCAAAGGAATTACAAATTCATTATCCTAATTTGGAATTAGCCTATCTAGATGCCAACTTTCCATTTATAGATGGCTTCCCACTTCTGCCCCATTTAAGCCATAACGATGGAAAAAAAATCGATCTATGCTTTTTCTATCAAAAAAATGATTCGTTGACAAATAAAAAACCTTCATGGAGTGGTTATGGTGCTTATGTTGCACCCAATCAAAATGAGTGGAATCAGACCATAGCTTGCAAGAACAAAGGACATTGGCAGTATGATTTTACAAAATATATCACATTTGGGACTTGGAATGCCGAATTGAATCTCGCTCAGCAACCCACCAAAGAACTTTTAAAGAACATATTAAAACATCCAAAAACTAGTAAGGTATTCATTGAACCTCATCTTAAGGATAGGCTGGGCGTACAACACGCAAAGCTTCGATTCCATGGATGCCAAGCTGTACGTCACGACGATCACATTCACCTCCAAGTTCAATAGTATTGCTATTGGTTTTAAGGCAATCAATGTTCACTTTCTGTTAACAAAATACATTTTCTATCCGCATAATTAATCGTATTTTTAATCCTTCAAACCTTAATAATATTGATGGGTAAAATAATTGCTATTGCCAACCAAAAAGGAGGTGTTGGTAAAACCACCACTTCCGTAAATCTTGCCGCATCATTAGGAGTTTTGGAAAAGAAAGTCCTATTAATCGATGCCGATCCCCAAGCCAATGCTACTTCGGGTCTAGGAATAGACGTAGAAAGTGTTGAACTAGGTACCTACCAACTGCTGGAACATGCCATAGCCGCAAGAGAGGCGATTGTGGAGACCAGTTCACCCAACGTTTCCCTAATTCCAGCACATATCGATCTTGTTGCCATTGAAATTGAATTGGTAGACAAGGAGAATCGTGAGTACATGCTTAAGAATGCCATTGCAGACCTGAAGAATGAGTACGACTTCATTTTAATCGATTGTGCCCCTTCACTAGGGTTGTTGACACTGAATGCGCTAACCGCTGCAGATAGTGTTATCATCCCTATTCAATGCGAATACTTTGCCTTGGAAGGATTGGGCAAATTGTTGAATACGATTAAAAGCGTTCAAAAAATTCACAATCAAAACCTAGACATCGAAGGATTGTTGCTCACCATGTACGACTCCCGCCTTCGCCTGTCGAATCAGGTGGTGGAAGAGGTGAAAAAGCATTTCGATGAAATGGTTTTTGCCACCATAATTCAAAGAAATGTGCGTTTAAGTGAAGCACCAAGTTATGGTGAAAGTATCATTAGTTATGACGCGGGTAGCAAAGGAGCCAATAATTACTTAAGTTTGGCAAATGAATTAATTGAGAAAAACGCGTAGGATTTATGGCGAAAGCAACTAAAAAACAAGCCTTGGGACGTGGTCTTTCAGCTTTACTGAAGGATCCGGACAACGATATAAAGTCGGTAGAAGACAAAAACGCCGACAAAGTAGTTGGAAATATCGTGGAATTGGATCTCGAAACCATCGAGATGAACCCCTTCCAACCCCGTACCAGCTTTAATGAAGAAACCCTGAGGGAACTAGCGTCTTCCATTAGGGAATTGGGGGTTATTCAACCCATCACAGTGCGCAAACTCGGCTTTAACAAATACCAATTGGTAAGTGGTGAACGCCGTTACCGGGCCTCCAAGTTGGTGGGGCTGGAAACGATTCCCGCATATATTAGGATTGCCAATGATCAGGAATCGTTGGAAATGGCCTTGGTCGAAAATATCCAACGCCAGGATTTAGATCCCATTGAAATTGCCCTTTCCTATCAACGCCTTATTGAAGAAATTCAAGTAACACAGGAAGAATTGAGTGATCGGGTGGGTAAAAACCGAAGTACCGTAACCAATTATCTACGCTTACTGAAATTGGATCCAATTGTACAAACAGGAATGCGTGATGGATTTATTTCCATGGGGCACGGCCGTGCTTTGATCAATGTTGAAAACACCAACGACCAGTTAGATATATACGAGAAAATTGTATCCCAATCCCTTTCGGTTCGTGATACCGAGTCCTTGGTTAGGAAATACAAAAACCCGGAAGCACCCCAAGAAACTCCGAAAAAATCGACCCCGCACTTCGCCAACAAAGGAGGCCGGGAACTTTCAGATTTTCTGGATGCCAAAGTGACCATTAAAGCCAATGCAAAAGGCAAAGGACAAATGGTCGTACCATTTAAAGACGAAGCCGACTTTCAGCGCATTTTGAACCTCATAAAAAGTGAAAAGTAAGCTTTTCCATATTTTTTTTCTCCTTAGCGGTGTTCTCTATGCTCAAACCGATTCCCTAACGGTAGAAAAAGAGAAACTTATCATTGCAAAGGACACTGTAGTGGTTGCCTATGATCCCTTAGCACCATCGCGCGCGGCTTTCTATTCGGCTGTGTTGCCCGGTCTTGGGCAGGCGTATAACAAGAGATATTGGAAAATCCCAATCGTATACGCAGGCATAGGTACGGGGGTGTACTTTTACCTTCAAAATACAGACGATTACAACCGCTTTCGGGATGCCTATAAAAGACGGCTTGCAGGTTTTACCGATGATGAATTTCAAGGAATTTCGGATGATCGCCTTATCGATGCCCAACGAACGGCAAGCCGAAATAGGGATGTAAGTCTTATCGTGTCCATAGTGTTTTATTTGCTCAATATCATAGATGCCAATGTTGATGCACACCTGCGGCAGTACAATGTTAGTGAAGACCTATCCATTCAACCCAGTATTTTACGGGACCCCAACCCCATTAATACCCAAGGTAATTACGGGTTATCGTTTAAATTCAATTTGAAATGAAAATAGCGCTATTGGGATATGGTAAAATGGGTAAAACCATTGAGCGATTGGCTGTTGAGAAAGGGCATGAAATCGTCTATACCGCTTCCAGTAGTTCAGAAACGGGAAACCTAAAGGCAGCAGATTGCGCTATCGAGTTCTCCCTTCCAGGAACTGCGGTTTCCAATATTAAACGATGTTTTGAGGAAAACATTCCTGTGGTTAGTGGTACCACGGGTTGGCTAGACGCGTATGACGAAGTGCTAAATTTTTGTAAAAATAGTAACGGAAGTTTCATCTATGCGTCAAACTTCAGCATTGGAGTAAACCTCTTTTTTAGCATGAACGACTATTTGGCACAACTCATGAAACCCTGGGCAGATTATGTGCCTTCCCTTACGGAAATCCATCATACACAAAAACTGGATGCCCCCAGCGGAACTGCCATTACCCTAGCGGAAGGTATTTTGAAGCATTCTAAAAAGAAAGGTTGGAAATTAGACAGTACCGAAAAAGAACACCTTTCAATCGAAGCCAAGCGCATAGAAGATGTGAAAGGAACACATATGGTGGATTACACCTCTCCTATCGATACCATAACGCTCCAACACGAAGCGCATACGCGGGATGGTTTTGCTCTGGGTGCTATTTTAGCAGCGGAGTGGCTTGTGGGGAAAACGGGGGTATTCACAATGAAAGACGTTTTAAATTTGAAATAAACTAACACCAACGGTCAAAATCGTAGATTTGTGCCGATATTAAATAGAACACTATGACC
>JAHQVM010000066.1 GCA_019634365.1 Flavobacteriaceae bacterium | reverse complement strand
CCCAATGGTATATGTTAACACGAAATAACCATCGGCCAATCCTTGCATCAAAGCAGAAGCTCCCAATCGGTTAGCTCCGTGATCACTAAAATTAGCTTCTCCCGCTGCATAGCATCCTGGGATGGTTGTCTGAAGATTGTAGTCTACCCAAATACCTCCCATGGTATAATGCACCGCAGGATAAATCATCATTGGTGTTTTATACGGGTTTTCATCCACGATTTTCTCATACATCTGGAAAAGGTTTCCGTATTTGTTTTCGATCACCTTTTCTCCCAATTCGCGAATGACCGTGTCACTTGGATTCTCAATTTTTTGAATGGCCGCTTGCTCTTTTCCGTACCTCATAATGGCACTTGAGAAGTCAAGATACACAGCTTCCCCAGTCTTATTCACACCAAATCCAGCATCACAACGCTCTTTGGCAGCTCTAGAAGCAACATCCCTTGGAACTAGGTTACCGAAAGATGGGTAACGGCGTTCCAAATAGTAATCGCGTTCGTCTTCCTTCAGCTCTGTTGGCCTCTTTTTCCCTTCACGAATGGCAATAGCGTCTTCCTTTGTTTTCGGCACCCATATACGCCCGTCATTACGCAGTGATTCCGACATTAAAGTCAACTTCGACTGATGATCCCCGGATACTGGAATACAGGTTGGGTGAATCTGCGTATAACAAGGATTGGCAAAATGAGCCCCTCTCTTGTGGATTTTCCAAGAGGCCGTCACATTACTTCCCATGGCATTGGTAGATAGGAAGAATACATTTCCATATCCTCCCGTGGCGATTACCACAGCATGGGCAGAATGTCGTTCAATTTCACCCGTAACAAGATCTCGAGCAATAATTCCACGGGCCTTACCATCGACCACCACCAAATCTAACATTTCATGTCGGTTGTACGAATCTATTTTACCTCGGTTAATCTGTCTATTCATGGCAGAATAGGCTCCCAACAACAACTGTTGCCCTGTTTGTCCCTTGGCGTAAAAGGTTCTCGAAACCAATACCCCTCCAAAAGAGCGGTTGTCTAACAATCCACCATATTCGCGAGCAAAAGGAACACCTTGAGCGACACATTGATCTATAATATTGGCCGAAACCTCCGCCAAACGATATACGTTCTCTTCGCGTGAGCGGTAATCCCCTCCTTTAATCGTATCATAAAACAAACGATACGTGGAGTCTCCGTCTCCTTGGTAGTTTTTGGCAGCATTGATTCCTCCCTGAGCAGCAATAGAGTGAGCTCTTCTGGGAGAATCTTGATAACAAAACGTTTTTACATTATATCCCAATTCGGCAAGGGTTGCTGCTGCACTTCCTCCAGCCAAACCAGTACCTACCACAATCACATCAATGTTTCGCTTGTTGGCAGGGTTTACCAAATTAATTTCATTTTTATGCTTTGTCCACTTATCGGCTAAGGGCCCTTTGGGTAACGTTGATTCTAATGACATATCGATAGCGGTTTAGTGAACTAATTGATTGAAATGATGATAGATCGCAATAAAGATAAATCCAACTGGGATGGCAACAGCAAATATCTTAGTGAAGGCCTTTAGCCCTTTAGAGTACTTATTGTTGAACCCTACACTTTGAAACGCCGATGAGAAACCATGCCACAGGTGAAAAGCCAAAAGCACAAATGCCAACACATACAATCCTGTTCGTACGGGGCTTTCGAACTTATGAACGGTTTCCTCAAAATAGCGATACCCAGAATCCGCATTTTCCGGATTTATAAGTCCAGACATATCTCCATCTACATACTTCACCATTATTTCCGGGATCCAGAAATCATAGAAATGCAATCCCAAAAAGGCTAGGATTACCAATCCAGAAATGATCATGTTTCTAGAAGCCCAACTTGCGTTGGCACTTCCTTTATAACTTGCGTATTTCACAGCACGGGCATTTCGGTTCTTAATTTCCAAAATGAATCCCATCACAAAATGGAATATCACTCCAATGATAAGGATAGGCTGTAAAACACCCTGAACCAAACCATTGGTCCCCATAAAATGCGACCAACTATTAAAAGTATCTGGCGCAATGACTGAAGTAAAATTAATGGTGAAATGTTGTGCTAAGAAAAAAACTAAAAACAATCCCGAGAGTGCCATGGCAACTTTCCGGGCGATGGAAGAAGAGTTGATTCCCATTATGGTTTTCTTTTCAAAATTTTGAGGTACAAATTTACGGCTCAAAAGAGCGATTGCCAAAAAATTGCCCATTTTTACCTTATTTAGACTGAATCCAAAAAGAAAATTTTGGTCATAAAAAAACTCCGGGGTTCCCCGGAGTTCCTTTGATTTCATTTTCGCTATTATTTTAACTCGAAAGTCTGTTCCTTGCTTTTGCCATTAACAGAGATGACCACCTTGTATGTTCCTTTGGGCAAGTAGTATTCACCGTTGTCGGCTTCCTTCAGTGTAGCGCCTGCACTTTCCATCGCTTTTCTTCCTTTTTTCGACACACTTAGATCATACAAAGCCATATTAATTCCTTTGGACACATCCATCGACATACTCTGCAATTCGGCCCCGTCTTCCGAAGTTACCTTCATCGTGGCTTTTCCATCGGATGGACTATAATACTGAATATTCATTTCAGGGATTATGGGGTTGCCAAAACTATTAAACCCTGTACTTCCCCAACGGCTCGAGGCTCGCTTCGATTGAATATCGGCCACCATCACCTCACCCATGGTTTCAGAGGACAATTGCTGAAGCAGCGATATATCCCCTACGTAAATGGAACGACCATGCGTTCCCAACACCAAATGCTTGGCATCTTTCTGAACCACCATATCGTGATAGGCTACATGGGGAAGCCCTTCCACGAAAGGGGTCCAGTTGGCACCTTGATCCAACGAAACATAGGCTCCGTTATCGGTACCCAAGTAAAGAACATCCCGATTTTCAGGATCTTCCTGAATCACATTTACAGGAGAGGTGGGAAGATTGGAGCTAATGTCTTTCCAAGTAGCACCAAAATCTTCCGAAACATAAACATAGGGCTTAAAATCGTCCCAGCGATATCCATTGAGAGTGACATACACCCTTGATTTTTTATGACTGGAGGCAATGACCCTACTTACCCAAAGATCCTTGGGGAAAGTGCTGGATATTTTTTTCCAATCACCCCCGGCATTGCGTGTTACATATACCAAACCGTCATCGCTTCCGGTGTAAATGAGTCCAAATTCGAAAGGGGACTCACTTAAACTTGTGATCGTTCCATAAGCAACATTACCCGGTTTCCCTCCCTGCGTAAGGTCGAAAGAAATGGCTTGCCAATCGTCTCCTTGATTCATGGAGCGCATTAATTTATTTCCACCCAAGTACAGAATATCTTGATTGTGGTCACTCAATTCAATGGGCGTTTGCCAATTAAAACGATATGGATTTTCCCCCAACTCGTGTTTAATATTGAGGTATTTCTGATCGCCCGTTTCGCGATTTATTCTGAAGTAATTACCGAATTGAAACCCAGTATAAACAATGTTGCTATCGCGATTGTCAATTTCTATCTGCATCCCATCACCGCCCATAATGCTCTCATAGGGATAATGCCCACTTTGGTGCCATCTTACACTTTCGTTATAGGTATGGGCTCCTACCCAAACTCCATTATCCTGCAATCCCCCATAAACATTGTAGGGCTTTTCGTTGTCCACATTAATGGCATAAAACTGTCCCACTGATGGGGTATTGCATTTGATCCAGTTCTCCCCATCGTCATAGGAGATATTCACTCCACCATCATTGCCATCGATAAGATGACCTGGCTTTTTTGGGTTGATCCAAAGGGCATGATGATCGGCATGGACATTAGCAGCACTAATAGAGGTAAAGGATTTTCCTCCGTCTTTCGACTTTAAAATTGGCACTCCATAAATGTAAATACCATTGGCATCACTAGGATCCACATGTATTTTTCCAAAATAATATCCATAACTGTAATACAAACCATCCAGATAACCGTCATGTGTTTTCTTCCAAGTTTTGCCTCCGTTTTCACTCTTGTACACCTCTGCTCCAATTACAGGGGTGTCGAAGAGCATCGTATTGGCATCTTCCAGATACTTGGCCAAATCTGCAGGTTGGGCAGATCCGCTGCGCACCATTTGTTTTACATTTTCTGCCTGATATTTTTCCTGAAATCGGTTACCCCGCAAGAAAGTCTCTAATTTTTTGTTGTCCAAGGCCAAGAACTGATCTTTGGTCATGGTCTTGAAATCATCCTTGGAAAGGACATCTTTTGCACCGTCATCATCCTTCTCTTTTTCCCTCCTAAATTGGCTGTCATGAATGGCATACACGACACTTTCATTAACCACAGCCAATCCAATACGACCCACACCTTCACCTGTTGGGAAACCACTGCCATCCACCGTTATTTTGGTCCATGAATTTCCTGCATCGGTACTCTTGTAAATGGCACTGCCTGCTCCACTTCCCCGGAAATTCCATGCTTTACGGTCTTTATCCCAAGAAGAGGCATACACGATGTTGAAATTGGAAGGGTGCACATCCATGTCTATAATACCACTCTGATCATCCACATACAGGGTCTTGTTCCAGGTTTTCCCACCATCAATGGTCTTAAAAACCCCACGTTCTGTATTCTTCGAATATAAATGCCCTACGGCACTCACTAAAAGTTCGTTGGAGTTGTTGGGGTTGATCAATATCTTACTGATGTGATGGGTGTCCTTTAATCCCATATTTTTCCAGGTTTTCCCATTATCGTTAGATTGCAATATTCCAATGCCTGCATAAGATGAACGCGAAGCATTCACTTCTCCCGTCCCTACCCAAAGGGTTCCGTTTTTCCAATCCACGGCCAAACTACCCACATTTTGGGTAGGGCTGCTATCTAAAACAGGTTCGAAAGAGGTTCCATTATTTTGGGTATGCCAAACACCACCACTGGCGTATCCTACATAGAATTCGATCGGGTTGTCAGGGTTCACGGCAAAGTCGACCACGCGACCGCTCATAACGGTAGGACCAATATTCTTAAAGGGTAGATTTCTAACCATAGAATTTTGAGCCATTTCAACCTTTTGAACAATTCCCTTTTCAACTTCCGATGCTGAAGTTGCAGGTTGTTGGGCAAAGACAATACAGGAGAGTAACCCGAAGGCGATGGAGAGTATTTTTTTCATTTTTGGTGGTTTTTCTTTCTGAAAAGTACTGCTTGATGAAAATACTTCAAAATTATTTGGTGAAGTTTAACATCCCACGGTGTATTTCTCCGAATCTTTTTACCTTCGGAATCAGGAATTAAAGATCATGAAAACGAACCCTTCACTGTTTGAAAGTTACCTGAAAAAGGTAATCGACAATCCATCTTTGGAACCTTTTATTGGCGACATTGAAAACACCTTTCGTTCCTTGCATTTTCCGAAGGGTGAGTTCTTTGTGGCGGCAGGTAATATTTGTCCTTACTTCTGCTTTATAGAAGATGGGGTTTTGCAACATTCCATCGATATTACGGGAGAAGAGAAAACCACCTATTTGGCCTTACGGAATTCATGCACGGCCGCCCTGAAGAGCTTCAGGTTTCGCATTCCTTCCCGCAAGAGCATCCGCGCCTTGAGTGACTGCCACCTTAAGGTCGTAGATCTAAAGGACTTCGAGCATCTTCTCGCCAATAACAAAGCCTTCTATACCTTTTATTACAACCTCATCGAAAACCAGATCTACCTCATCGACGATTATCGTATCGACCTATTGACCCTTACCCCTGAGGAACGGTATACCAAAATGCTGGAAAATGAGCCCAAATTACTACAACAGGTTCCCTTGCATTACTTAGCTTCCTTTCTGGGGATCTCCACACGGCACATGAGTAGAATTCGCAAGAACATAAAATAAGGACATTTGGCTGGCGTGAAGCCATTTTCTATATGTACATTTGGGAAAACGAATTTTAAAACCGCTCTTATGAAGTACCAACCTCTTGATCGTAATCTCTATATCAAAAACCGGAAAAATTTTATGGCTCATATGAAATCCAAGAGCCTAGCGGTCTTTAACAGTAACGATATTTATCCGGTAAGTGCAGACAGCACCATGCCTTTTAACCAACACCGAGATATCCTTTACTTAAGTGGCGTAGACCAAGAAGAAAGTATATTAGTAGTGTTTCCGGATGCCGCCGACGAAAAACATAAAGAGGTACTGTTCCTGCGGGAAACCAATGAGCATATTGCCATATGGGAAGGAGAAAAGTTGACCAAGGAACGTGCCTATGAGGTAAGTGGAATTAAAACCGTGTACTGGTTGAGTGATTTCGACAAGGTCTTTTTCGAAATGATGACGCAAGCGGAAACGGTATATTTCAATACCAATGAACACTACCGCCAAGCTGTCGAAACGGAAACACGTGAGGATCGATTCATAAAAAGAACCAAGGAAAAATTCCCAGCCCATACCTGGGCTAAGAGCAATCCCATCCTTCAACGACTACGTTCTATAAAGGACGCTGCCGAAATAGAGGCCATGCAGACGGCTTGCAACATAACCGAAAAAGGCTTTCGCAGGGTATTGGATTTTGTGCAACCTGGGGTTTGGGAATATGAAATTGAGGCAGAATACATGCACGAATTCCTCCGCAACCGATCCAAAGGATTTGCATACACTCCTATAATTGCCAGTGGCAACAATGCCAACGTACTCCATTATATTGAAAACAACCAACAATGCAATGACGGCGATCTTATCTTGATGGATGTAGGTGCAGAATATGCCAACTATAGTAGTGACATGACCCGTACCATTCCCGTAAATGGTAAATTCACAACCCGCCAAAAGGAGGTGTATAACGCTGTAAATCGCGTTAAAAATGAGGCCACTAAAATGTTAGTTCCGGGTGCTTTCTGGAAGGAATATCACATAGAAGTCGGAAAGTTGATGACCTCCGAACTTTTGGGGTTGGGCTTGTTGGATAAAGCCGATGTGCAAAACGAAAACCCAGACTGGCCTGCCTACAAAAAATACTTCATGCACGGGACGTCCCATCATATAGGTTTAGACACGCATGATTATGGGATCCTTTGGGAACCCATGGAAGCCAATATGGTTTTCACGGTAGAACCTGGCATCTATATTCCTGAAGAAGGTTTTGGCATTCGTTTGGAGGATGATGTGGTCATCCAAGAACGTGGAGAGCCATTCAACCTCATGGGAAATATCCCGATCGAGGCCGAAGAAATTGAAGATTTAATGAATTAAGCTTAAAAAAGAAACTCCGGACATTGTCCGGAGTTTCTTTTTTGTTACAGGTTCAGCACCCCATTCTCGGCAGCAGCATAATCGCTCCACGCATAGGCATCTGCCTGCTCATCATTGGTATAGTTTCCGTCTACGATATATCTGAATTCGTATGACTGATCTTTATCCAAATTAAGAGTGCCTTTGAAGTTTCCGTTTTTCAACTTCTTCAAAGAGGTTGCTTCTGTATTCCATTCGTTAAAGGTTCCCACTACTTTCACTTCGTGAGCCTCTTCTGCCGGTACGGTAAAGGTAACTTTACAAACCGGTTTGCTTTTTAGATACTGTTTAGTAATCGCCATTATTATAAGTGTTTGAGATGGTTTCAAATCTATACAAGGAAGCCCTTGTAAACAACCTTTAATCCATAAAAAATCAGGGAATTACGAGTCTCGCAAAAAGAAGGGGGCATTTTTATGGAATCCTAAAATTGAGGTGGGTTTATTTCAGAATATTTCAAAAAAAACAGGGGTTATTAACTGAAAAAAATCAAGCGTTACAGAACTATAACGTTTTCGTTTTTAAAGAGTTTGCAGTAAAAGGGTCGAAAAACGTCAAATCTATGATTCTGACTGCAAATTCTTTCCACTTCCCAAAAGATTGAGAAGTATAAAAACGATCAAAGCTGGAAGTATCCATCCCATGTGCTCATTACCTAAAGGGATCGCATCTTTAATCGATTTCAAGGAACCTTCGGGCAAAAGAAATCCAAGGAAATCAGGAATACTGAAAAGGAAAGTTATAAGCACTACCCCACGGAAGACTCTCTTCGACCGCAAACGCTCCGGGAGCACATTCAATAATATCAATACAATGGTAATGGGGTAGATGAACATGAGTGCAGGAAGCGCCACATCAATGATGTAATGAACATCGAATTGCCCAATGACGACCCCCAAGGCACACCCCAAGACCCCTGTAACAACATAGGCTTTTTGGGAATTCCCCAATACCCCTTTTACAAAATCGGCTGTTCCGGTGACGATTCCAACGGCGGTGGTAAAACAGGCCAAGGCTACCAAAACGGCCAAAAACGCCGTGCCAATGTCGCCCAGTGTACGCGTGCTAAGCAAGGTGAGTAATTCTGTACGATTGTCAATCTGAAGTGTTCCGCTGTAGTAGGATCCCAAGGCGATGAGTCCGCCATAAATGAATAGCAATCCCAAGCCTGCATACAAACCGGCTTTTCCCATCATCTTTCGGCGCTCTTCATATCTATAGGTTCCCTGTAAGGCAAAGGAAATCACAATGACACCTCCCACAACCACGCCGCCTATGGCATCGAACGTTTGATACCCTTCTAAAATACCTTCGGTAAGGGGCGATTCGAATATTGTTTTTCGGATGGGTTCTACATCGGCAAAAAGTCCAATCCCAATGATAAGCAGCAGGATGAGGATGATTAATGGCGTAAGGAATTTTCCGATAATGCTTAAAATCTTGGTTCTATTCAGTACAAACACCAGCACCAAAGCGAAATAAATAAAGCTAAGGGTAAGGGAAGACATTGAAAAGTAGGGTTGTATGGCCATTTCGTAGGTCACCGAAGCCGTGCGGGGTGACGGTAAGGATATGGAAATGATATATACAGCAATGGCGTACACCATGGCAAAGGCCGGTGATACTTTATTAGCAAAATCCAACATGGTTCCTTGCAGGCGTGCGTGGCCGTATATGGCCAAAATTGGAATGATCACCGCAGAAATGGCAAAACCAAGAATCACCCAGAACCATGCATCGCCTGCATTGTATCCCAAAAAAGGAGGAAGGATTAAATTTCCTGCACCAAAAAATAACGAGAATAAGGCAAATGCAGTAACAAAGGTTTGCTTGGTAGGGCTCATTGGCGGATATTTGTCTGCCGAATATAGAAAAATGATTTATCACTACAACCACGTCCCTATTTTTTATGAAACCAAAGGAAAGGGTCCCGCCGTGGTATTGCTGCATGGATTTTTGGAAAGTAGTACCATGTGGCAAGATATTGCGGCTCCCCTTTCAAAAAATTACACCTTTATACATATAGATCTTCCCGGTCACGGAAAAAGTGGTGTTATCGGCGAGATTCACTCCATGGAGCTTATGGCCGATGTGGTATATTCCTTACTAACGTATTTGCAAATAAGTAGTGCTCACTTCATCGGACACTCTATGGGAGGTTATGTGGCCCTGGCTTTGGCCGAAGCCCATCCCAAAATGGTAAATCACTTAATGCTCCTGAATTCCACCACTTTTTCGGATAGTCCTGAACGAAAAATACAACGCGATAGAGCCATAAGGTTCATTGCTAAGGACAAGGATATGGTTATAGGTATGGCCATTACCAATTTATTCTATCCTGAGGTACGTGATCGATATGCAAGAGAAATCGAAATGCTAAAAACGGAAGCCCTATCGTTTCCGACCCAAGGAATCACGGCCACCATCAAGGGAATGAAAGACCGAAAGGATCGGACGCATGTCCTAGCGTCCCTTACAGGGCCAAAAACCATCGTATGTGGAAACAAGGATCCTATTGTCCCAATCTCCATTTCTGAAAAGATGGGAAAAATGACTGGGGCACCACTCAAAATTTTGGATGGAAGCCATATGAGTTGGATTGAAAACAAGGAGGAAATTGTTAAAATTGTGCATTTCGTCGAATAAATTGTGCTTTTAATCGGTTTTTTAGATTTTTTTTGTAGGTTTAGTCAATCAAATCAACCACCGATGAGAACTGAATCCCCAAAACGAACGTTTACCTTCTCTGGAATCTTATGCAGCACGTTAGGCCATGACTACGTGGTTACTCGAAAGATAACAAATCATATTAACGAATACCGATGTGCCAATTGCGGTAAAGAGGTTACGGATAATTTATCTGGACGGGTTGTTAGCCTAACTTTTCAAACCAAAGAACTCAACACCTCACTTGCCAATTTCTTTCAGAAGAAAATGAGGCGCAAACTCCCATTGACATATGAAAAGGCTAATTTGTAAAATAGTAGGGCACAATTTTGTTTCGTTAAAAGGCAGGAATTCCCAAATCCGAGAGTACCAATGTACTTGTTGCAAACAGAAATACACTGAAGACGGTTATGGGCAGATTGTTAGGCTTACCAAATATTGGGAAGAAAACAATATGCTCTTCGAACAGCATTTTACCAAAAGAAAGGCAGTCTAGGAATCTTCATTCAATGAATTCCATCCTCTAGCCACCAACGGTATTTTGGTATCGGCACGCGTAATGAGATGCATGCCCTCTTTTTCATTTGTAATATGTCCAATTACGGTAAGATTGGGGTTCGCCTTGATTTTGGGAAAATCCTCCATGGTAACAGTGAATAGCAATTCGTAGTCTTCTCCACCACTTAGCGCGATGGTTGTGCTATCCAATTGAAATTCTTCACACGTTGCAATTACCTGAGGATCCAAAGGGATTTTATCCTCATACAAATTACAACCCACTTTAGAACTTTTGCAGAGATGTATGATCTCACTGGACAACCCATCACTAATATCGATCATGGATGTAGGCACTACCTCCAAATCTGCGAGTAACTTTGGGATGTCTTTGCGGGCTTCGGGTTTTAACTGCCGTTCTACGAGGTAGGTGTAATTATCGAGTTCCGGCTGCGCATTTGGATTGGTGTGAAAAACCTGCTTTTCCCGTTCCAGGACTTGAAGTCCAAGATAGGCAGCACCAATGTCTCCTGTTACTACCAATAAATCGTTTTCACCTGCACCACTTCTGTAAACCACTTTCTCTTTGGCAGCTTCACCAATGGCCGTAATACTAATGACCAATCCAGAGGTGGAAGAAGTTGTATCACCACCTATGATATCCACATTGTAAATACGGGCTGCTGTTTTTATTCCATCATACAATTCCTCTAAAGCTTCTACCGGGAACCGATTTGAAACGGCCAGGGAAACCGTGATTTGTTTTGCCTCGGCATTCATGGCGTACACATCACTCAGGTTGACCATAACCGCTTTATAGCCCAAATGCTTCAGGGGCATATAGCCCAAATCGAAATGTACCCCTTCTACCAATAAATCGGTCGTTACCACCTGTTGCATTCCCTCTTCTGCGGCAATAACCGCTGCATCATCCCCAATCCCTTTCAACGTAGATGTATGCTTTATTTCAATATGTTGGGTAAGATGGTCTATAAGTCCGAATTCTCCCAATTCTGAAATAGGTGTACGTGCCTGATTCTTATCTTCTAACATATATTTCAATTTGCGGTGCAAAAATACGGCTTAAATAGTCAGCTTTAAGAGAAGCGCCTAAAATATTTACAAAACAGTGCTGGTCTTATTTTATAAAAACCGATGCACTTCATGGGAAGTTTAACGACTCAGTAAGAAAATGATAGGGGCAAAAAAATTATCTTTAGGATGATGAAAAAGATTGCGATTATCCTCTCAATGATCCTTGCATGGTCGTGCTCCAGCGACGACGCCGCGAACCCAGCAGACAATAACGCTGGCGGAAATGGGAATAATTCTGGGGATACCGTGAGCTATGATCCCAATGCCCAACTTTCCTTCACTCCTTGTGTGAATGGTAAAGCTGGTTATTTCGATTGCTTTGGATATGACCTTATAAGCCACATGCCTATTTCCTTTTTTAGTGCAGAGAGCGCCAATGATTCCTGGGGTTGGACCGATCCCATGACGGCTAAAGAATACGTCCTTTTGGGACTCACCAACGGGACTGCATTTATCGACATTTCTAATGCCTCGAATCCCATTTATTTAGGGAAGCTTCCCTCTTCATCCTTCAGTAATCCTTGGAGGGATATCAAGGTTTTCAATAACCATGCATACATTGTAAGTGAGGGCGATAATCATGGGATGCAGGTATTCGATTTAACGCGATTGCGCGATGTTACCAACCCTCCAGAAACTTTCGATATGGATGCCCATTTCACTGAATTTGGTGGCGCCCACAATATGGTAATCAATGAGGAAAGCGGATATGCGTATGCTGTTGGGACAGACGACTTTAGCGGTGGACCGCTATTTATAAATATTCAGGATCCTGTAAATCCCGTGAGTGAGGGCGGGTATGGTTTAGACGATTATTGTCACGATGCCCAAGTAATCATTTATAATGGACCAGATACAGCGTACTCGGGAAAGGAAATACTTTTTGGGAGTAACGAGAGCAAATTTGTTATTGTTGATGTTACCGACAAAGCCAACCCGCAAAATATAAGCACGCTAACCTACCTGCAAACCGGATTTACGCATCAGGGATGGTTTACCGAAGACCAACGCTATTTCTTGTTGGGGGATGAATTCGACGAAATCGAATTTGGTATTAATTCACGTACCATTGTGCTGGATATTACCGATTTAGACAACCCGCAATTTCACTTCAATTATGCTGGTCAGACATCCGCTATTGATCACAATGGTTATACACGCGGAAATCTTTTCTATCAAGCCAACTATACCGGGGGTCTAAGGGTAATGGATATTTCCAATATTGAAAATGCTGAAATGACCGAGATCGGGCATTTCGACACCTATCCTTTAAATAATGGTACAAGTTTCAGTGGTGCATGGAATGTATACCCATTCTTCAACAGTGGTAATATTGTGATAAGCGATATTGAAAAAGGACTCTTTATTGTTAGAAAAAATTAGGTTTTTCCCATGACCTTTCTCATATTTTAAGATGTTTTTTTCTCATAATTTTGCCCCCTAAAACGATGCGAGCCTTTACTTTAACTATGAAACATCCCAATTCCTGACAAAAACTTACTTGTTACCCCTATATATGAGACTCCTAAAAATCTCATAATTACCCTATATATATAGGTAATTAACACCTAAACTGGGTTAAATTTCCTAGATTTGGTCGCATTTTATGAAAACTTGTTTGATTTCTTGAAACTATGCTGATAAGAAGCCATAGGATACAAGAAAGAACAAATCAATTAATCCGAATAACAAAATCCATGAAAAACCTACTATTACTTTGCGTTGCGTTTTCATTTCAATGGGCAATTGCACAAACCCCTTGTGTTGGGGGTATGGCAGGCCCGTATCCTTGTAATGGATACGATCTTCAGTCGCATATACCGCTGTCCACATTTAATTCTTCAGGAGCCAATGATTCCTGGGGCTGGACAGACCCCATGGATGGAAAAGAATATGTGTTGATGGGATTGGAAGACGGTACGGCTTTTATTGACATTTCGGATCCCGTTAATCCTGTATATCTTGGAAAACTCCCTACGCAATCCAGCTCCATAACCTGGAGGGACATGAAGGTGTACAATAACCATGCATTCGTAGTAAGTGAAGCCTTTGGCCATGGCATGCAGATTTTCGACCTTACCCACCTAAGAAATGTTACCAGCCCGCCAGTAACCTTTTCTGCAGATGCGGTTTTCAATGATATAGATTCTGCTCATAATATTGTAATAAATGAAGATACTGGTTTCGCTTATACCGTTGGTGGTGATACTTACGGCGGCGGAGCCCATTTCATAGATATTTCGGATCCATTAAATCCTGTAAGTGTTGGAGGGTACAGTTCAGATGGTTACGTTCATGACGCTCAAGTTGTTACTTATAATGGGCCTGATTCGGATTATACCGGAAGAGAAATTTTTATAGGAAGTAATGGAAGTGATCAGGTAGTTTCTATTGTAGATGTGACCGATAAAAACAATCCTGTTGGAATTTCCACAATTTCATACAGCAATGTTGGATATACGCATCAAGGATGGTTCACCGAAGATCAAACCTACTTTCTAATAGGTGACGAATTCGACGAAAGCAATGTAGGTTTCAATACAAGAACCATCGTTTTCGACCTTACCGATCTAGACAATCCCGTTGAGGATTTCGAATATTTTGGAACAACCCCTGCGATAGACCATAACGGATACGTAATAGGTGACAACTATTATCTTGCCAACTATGCAGCAGGACTTCGCGTTATTGACGTAAGTGATATTTCTAACGGCAATATGAACGAGGTAGCCTTTTTCGACACCTATACATCAGATAACAATGCTAGTTACAATGGCGTTTGGAATGTCTATCCTTACTTCGGAAGTGGAAACATCATGATTAACGATCGCAGTGGAGGATTTTTCCTTGTGAAAGCGTCTGCTCCCGATAATGTTGATCCGGTAGCGGTATGCCAAGACTACACGGCAAGTCTCGATAGTTCAGGGCAAGTTATTGTAGACGGAACTTCTGTGGACGGAGGTTCTAGTGATGACAGCGGATTTTACACCATAACTTTGAGCCAAAACACTTTCGACTGTTCAGAATTAGGGGATCATGTAGTTACCGTAACAGTAACGGATCCTGCAGGAAATACCGATACTTGTTCGGCCACGATCACCGTAGTTGACGATTCAGGAGCATCTTTTAATTGTTATACAGACAGCACCGTGCAGTTCGATAACGATACGGTAGACTATTATACACTTCCTGATTACGTTTCTAACGGAGATGTTACTGCCACCGACAATTGTTCGAGCGTCCTTGCAATTTCACAAGACCCTGTTGCAGGCACTCAAATGCCTGAAGGAGTTCATGTCATTTCTTTCGAAACTACAGACGATGAAGGCAACACTGCTTCCTGTTCCTTTCAGCTTACGGTAGAAGCAACATTGGGCACCGAAGACCTTTCGTTCGCACAAGGTGTTTCTATAGCTCCAAATCCTACTCAAGGCACCATCAGTATTCATTCAGAATTTGAAAACATTACCCGTATTTCTGTAGTTGGAATTACCGGCAAGCGCCTTATGGACTTGGACAATGTTAATTTATCAACCACAACAATGGATGTTTCAGGACTCTCAAACGGTATTTACTTTGTTGTACTGAATGACAAACTCACAAAAAAAATTATTAAACAATAAATAATTCAACTTAAAAAAACCTAATTAAACTACTTATGAAAAACCTACTTTTTCTTTTGGTAATTGTAACCGCGCCCTGTGTTATAGCCCAAACCCCATGTTCTGGAGGATCTGCTGGTTCCTATCCTTGCAACGGATATGATTTGCAATCCCAAATTAATTTGAGCACGCTTAATGCTGGTTCGGGAAATGACTCATGGGGATGGACAGATCCTTTGGACGGAAAAGAATATGCTATTATTGGGCTGAGTAATGGAACAGCATTCATAGATGTTTCCGACCCTGTAAATCCAGTATATCTTGGAAAACTACCTACGCATACCTCTAGTAGCAGCTGGAGAGATGTGAAAACCTATAATAACCATGCATTTGTTGTAAGTGAGGCAAGTGGTCATGGAATGCAAGTATTCGACCTTACGCGTTTGAGAAATGTTACAAGCCCTCCACAAACCTTTACAGAAGACGGCCACTTCAATGGTTTTGGCAGCGCTCACAATATCGTTATCAACGAGGATTCGGGATATGCTTATCCCGTAGGATCTAGCCTTTATAACGGAGGCCCTGTATTTGTTAATATTCAGAATCCCACTAACCCAGTTGGTGAAGGCGGATATGGAATGGACAACTACAGTCATGATGCTCAAGTAGTGACTTACAATGGCCCAGATGCCGACTATACAGGAAGGGAAATTCTTATTGGAAGTAATGCAAATGAAATTGTAATCGTAGATATTACCGATAAGTCTAACCCTCAGAACATCTCAAGTATTTCCTACGGCAACGTTGGGTATACTCACCAAGGATGGTTCACGGAGGATCAAAGGTATTTCCTACTAGGAGATGAAACGGACGAATTGAACTTTGGATTCGACACCAGAACAGTAGTTTTCGATTTCGAAGACCTGGATAACCCGCAACACTTTTTCGATTATACAGGCCCAACGGCTGCCATTGACCATAATGGTTATGTGAAAGGCGATAAATACTACATGGCCAATTATAGAGCAGGACTGCGAGTTATTGACCTCAGTAATATTGCGAGTGGTACCATTTCAGAAGAAGGGTATTTCGATTCTTATCCTCCAAACAACAATGCCAGTTTCGATGGTGCTTGGAGTGTCTATCCTTACTTCGGAAGTGGAAACATAGTAATAAGTGATATTAACCGTGGCTTCTTACTCGTAAAAGCAGCAGGCGTGGACACTACGGATCCCGTAGCTGTGTGCCAAGACTTTACTGCGGAATTAGATAGCAACGGTCAAGTTATCGTTGCAGGAAGTGATGTAGACGGTGGGTCCAGTGATGATAGCGGCTCATATACCGTTACTTTAAGTGAAAATTCTTTCGACTGCAGCGATATAGGAGCTCCTATTACTGTTGACGTTACGGTTACCGATCCTTCCGGAAATACCGATACTTGCACCACTTCTATTACCGTAGAAGACAATATGGGTCCAGAATTCACGAGTTGTTACCAAGATGAGACTGTCGTGGCCAACACAAGCTCAAACACCTATACATTGCCGGATTATGTTACTAACGGAGAGGTAGTTGCTGCAGATAACTGCTCTTCTAGTGTGACCATAACTCAAAATCCTGTCGCAGGAACCGAATTGGCAGTGGGAACCCATACCATTTCCTTTGAAGCAACCGATGACGAAGGAAATCCGGAGACATGTACCTTCGACATTACAGTAGAGATGCCATTAGGAGTATCTGAAACGATTTTGGAAAAAGGACTTTCCATATTCCCAAATCCTTCGAGTGAACAAATCACCATCGTTTCCGAAAATCAAAATATCAACGATATCGCCGTATTTGATGTCACAGGAAAGCGACTTATCGTTGTAAGTAATATGGATTCAGAGAGACAAAATGTAAATATTTCCTCGCTTGCTGCTGGGATTTATTTTGTAAATATTAACAACCTTATAACTAAAAGAATCGTAAAGAAATAAGCTTTTAGTTGTAATTTTGATAAAATTTTAAGGTTTTTAGACTAAACCATAGCATTTTTCGTTATGGTTTAGTTAATCCTTAAGAAACACTAAGTATCAATTTTAACATGACTATTAGATGAAAAAAATTACTACTGGCCTTCTAATTTTGGCCACTTCCTTAACGTTTGCACAAACTCCTTGTACAGGAGGTACAGCAGGAACCTTCCCTTGCGATGGATATGATTTAATGTCACGAATCACCAATGGTGCCATGGGTGCATCTGGAGCTAACGATTCCTGGGGTTGGACAGATCCACAAGACGGAAAGGAATACGGAATTATAGGTTTGACCAATGGAACTGGCTTTGTGGATATTTCTGATCCAGTAAATCCAATCTATCTTGGTAAACTGCCAACTCATACGGATCCTAGTATTTGGAGAGATGTAAAGGTTTATGCCAACCACGCTTTCGTAGTAAGTGAAGCTAGTGGTCATGGAATGCAAGTATTCGACCTTACACGCCTTAGGGACGTAACCTCTCCGCCTGAAACATTCACCGAAGATGCACACGTTAATTTCTTTGGTAGCGCACACAACATTGCCATTAATGAAGATACAGGTTACGCTTATCCTATTGGAACCGATTTATTTGGCGGAGGTCCACTTTTCTACAATATTCAAGATCCTACCAATCCAATCTTTGAAGGAAGTTACGCTACCGATGGGTATTCCCACGATGCTCAAATCGTAACGTACAACGGTCCAGATACCGAACATGTTGGAAAAGAAATTTTTATTGGAAGTAATGAGGATCAATTGGTGATCGTTGATATTAGCGATAAAAGTAATCCTGTTCAGATAGGATCTACTACGTATCCTAACATAGGATATACCCACCAAGGGTGGTTTACTGAAGATCAATCCTACTTCCTATTAGGGGATGAAGCCGATGAATTCGATTTCGGATTCAACACACGCACAGTGGTCTTCGATCTAAGCGACTTGGACAATCCATTTTATGACTTTGCCTACACGGGCGATACAGCAGCTGTTGACCACAACGGTTATGTGGTAGGGGATAAATTTTATTTGGCCAACTACTCCGCAGGACTTAGAGTATTGGATATTAGCGATATTGCAAGTGGTTCTATCACGTTAGACGGGTATTTCGATACCTTCCCGTCCAATAGCAATGCTAACTTCTCTGGAACTTGGAATGTGTACCCATTCTTTGCCAGTGGAAACATTGTAATAAGTGGTGATGCTGGATTTACCGTGGTAAGAGAAGCAGGGACACTGGGTACGGAAGACCTTGAGCAAACCAAATTTGCCATCTTCCCAAATCCGGCTAACGACAGTGTTACGATTGCTTCCGATAGTGAAGGGATTTCCCATGTTGAAATATTCAACGTAATGGGACAAAAGATTTTGGACAATGCCCTTGCCTCTAATTTATCGGAAACAATTAACATTACTAGCCTAAACACTGGAATATACATTGTTAAGATAAATGATACTACTACCCAGCGTTTGGTAGTGAAATAATAAATTATGCTATTGAAAAAGAAAAAGTTAATATTAGTACTAACCCTTATGGTCTGGGCTGGAATGGTCTCCACTTCTTGTGGTGGAGACGATTCCCCTCCGGAAACTACGGTAGAGCCAGACCCTGACCCAGATCCCGATCCAGATCCTACCGGATTTCTTGGTGAACTCGATTTTGTTAAAACGTTCGGCGGAAGCGATATCGATGAAGCCAATGACGTCGTTTTAGCAGACGATGGAAGCTATGTAATTCTTGGAACCACCAAGAGTACCAATGGAGATATTACAGACAAAACTGGACCTGATGCCGATTTTTGGGCACTCAAAGTGAGTACGGCTGGAGATATAGTCTGGAGTAAAACATATGGCGGCAGCAATGATGATGAAGGATACGCCCTGAATAAAACAGACGATGGAGGTTATATCCTTATCGGCTACAGCAGAAGTAGCGATGGCGATGTAGGTGGCAACGAAGGCTTTCAGGACATTTGGATCGTAAAGATCGATGGAAGTGGAAATATTCAATGGGAAACCCACCATGGATTCTTAGGTGGAGAACAAGGGCTCAGCATCGTGCAAACCAATGATGGCGGTTACTTTGCCGTTGGATACCTGGACTTAGTGGGGAGCGGAGGACAAGGTGACGATCTCCAAGATACTTCGGGCAGTTCTCGTAACAACCGGCATGGTTTAGGAGAGTACTGGGGCATCAAATTGGATGCCAATGGCAATAAGGAATGGAGACGTTATTTTGGAGGAACCAATAATGACAGAAGTTTCGACGTACTCCAAACATCAGACAATGGTTACTTG
>JAHQVM010000065.1 GCA_019634365.1 Flavobacteriaceae bacterium | reverse complement strand
CCAATTGTACGGCTTTTTCAATTTCTTCCAAGGAAACTCCGTTGGGCGTATAGATAATGTTTTCTGGCAATACACCAGCTTCCAATGCCAGTTGCACCTCCTGTATGGAAACTGTATCCATACCTGCTCCCAGAGAGCTCAAATGTCTAAGGATAGAGATATTGGAAAGTGCTTTAACAGCATAGTTGATTTTAACCTGTTTGACCTTTTTAAAAGCATCTTGCAAGCGTTTATACTGCCCAGCTATTTTATGGGCATCATACACATACACGGGACTTCCGAACTCCCGAGTGATCGCTAAAAGGTCTTGATTTGTCATTTTAACTCAGGTTTAAAAGGTTATAAAAAATCGAAGCAGTAAAAGTAGTGGGTTCAGAACAATTATATAGGTTCCTCTCGCTTAAATTTTTGTGAAAAGACTTGTTGGCGGTTTTTAGGGAAAATGATAACTCAAAAATCATCCATTCCAATATTTTCTCTCAACAACATTTATTACTTTTGTGGCTCCTAAAAAAATAGACGTAAAATGAATTTACACGAATATCAAGGAAAACAGATATTGAATAGCTTTGGTGTAGATATCCAACGAGGTATCGTGGCACAAACTGCTGACGAAGCCGTGGAAGCGGCCAAAAAATTAACAGAAGAAACCGGTACGGGCTGGCATGTTATTAAGGCTCAGGTTCATGCTGGTGGACGTGGAAAAGGCGGTGGTGTTAAGCTTGCCAAAAACTTGGACGAGGTAAAGGAATTAGCAGGTCAGATTATCGGGATGAACCTGATCACACCCCAGACCAGTGCTGAAGGTAAAAAAGTACATCAAGTGCTTATCGCGGAAGACGTCTATTATCCCGGTGAAAATGAGCCGGAAGAATATTATATGAGTGTTTTGTTGAATCGTGCTACCGGAAGGAATATGATTATGTACTCCACCGAAGGAGGAATGGATATCGAAACCGTAGCCGAAGAAACCCCACATTTAATCTTTACTGAAGAAATTGATCCTGCCACAGGATTATTGCCCTTCCAGGCAAGACGCATCGCATTTAACCTTGGATTGAGCGGAGTGGCATTCAAGGGAATGGTGAAATTTGTAAATGCATTGTACACGGCTTATGTGAAGTCCGATTCTTCTTTGTTCGAAATAAACCCAGTTTTAAAAACGAGCGACGATAAAGTAATAGCAGTAGATGCTAAGGTAACCTTAGATGGAAATGCTCTTTACCGTCACAAGGATTATTTGGAGATGCGTGATAAGCGTGAAGAGAACCCTGTAGAGGTTGAGGCTGGAGAAGTAGGGCTTAATTATGTGGATCTTGATGGGAATGTGGGTTGTATGGTAAACGGTGCTGGATTGGCCATGGCCACTATGGACCTTATTAAGCAAGCTGGTGGAGAACCCGCCAACTTCCTGGATGTAGGAGGAACCGCAGATGCAGAACGCGTGGAGACAGCTTTCAATCTTATCCTAAAAGATCCTAATGTAAAGGCCATCCTAGTTAATATTTTTGGTGGAATCGTACGCTGTGACCGAGTGGCGCAGGGTATCGTAGATGCCTACAAGAATATGGGAACCATCAACGTGCCTATTATTGTGCGTTTGCAAGGAACCAATGCAGATATAGCCAAGGAATTAATAGACAATAGTGGATTGGATGTGCAGTCTGCCATCGAATTCCAAGAAGCTGCAGACAAAGTTCAGGCGGTTCTCGCCTAATGGCTTAAAAGTATATGAAATAAAAGCCCTTGTTATGAAAACAAGGGCTTTTTTGTGTCTTTGTGTTAAGCAAGGTTAATGACGGTTAATAAATAGTTAAAAACCACCTACTTCAGTAACATTTCTTTCAAAACGTTCGTCTATATAAGTGTTCATCAATCATTTAATTATTCATCATAAACGAACTGTTATGAAAACAATCAAATCAATTATGTTAGCCATGGTGCTTTTAGTAGCTACCACATTGTCTGCAAGCACAGGCTTGATCGACAAGAAAAAACCGACCACCGTAACTGAAGAAATTGGGTATCTTTTAGAAGCCCCTTCTTTTGAGATCACGAAAGAGATTAATACAACAGCCGTAATCATGTTCAATGAGGACGGGGAAATTGTGGTCCTTTCTGTAGACACGGATAATCGTGTGGTAGAAAAATTTGTAAAGAGCCGATTGAATTATCGCAAACTTTACAACAAGTTGGATGAAGGAAAACAATACAAAGTGCCAATTCGTTTGGTCGGCAAGTAGTAATTCCAAGACAAACAGTAATCCCGGTGGTTTAAATCATCGGGATTTTTTATTTTTGAATATGCAAGAAGAATACAGTAAGGCCTTATTAAGTGATCTCATTGTCCTGGCCAAGGCCGATGATAAGTTTACCCAATCCGAATTCGATTTTATATATCGATTGTCGAAACGCATGGAGATTTCTGAAGCTGATTTCAAGAATTTACTGGAGGATCCATTACCCTCACAGCCTATCTTGTCAGAGCTGCAGCGTATAACGCATTTCCACAAACTGGTACTGGTGATGAACGTAGATCGTGAAACCCACGACAATGAAGTAGTGGTTTTGAAGAATTTCGGATTGAAAATGGGGATCAGGCCAGCCGCTATCGACCGCATTCTACTCGCCATGGAACAATATGAGGACAAGGTAATTCCGCCTCAGGAATTGATCCAGATATTCCAATCGTACTACAACTAGATGCTTTAATACCGACAAAAAGTCATTCATTTCTACATAAAAACAGACAAAATGACCTGTTTTTAGGTTTGGAATTCCTTTTGCATTAGAGGTAAAAAAATAATAGGAATTTTAAACAATAAAATAACATGAAAGTAGTTAAGAGAAATGACTTTTGGTTTCCATCAATTTTTGATGAGTTTTTTACCGAAAACAGGCTGGATGTACCTAATTATGAAAACTTTAGCAAACCTGCCGTAAATATTTCGGAAAATATTGCGACCTTTGTAGTCGATTTAGCGGTTCCAGGTTTAAAGAAGGAACATTTTGCTATTGAAATTGAAAAAGATGTATTGAAGGTGTCCTCGAATTTTGCCCCAAAGCGAGACTCTGCAGACACTAAAAACAACAACCAGTTTACTAGAAAAGAATTTAGCTACGGCAAGTTTACCCGTACTTTTACATTACCAGAGACGGTGCGTGTAGAAGACATTAAGGCAGAATATACAGATGGAATTTTGTCGATCACACTTCCTAAAAAGGAAGTACAAGAAGAAGTTAAAAAAATGGTTGAGATTTCATAATTGAAATTTAATTTGGTTAGTTAGTTGAAAAAGGCCGCGCATTACTCAATCGATGCGCGGTTATTTTTTTAGCGCCTTCTTCGTTTCCCACCCGTATTTTTTTCCAAGCGATCCACGAACGAACTATTGTCAGAATCTTTCAAGGAATCCTGCAAGTCTTGAAGTTCTTTTTTAGATAAATCCCGCCATTGGCCTTCAGGGAGATCCCCTAAAGTAATATTCATGATCCGGATTCTTTTTAGGCTCACCACTTCGTAGCCCAAATATTCACACATTCTCCGAATTTGCCGATTCAAACCCTGTACCAACACAATTCTAAAAATATAACGGCTTAATCGTTCCACCTCACATTTCTTGGTAACCGTGTCCAGAATAGGAACACCATTGGACATACGTTTTACAAAGTCCTCCGAAATGGGACGATCTACTTTCACAATGTATTCCTTCTCATGTCTATTGCCCGCTCGTAGAATCTTGTTTACAATGTCACCATCATTCGTCATTAAAAGAAGCCCCTGACTGGGTTTATCCAAGCGACCGATATGGAAAATTCGCTCTTTGTGATTAATAAAGTCAACCACATTGCCTTTTACCCTTCTATCGGTTGTACAAGTGATGCCTATAGGTTTATTGAGCATGATGTAGACCAAGTTTTCATTTTCGGTGATCAATGTTCCGTTCACCCTGATTTCATCATTCGGCATGACGCGATCGCCCAAACCTGCGACCTTTCCATTAATGGTCACTTTGCCTTTTTCGATAAAGCCATCGGCTTTCCTCCGAGAGCAATAGCCGCTGTCGCTAATGGCCTTGTTTAAACGTATGGAATCTGGATGATAGTCGTTCATTTGTATTTTCTTACTTCAATTATCTGTACATTGAAAGTACGGTCATTTAGAATGTCAGGTCGAGCGTTGGAATTCCGAGTTCATACCTCTCGACTGGTGCTTCCGCTAAAGCTTTAGCGACATGTGGACGCTGAAGGTGACAAAATTATTGCACTTCTACCAATTGTTTCTGAAATACCTTGATCTTATCCCTCAATTTTGCCGCCATGAGAAAGTCCAATTCCTTCGCTGCTTTTTCCATTTCCTTTCGGGTATCACGAATTTTCTTCTCCAATTGGGGTTTCGTAAGATATTCATTTTCGGGTTCTGCGGCCAAAAGGCTTTCTGCAGTTTCCAAAGAATAGGAATCCGTTTTCGACTTGGTCAACGCATTTTCGAAACTCTTTTTGATGGCTTGAGGGGTAATTCCGTTGGCTTCGTTATAGGAAATTTGTTTACTTCTTCGATATTCAGTGCCATCAATAGTGGCTTGCATACTTTTGGTTACCTTATCGGCATACATGATGGCCTTTCCGTTGATATTCCTTGCTGCCCTTCCCACAGTTTGTGTCAAGGATCGGGTGCTTCTCAAGAATCCCTCCTTATCGGCGTCCAAAATTGCGACCAATGAAACTTCGGGGAGATCCAATCCTTCCCGCAGCAAATTCACCCCAACGAGCACATCGAATAGTCCCAGTCGCAGATCCTGCATAATTTCCACCCTTTCCAAAGTATCCACATCACTATGGATGTACCTACAACGGATCTGAATGCGTGTCATATATTTGGTAAGTTCTTCTGCCATTCGTTTGGTTAGCGTAGTGACCAAAACCCGTTCATCCTTTTCAACCCGTTGCTGGATTTCTTCCAATAAATCATCGATTTGATTCAGACTCGGTCTTACCTCAATCGGAGGGTCCAACAATCCAGTTGGGCGGATAATCTGCTCAATATATACGCCCCCGGTTTTCTCCAGTTCATAATCTGCGGGTGTAGCACTTACATATATTACTTGATTTTGGAGGGCTTCGAACTCTTCAAACTTTAAAGGTCTATTGTCCATCGCTGCAGGAAGCCTAAAGCCAAACTCTACCAAATTTTCCTTACGGCTTCGGTCACCACCATACATGGCTCCCACCTGTGGAATGGAGACGTGGCTTTCATCTACCACCATGAGAAAGTCATCCGGAAAATAATCCAGAAGACAGAATGGACGTGTTCCAGGCAGCCGCTGATCTAAATAGCGGGAGTAGTTCTCAATGCCACTGCAATAGCCCAGTTCTCGGATCATTTCAAGATCGAAATTGGTACGTTCTTCAAGGCGTTTGGCTTCCAAATGTTTTCCTATTTCCTTGAAATAGTCCACTTGCTTTACCAAATCATCCTGAATATTTCTAATAGCACCCTGAAGTATATCCGGCGAGGTTACGAACATATTCGCCGGATAGATGTTAAGGCGATCGTACTTTTCGATGACTTCGTTGGTCGCAGGGCGAAACGCCTCAATTTCTTCAATTTCGTCCCCAAAGAAGTGAATTCTAAAGGCATCATCGGCATAACCAGGATAGACATCCACTGTATCTCCTTTTATTCGGAATCGCCCATTGCTGAATTCCGCCTCGGTACGGGAATATAGTCCCTGCACCAACTGATGCAACAGTTTGGTTCTCGAGATGATTTGTCCCTGTTTAAGGGAAATCACATTTTTCTGAAATTCTACCGGGTTACCGATACCATATAAACAGGAAACGGAAGCCACCACCAATACATCCCTTCTCCCGGAAAGTAGGGAAGAAGTGGTACTGAGTCGCATTTTTTCAATTTCCTCATTAATGGAAAGGTCCTTTTCTATGTAGGTTCCACTCGAGGGGATATAAGCCTCAGGTTGATAGTAGTCGTAGTAGGAAACAAAATACTCCACAGCATTCTCAGGGAAAAACTGTTTAAACTCTGTATACAATTGGGCGGCCAAAGTCTTATTGTGCGCCAGGACTAAGGTGGGCCGCTGAACTTTTTCCACTACATTGGCTACCGTAAAGGTCTTTCCACTTCCAGTCACCCCCAAAAGGGTTTGATATGGTTCTCCAGACTGGATTCCCTTTGCCAATTCGGCGATGGCTTCAGGCTGATCCCCGGTGGGTGTAAAATCGGATACGATTTTAAATTTCATACGTTACTGCTAAACCACAAATTTACGGAATCCATAGCATTCAAAAGCGTTTAAAATAGGCGGGTATTTTAAGTAAACATTCAAATTTTGTTCTTACTGGATTGGATGGGTTCTTTTTTCTATGTAAATTGTCGTAGGCCATTATGGCAAGCATTAATCTTAAATATTCTTCGGATGGAAAAAATATGGATCATAGCAGCTGTAACGTTTTTGGTAGTGGGATTGCTTATCTATGTAAGCATGAAAGGATATGTTGGGAAAACCTTTGGAAAAAAATGGTTGGCCATTTGGGGAAATAAGATTTATTTCTGGCAAAGCTGGTTATTTAGCAGTATGGCTTGTACGGCTTTGATTCTCTATGCATTGAAATGGACCAATGTGCTGAATTTCTAGGGTTGCCAAATCCTGAAGTCCATTCATTCAACAACACTTTTTTTGGGACCGGTTATAAGTATCCAGCCTATACTTCAGAACTGCAATTGTTATTATTGACTTGGCGTATCACATATCAATGCATTAAAATGCCGGTGTCTTTGGAACTAAATGGATGCTTTGGGGAATGATTATGAATACAAAATATTTGAAAATGTAGGTCACTTTTTCAATGATCCCGCCGCGCGGGAAGAGGTAGGGGAAATGACCGATGCTTTCTTGGCTAAATTGGGGGTATATTGATGAGTAACTATTTCTCAGCAATCACCTCTATCATAATAGGGCAGCAGAGGGTGGCGCCTGGAGTGTTTTCCAGCATACCTACTTCCTGCAATGCCAATTGTACGTCTTCTTCGGTTAAAAGTCCCATGT
>JAHQVM010000064.1 GCA_019634365.1 Flavobacteriaceae bacterium | reverse complement strand
CCCAATTCCTGAATGGTCATCTGGTAACCTCCATCCCCGATCACAGCAACTACTTCCCGTTCTGGAGCGGCCATTTTAGCTCCAATCGCCGCTGGGAGTGCAAATCCCATGGTCCCCAATCCGCCAGATGTAATATTACTACGCGTTTCATTGAATTGGGCATAACGACAGGCGATCATTTGGTGCTGTCCCACATCGCTCACAATAGCAGCTTTGCCTTTACTTTCCTTGTTAATAGCAAGCATCACTTCACCCATGGTCAAGCCGTCCTTTGTTGGAAACAGATCGTTTTGAATGACTTTTTCATGCTCAATGGCTTTTAATTCTGAAAAACGGTCCCTCCAAGATGGATGTTCGTTGGATTGCAGTAATGGAATAAGCTTTGAAAGGGTTGACTTGGCGTCGCCTAAAACAGCTACATCGACTGCAACGTTCTTATTTATTTCGGCCGGATCGATTTCAAAATGAATGATCTTGGCCTGTTTGGCGTAGGTATTCAAATTGCCCGTTACACGATCGTCGAAGCGCATTCCGATCGCGATTAATACATCACATTCGTTCGTTAGTATATTGGGTGCGTAATTACCATGCATGCCCACCATACCCACATTCATTGGATGGGAAGTTGGAATCGCGGAAGCACCCAAGATGGTCCATGCCGCAGGTATTCCCGCTTTTTCAATTATGGTTTTTAGTTCTTCTTCTGCCTTTCCCAAAATCACGCCCTGACCCCATACGATTAATGGTTTTTTGGCATTGTTGATAAGCGCTGCAGCTTCTTTCAATGCTTCAGGGTTGCATTTTGGGACTGGATGATAACTTCTAATAGCGGTACATTTTTCATAGGCAAAGTCGAAACTTTCGAACTGTGCATTCTTGGTAATATCGATCAACACAGGGCCGGGTCGTCCGCTTTGGGCAATGTAAAAAGCCTTGGCCATAATTTCAGGAATTTCTGAAGCTTTTGTAATCTGATAATTCCACTTGGTCACCGGTGTTGAAATACCAATGATATCGGTTTCCTGAAAGGCATCCGATCCCAATAAATGTGCCCCAACCTGTCCTGTAATGCAGACCATAGGTGTGGAATCGATCATGGCATCTGCAATTCCTGTAATAAGATTGGTGGCTCCCGGACCCGAGGTTGCAATGGCTACCCCAACCTTACCCGAAATACGGGCATATCCCTGGGCAGCATGCGTGGCACCTTGTTCATGGCGCGTTAATACATGATTAAGTCGATCTTGGTACTTGTAAAACTCATCGTACACCGGCATAATGGCTCCTCCTGGATATCCATATACGGTCTCCACACCTTCGGCCAATAAACAGTGAACGACCGCTTCACTTCCTGCCATTCTGGTTTTGGTAGTCTTTGAAGTCTGGGTTTGGGTTACGGTTTGTAATTCCATAATTTCTTTTTTAAGATGTGAAGATTAAAACTCATCGGTAACACAACCTTGTGAGGCCGATGAAACTGTTTTTGCGTATTTATAAAGCACGCCTCTTTCGAATTTTAGGGGAGGTGCTTCCCATTGTTCTTTCCGAATTGCCAATTCGGCATCGCTGACGTGCAACTGAATGGTATTCTGCTCGGCATCGATAGTAATTTCATCACCGTTTTCTACCAAGGCTAGGGTTCCACCCTCTTGAGCTTCGGGAGTAATATGACCTACCACGAATCCGTGGGTACCTCCCGAAAAGCGCCCATCGGTAATCAAGGCGACTTCCTTTCCCAATCCTGCACCCATTATGGCGGCAGTTGGCTTCAACATTTCAGGCATTCCGGGACCTCCTTTGGGACCTTCGTAGCGGATAACAACTACATCTCCCTTTTCTACGTTCCCTTCGGCTATGCCAAGGTTTACTTCAAATTCACTGTTGAATACTTTGGCCTTACCGGTAAACTTCAGTCCTTCTTTTCCTGTTATCTTGGCCACACAACCTTCTTCGGCTAGATTTCCGAACAACATTTGCAGGTGTCCAGAAGGTTTGATAGGTTTTTCAACGGGATGAATAACATCTTGCCCTTCGGGAAGATTAGGTGCATCGATTACATTTTCTGCCAAGGTTTTTCCAGTTACTGTAAGACAGTCCCCATGTAGAAGTCCCTTTCTAAGAAGATATTTCAATACAGCGGGTATACCGCCCAAGGCATGAATATCTTCCATGAGATACTTCCCGCTTGGTTTTAAATCGGCCAAGAAAGGTGTGGTATCACTTATATGTTGAAAGTCTTTTAAAGAAAATGAAATATTAGCAGCCCTGGCAATGGCCAAGAAATGAAGCACTGCATTAGTAGATCCACCCAAGACCGTCACTAACCGAACAGCATTTTCAAGGGATTTTCGGGTAATAATATCGCTTGGCTTGATGTCCTTTTCCAACAAAATCCGCATGGCCTCTCCAGCTGCTACGGATTCATTCTTTTTTTGGTCACTCAATGCCGGATTGGACGCATTGTAGGGCAACGCCATTCCCAATGCTTCGATGGCCGAAGCCATAGTGTTCGCCGTGTACATTCCGCCGCAGGCACCCGCACCGGGACAAGCTTTTTCTACCACTTGCTGATATTCGTTTTCGGTCATGGTTCCCGCTACTTTGCTTCCCCAAGCCTCGAAGGCAGAAACCACATCCAGTTTCTTTCCATTATGGCAACCTGAATCGATGGTTCCGCCATATACAAGGATGGAAGGCCGGTTCAATCGTATCATGGCCATCAAGGCACCGGGCATATTTTTATCGCATCCTACTACAGTGATGAGCCCGTCATAACTCATAGCCTGTACCACGGTTTCCATAGAATCGGCAATGATGTCCCGGGAAGGCAGTGAGTAACGCATTCCCGGAGTTCCCATGGAAATGCCGTCGCTGACACCAATCGTATTGAAAATGAGACCTACCAAATTCTGATTTTGGGTTCCCTCTTTGGCCCGCTTAGCCAAATCGTTTAGGTGCATATTGCATGGGTTCCCCTCGTATCCCGTACTGGCTATGCCCACAAAGGGTTTATTAAAATCTTCGCGGGTTAGCCCTATGGCATGCAGCATGGCTTGTGCTGCAGGTTGCGTAGGATCTTGGGTAACTGTTTTGCTGTATGTATTGAGCTTCATTAGTCCTGCGGTTCAATAAGATGTGATTTACCAACACTCGAAAGTAGGTGATCTGTGTAGTAGCCTGATTTCGTTTTTACGTTTTGAGAGATGTCTAATTTCATTCGAATTTTGTTTATTTAATTGATTTACAGTTATTTGAATTACCCTTCATTCCGATGTTCACTTGCAATTATTGAGTATAAAAAAAGACCTGCATCGCGCTGATACAGGTCTTTTTTATAGTTATGACTGTCTGCATCAGCGCCGAGGTGGCGAGACGATACTAATGACAGTAATGACGATTATATGCTTCATATGGGTTTCAACAAAAAAGCCTTCCCGTTTTATGGGAAGGCTTTTTCTATTTACTATTTAAACTAAAATAAATGAATACCGTCCCGCACCGTCATGGAATGACGATGTTGATAATGACAGTAATGACATTTTGGGTACTCATCTACACAAAGGTTCTGAAAATCTTTTCAGAAATCAAAATTTATTCTTCAATTTTCGCTTACGATTCGTCATCGGGTTCATAAACCGCAGGTGCCAGTCGCTTTGAGTTCTTTTTGGAAAAATATTGTTTCAATACACCACCCTTTACTTTATTTACGTCGAACTCTATGATAAAGGCATCCTCGTCAAGTGCATCGATGGTACGGTACGTTTTTTTGGAATCGATTCGATTTACCACTATATGTATGATTTCCATCCCTTCTTTTTTCCCTCGACTCCCGAAGCCTTTGGCCCCGCGATATACAGTTATGCCCTGCCCTACTTTTTCAATAAGCTCCTGCTGCATCTCTTTGGATTTGGAAGTGATGATCATAAGACCTACATAGTCTTCAAACCCTTCCAGAAACAGATCGATGGTTTTGGCGGTAACGAGATAGGCCAATACGGAGTACATTGCTACTTCCAGCGAGAATAGGATTCCCGTAAGAACAAACAGCACGATATTGAAACCGAGAATAATAACTCCTATGGAAATTCCGGTCTTATCGTTCACGAATATCCCTAGGATTTCAGATCCGTCGAGTACAGAGCCATTTTTAATCGCTAAACCAATCCCTGCCCCTAAAAATAGGCCACCAAAGATGGAAATGAGGAGTTTATCCTCTGTAATGGGTTTAAAATTTTCAAAGTGAATCATCAGAGCCAAAACCAAAATGGAAACGACCGACTTCATCAAAATTCTTCTCGAAACCGTAAACCAACCCAGAATGAAGAAGGGAATACTTAGCAAGGGTAGGGCTATTGAAATTTCGAGTGAAGTTAGTTTACTAATGAGGATGGCAACTCCAGTAACCCCACCATCGAGGAATCCATTGGGTAAAAGAAATGCCTTGAGTCCAATGCTTGCCAGAAAAATAGCGATTGCGATTTGAAAGATTTCCAAAAAGAGCTTTACGGATTTTTTCATAGGCAGGTGATTGCGCTTCCTAAAGGTATTATTAATCTTCGTTTTAAAACAGTAATTTTAGTCCTTTCAATATAATTTTATGATGTCCTTTCGTTTCGTATTCTTGTTTTTATGGTTCGGTACACTAATCTTCGCCCAAGATACCTCTCAATTCCCAAACGATTATATCGGGGTCTATTTAGGGACCCTTCAGATTGATTCTGAAAGGGGACAACAAAACATCCCCATGGAGTTTCATCTCACAGCAACAGATACTGTGGGTAGGTACAACTACATTTTGGTGTATGGTGAAGGTGATAAACGCCAAGAACGGAAGTATACCCTTATTGAAAAGGACCTGGAAAAAGGAATCTACGTCGTGGATGAAAACAACGGAATAATTCTAGACGATAAAGTAATTGACAATAGAATGTACGCCCTGTTCGAAGTAGGTGGTAATTTATTAACAACCTTCATCACTTTTGAAAAGAACCATATGGTCTTCGAAATTGTCTTCGCCCCGAAAGATCGAAAGAACGTAACCTTTGCGGAGGATGAAACTAAAACCGAAGTAATTTCCTATCCCATAACCACGGTGCAAAGAGCTGTGCTTCAGAAACAGTAAATTCCTTTTGTAGTTTTTAGAGAATGCGTACATTTGCCGTCACGATTTGAGGACAGATTTGACTGATTGCAACCTCGAGAAAAAATGCTAAAGGCAGTGTTAACTTCCCGACCCTTTCTCGTCAAATCTAAGCCCCTAACTGAAGTTATTTTTTTAAAACCATTGTATGGCTTATTTATTTACCTCGGAAAGTGTTTCCGAAGGACATCCAGATAAAGTTGCAGATCAGATTAGTGATGCTCTCATTGACCATTTTTTGGCCTTCGACCCCCAATCGAAAGTAGCTTGTGAAACCCTGGTAACTACTGGACAGGTGGTTTTGGCCGGGGAGGTAAAATCGAAGGTGTACCTCGACGTGCAAAAAATAGCCCGTGATGTGATTAACCGTATCGGCTACACCAAAGGTGAATATCAATTTGATGGTAATAGCTGTGGTGTGTTATCGGCCATTCACGAGCAGAGTGATGATATTAACCGAGGGGTGGATCGCGAAACCAAGGAAGAACAAGGTGCCGGTGATCAAGGAATGATGTTTGGATATGCTACCCGTGAAACCGACAATTATATGCCGTTGGCATTGGATCTTTCACATCGCATTTTAAAGGAATTGGCAGCTATGCGCCATAACGGAAATGAGATTGGGTATTTGCGACCAGATTCTAAAAGTCAGGTAACGATAGAATATAATGATGACAATCAGCCAGTTCGTATCGACTCCATAGTGGTGTCTACGCAGCACGATGAATTTGATAGTGATGACGAAGCTATGCTGGCCAAAATAAAGAATGACATTATCCACATTCTTATCCCAAGAATAAAGGCACAATCGAAGCCAGAGATTCAGGCTTTATTTAATGAAGATATTACCTACCACATTAATCCTACTGGAAAGTTTGTGATTGGAGGCCCTCATGGAGACACGGGATTAACGGGACGCAAGATCATTGTGGATACGTACGGTGGAAAAGGAGCCCACGGTGGTGGAGCCTTTAGTGGTAAGGATCCAAGTAAAGTGGATCGATCTGCTGCCTATGCTACGAGGCATATTGCCAAGAATTTGGTAGCAGCCGGAGTATGTGACGAAATTTTGGTACAGGTAAGTTATGCGATTGGTGTGGTAGAACCCATGGGAATTTTTGTCGATACGTATGGTACTTCCAAAGTTGATTTAACCGATGGTGAAATTGCGCAAAAGGTATCTGAAATCTTTGATATGCGACCTGCTGCTATTGAAGAACGCCTTAAACTGCGCCAACCGATGTATTCGGAAACCGCAGCTTACGGACATATGGGACGTACTAATGAAGTTGTAAATAAAACCTTTACAACACCCTATGGTGAAAGCAAAACCATGGCGGTGGAATTGTTTACCTGGGAGAAATTGGATTATGTGGATCGGGTGAAGGGGGCATTAGGACTTTAAAATTACTCATCCACTACTTCTAACATAGCCCTGTTAAACTGGTTAAACGCATCATTATCTAGGACCCCATAATCAAGCAAGTCTCTAAGAAGTTCTTCAAAAAACTCTTGAACGTTGTATTCTGACAGGTCTTGATACAGTTTTATATACATCCTTTCTGCAATCGACAAATCTCCATTTATTAAATGGGCTGTTATAATGTAGGCTCTAATAGTAGAATCGACTTCATCAAAATCTTGACCCTCGAATTCTAGCAGAACTTGTTGTTGTTTTCCTACAAATAAGGCAAGTCTTGAGGTTTTTCTTTCGTAATAAGAATCGCCATTACAATTTAAACGGCATTCCATTGCAAAAGTATAAGCCTTATGATATTGTTCTTTACTTTCGTAAAACGAAATTAACTCTTGCGATAGCTCCTTAGGCTTGTCGCTTTCAGAATATTTATGCAGGTACGCGGAATGAACCATTTCAATCGTGTCAAAATTTTCCGAAACAACAGGTGAAAGTGGATCTTCTTCTATAATTTCATTATTTAATTCGATGAGTTCAATACTATATGAAATAGCATTTTTTAGATCACTTGTATCCTTAAGTAGCTCTTGGACCCTTTCTGAATATATTTTCGATTTCAATACATCCTTATTACCTGAATTAACGTCATCATTTATAGTTGGAAATTCGAGTTTTGCGATTCTTAACTGAATAAACTCATCTTCTATGGATTCCAATAAATATGAGTCCACTGGCTCACTTATCTTAAGATTTTCCAGAAACTCTTGATACTCGGCATTCACTTCGCTGAAAGCACTAGCCCAAGCAGAAATATATTCTTTGCTTTCTGGAAACCTATTGAATTTTGGAATGCTCCGCATATAGTCATAGATATTCTTTGCGCGATAATTTATGCTTTTATCATTGTAGATTTCATCATAAGTTATATCATCTATACCGCGGGAATAAAAATAGAATGGTGAATACTTTTTAAATTCGTTTAACTCCAAGAGTTCCTTTGGGTTTTTATTTTTCCAAAACCAGACATGTCCTTTGCCCGAGGTATACATAGTATTTGAATCATCTACGAATCCCACCTTGGTTATTGGAATATTTTCACCGCTTCGCAAAGTAGACTCCCTTGATCCATTTTCTAAATTCCACAATATAGCATTCCCATCGTCACTGCCACTCAACAATTGTTTACCATCTTCGGAAAAAGCTACTCTATTGATTTCTCCTTCATGTCCCTTTAAACGATATATAGGTTCTCGATCTTCCGCTTGTCTCATAACCTGCTTAATTGTTAAGTTTGCCCCTTCATCCAAATTCGCTATAGACCAAATCTCAACTGAATTGATGCGATTACCAGCTGCCAATAATTGTTTTTTTTCATCGACATCAATAGCCGTTATGGATCCATTATAACGATTTCCATTTGGATAATCTAAAAGTCGAACCAATTTAAACACCTCTGTTTCATTAGGATCAATTTTATATATTAATACAAGTCCTCGCCAATAACCCACGGCTAAATATCCACTACCATTAATGAAATTGGCCACCATTTGATCTTGCAAGCCATAATCTGGCAGCGTGTCCAAGGGCTTGCTTGATTCTAAATCGTAAAGCACATCTTCAATAAGTGCTAGTCTCCTATTTGATGAAATTTCAACATCCCTAGCATCCCTAATTCGATGATCGCTAACATTAATTGAATTAATTACGCAGTCGAGGGTGTCCCTTAACTCAAGGTTTTGTTCGATATCTTCCGAGGCTGTCAAAAACCCATAAATTCTTCCTCGACTTGTATTGAAAGTCTTCAACAATTCGCGATCCGAATATGAATCGAAACTTATAGCAATATTATCCTCATAGTCCCAAATGGCAATTCTATCCTCTTCCATTATTTGTAATTGATTTTCATGATTCAATTCAATTTCTTTTAAACCAGAGAGAATAGGTATATCCTTTGTATTGTAAGTATGATCGTAACTGACAAATCTATCCACCAAAGAAGATAATTCATTTGTATTATTTCCCAATTCCATTCCCATGGCGGCAATATAGAATGCCAAAGTAGGATTTGTGCTCTCTAAAGGTCGAGCAGCAGCAACAAACCTTTGAGCATTTGCATTATTTTTTTGATCCAATATGAAAAATGAAAGAATTGAAATGATTAAACTGAAAATTGCAAATCCTGTCCCTATTACAGAAAGGTATTTTTGTCTTTTTTCTAATATTGTCTTTTCGGATTCTACATTCTGCCTTTGCAATTCTTCTTCCAGTTTTTCCTTGAGTAATTGGAGCCTATACAACCTTTCTTTACGCGCTTGCTCTGTAGCCTCCTCCAGTTTTTTCCGATTTTCCTTTACTTCTTTTTTACTTTCCTTCCATCGCATCACTTCTTCGAAGAAGGGTACCGCAATACGATCATGATTGATTCGATAAAAAGTTTGTCCGTCCAGATTTATTTGTTGCAGAATTCCCTTGCTACACAAGGAATTAGCAACTTCCACCCCTAATGGAATGGACTCCAAATCGTTGACATGGACTGGGATACGGTTTTCCCCAGAAAGCAAGGCGGAACAGATCTTGTTGCGCGAATAATTGAATTCCTTCTCTTCAGTATGAAAGTATTGTTGCCGCACCTCTTCCCATTTCTCTTTGTAGAAATGATTCATCAAATCCTTAAAATCCTTCACATCCTCCTCGTTCACCTTATCTTGGATTTTTCCTGAAATGATCCTTTTTTCAATATCTATACAAGCTATTTGAATTTGGATAGGATCTATACGGCTGGTCTTTTCTGGATCTATCTGTCCTAAGAGACGGTCTGTTGCGCTTTGTTCGAATTCGAATTCTCTGGAATAAAATTGCCCCTCTTTTTTTGCGGGTTCCTCTATCGCCAATCTCGCACTAGCCAATGTTAAACGGGATAATTTGAACTCATTCTTTAAAATGTCCGGAAAACTATCCTTCAGCTTACTCATGACATCCAATTTGTCGGAACGAATGGAAAAGATCACTTTAGCGTCCAAGGGCTGTTTTAAAAAGATCAATCCATTTTCGTAGGATGCATTATCCCGGATGCGAATGCATTCCTCGGAGGGATCTAAATGGATAGACTTCATTTCACGATACACAGTGCTGGGTACAGAATGTGTAAATAGTTGAACCAAGGTCCTTTTGAATCCTTCGATTTCCCTGTGTGAAAATGTTTGTAATTCTTCGAATTGATCGAAAATCAATAGTAGGGATTTACCGTTGTATTCAACCAATTTTGCCAGATGCCATAGACTGTTTTCGTTATTCTCAATAATGGGTAATTTCGGATCCCAATTGCCTTCCCCTTTCTTAAGGGATTGTTTTTCGAAGGCCCTGTTGATCTGGCGAAACATCTCATGAATGAGATAGTTTCTAAATGTTTCTTGATCTCCTAATTTTTTACGCCGAAGATCAGCAAAACGAATAATAACCGGAATGTATTTGGAGCCACGGTCTTTTAAAAGTGGGATGAGCCCTGCGCGAATCAATGAGCTCTTACCTACACCTGATGCAGCATGTAAGGTTAGGGTATTGTTGATCATGACCCGTGTGTACAACCTTTTCAAATCTTCATCGCGCCCAAAGAAAATATCCTGATCCTGTTCTTTAAAGTATCGAACACCCGGATATCTGTATTTCCGCATTATTGCCCCCATACTTTTAGTCTTTTATCAATATCCTATTAACTAAATTTACCAACCCCGTCACCAATGCATCTCGCTTGTCCTCATCGAGCCAATCTACCTCGGCACTTTCTATAATTAAGTCTTTCTCCAGATCCAATTGGATATGAACTGTATCCTTCAATTCAATTAAAAAACCGTCAATAAAATTGTAGATCTGCACTAACCTCTTGAATTCGTGAGCTTCCCTTTCTTGGTTCTGTTCTATAGGAGTGAGATTGCCATTTTTAATTCTATCATCTTCCTTCTCAAACTTTTCCTTCCAATATTGTTTATAATCAGCAATCCCTTTAGTGCTTAGATCAACATCTGCAGCCACCAATAATAGAGCCTTGTTTTTACCTCCTTCCGAATTCCAAATACCCATAGCTTCCTCCAGGCAAAACGGAGATTTTAAATAGTCATCCCCTATCACCTGAACCACCATACTGGCATTACTCAGATTATTCATAAAAGCTGCTATGCTATCTCCATTCTCAACCCGAGATTTATCTCGAAACACCTGTGGTAATCCTTTGTACTTCGGATTTACCTTTAGATCATCTTCTATCCAATCCACAATTGTTTCTTTATCTATCGTGCCTGCTTTACGCGGCCTTTGCCACGAATAGGAAATATAAATACTAAAGTCACCTAATGGATTATCCTTCCTGAGTGTATTCTTATTGCAATTTTTGATAATCTGCTTCAATGTTTCAGCAGCCGAAAGCGGAGTAAAATTCACCGAAAAATGATTACACATAATGAATCCTACAGGATGACCCTCCTCATACTCTGGAGTACTTAGTACTTGACTGGACAAATCCTTATCCTTTACCCGAAGCTTATGGCAAGCCAACTGATATTGCCAAGAATCATACTTAAACCCCAGAAAAATATAACAGCTCGCTTTTTGAAGAAATCTTTCAATGTTTTCAGGCAAGGAATGGTCCTGAAGCAATTTGTCCATGGTTTCATATAACAAGGAATGCGTTATAATGAGAGATTGCTCGCTATCTACCCTACCAAAGAGGTTGTAAATGACCGGATTATTTTTGGTAGGACTAGGCATTTCCTGGTTATTGTGATACTCACGTATTGAAAAATATCCTTGGGTAAAGTCATTGTTTAACTGCCTTCGGAAATAATCATTTAACGATCTATCTGGACAAACATTGATAATCAATGGAATTTTAATTCGGTAGATAAGTTGAAGGAGTTCCATATTGGCACAATTTTCATAGAAATCTACTACTTCATAACGTGCATCCTCTTCGGCCTGTTTGGATACAAAGCCAAATAGGTTCTCATTAGGAAAATAATGTGCCACATTGTTCTTTTCGGAAAGTGCCGAAAAATAATCTATAGCGGAAACCCCAGCTGCATTTACAGATAATTCCGGTCCCAGCAATAATACGCATTCCGATTGGTCAACATTCAACTTCCTTGCTATACGCTGATATATTTTATCATTATCTGGCATAACTTCCTAATTTTTATTAAATGCGTCCCGCCTTCACCAAACTCCAATACCTTTTTCCAAGGTTGGTTAAGCGACAGGATTTGGAATTGATCGCTGCGAAATACATATGTTCTTCGCCCACCGGAACCACCAAATTCACGCGATTGTACTTTTGAAGTATTTTGAGTTTTTCAACATTCTCCTGTTTTGCAGTTTGCTCGGTAAATTCGTAGGTAGGATCCAATGGAAAATCGTAATCGGGCGTTGGAAACAGCTCGACCAATTTGTGGAGCAATTCCAGTTCAATAGGAGGCTTAACGGTCTTTAGCGAAACAAATGACTTGGTATTTGTCTTGAACAATGGGCGTTGCTCGAAAGCACCCAAGGCCATATCGATCTGCGAATAGATACTTGCCGGACTAACTTCCCCCAATAAATTGGCAGCGCTTCCATTTAGTGCTTCAACAAATAAAGAAGTAAATATCCCGGAACCATTTACCTCATAGGCATATTGATCCTGGGTGGAGGCCGTTAATATCGTAAGTCCCTCCGATAAATAAGCCTTATCGAAATGATGATTGGTTTTCCCCATGAAACCCGAATGACAGCAATCTAAAATAATGAGCTTGTTTTTGGCTGGACTGTCATTGGCAATCTGCAAAAGCTCATTCAGGGAAAGCCCTTCGTCTCCGTGCCTGCAATCCGAAGTAATTACGAATCCGCCTGTGCTTTCTACATAACCATGGGAAGAACAATAGAACAAAGCAACATCGTCATTATCGGCAAATAAGTCCATGACCGCTTGCTTTAGACTTCGGCGCTGGATCGAAGTTTTGGCATCTTCTGCCACCATTAATTTAACATCGAAGTTTTTCCGGCCATCACCATTTCGCCCTAGCGCTTCGGCCACCGTGCGCGCGTCATTTACACACCCATACAACCGGCTTACATGTTGGTAATGATTGATCCCAACAACCAATGCTTTCTTCATAATTCTAATTTTAATAGGTTAGTGCTCAACTTTGTATTATCTCATGTAATACAAATGATGAGGTAAAGAAAGCGGAAGCTGAAAATGAAAAAAATACCCATTAACGGGTATATTTAGATCGAGTGTTAATCCAATTAAATGATATTGTGATTCTTAGCCTTTTGCACGGCCTCGATTTTACTATGCACTTGGAGCTTTTTGTAGATATTTTCGATGTGCTTTCTCACCGTACTTGGCGATAAAAAAAGATTGTCTGCAATACTTGTATAACTAAGACCGGTACTGAGCTGCTCCAATACTTCAATCTCACGTTTAGAAAGGGAAATCTCCTCTTTGTCCTTTAGATTGTCTATGTTAAGCGGATTGCGAAGTAACTTCAGAGTCTTAAGCGCGATGGAGGGGTTCATGGCAGCACCGCCATTCAGGGTCTCATTAATGCCTTTATACAATCCCTCTGGGTCAATCTCTTTCAACAGATACCCATCGGCACCAGCCTTTATCGAATTAAAGATATGCTCGTCATTGTCGAATGCCGTAAGCATGATGATCTTAATATGGGGATATTTCTGTTTTACGACTTGGGTCGCTTCTATCCCGTTAAGCACGGGCATTTCAATATCCATCAATATCACATCTAGATTATGATTTTCCTCCAATTGGGTAAGTAGTTCACTCCCATTTTGTGACGTATGCTTAATTACCACATCCTCGAAAAAAGAGAGTTTTTCCTTAATTGCGTGGATCAGGAATGTATTATCGTCTACAATGGCTATTTTCAAATTCATAATTCAATGTCCTTTTGAATTTTCAGTGCTTCTTTCAAATTCTGCAATATGAAATCATAGGTATCCAGGCCCTTCTGGCGATACCTTATCTGAAAACCATGCTTCGCTATTAATTCATCCATATGCTTTATACGCTTAAGAAAAGCATGCACAAGCAGGCGATTTTGCATTCGGAACAGACTCACCATAAGTAAACAAATCGAGGCGATCGAGATGCTCAGGAACAAGGGAATTTCCGATACTACTTTCATACGCTAAATATAATCGTACTCGATGAATACCCGAATACGTCATTTGCCGTATTTGAAGGTTAGCTGCACCTCTGTCCCCTCATTTTCCTCTGAGCTTACCTGTAAGTTACCTTTTAAGTCGCGCGCCCTTTTCTTCATATTATTCAAACCGTTTCCTTTTTCCACTGTATCCAAATTGAATCCTTTTCCATCATCGGAAATTGCTATCATCATGTTAGCATCTTCCAAAGTAGAAATAGCAACATGGATGGTCGATGCATCTGCATATTTCAATGCATTGTTAACAGCCTCTTGAATTATCCTATACACATTCATCCCTTGTATAGAAGTGAGTTCGGCGTCTTTTCCAATCCCATCTTTCACCTTAAATTTAAATGAAACCTTGTCACTTACACCGCCTGCTTTATCCATAAAATTGGCAATCCTTCCTTGAAGATCCTCGAAGGTAATTTCCGTTTTGTTCATGGCCCAAATAGTATCCCGAAGTTCGTAAATGGTCTGCGTGGTAAAATCACTTATTTCACCCAACTTTTGTGTCACCTTTCCGTCTTCACCCTTCATCTTGTATTTTAGATTGTCTACCGAAGAAGTCACGAACGTGAGTTGCGAGCCTATGTTATCATGGAGATCCCTCGAAATTCGCAAGCGTTGTTCCTGCAACTTATTTTGTGTTTCAATTCGTGCCAAAGCCGACTTCAATTCGCCTTCCTTTTTCAACTGATTGTTTTTCAATTTTTGTTGGTTGAATAATAGATACCCCAAAAGCCCTAAAATCAATGCCAAGCCAAACCCACCAAAGATCCAAGTATTCTTTCGGCGAACCTGCAGGTCTTTTTCGGCCAACTCGGCACGTTGTGACAGAATTTCCCGCTCCTTTTTCTCAGTTTGGTACTTGGTTTCCAATTCGGCCATCTTTTTTGCCCGATCCTCATTAAATACAGAATCCCTTAGTTTATAGAACTCCTCTTGTCGCTCCAAGGCCTTTTCAAAATCACCTAGTTCTTTATAAAACCACGCCTCTTGCTGAACCACATCGCGTATCTTTTCAATGCTGGTGCTGTTCTCGGCATGAAAGTAAGCGTCTTTAAAGTGAATTTTTGCTAATTCATACTGGCGTTGGCGGTAAGCAATTGTAGCTAAATTGGTATAATTGGAGGCCAAGTTATAATCGCGTTTGCGTATTTTGTTGAGCCTTAAGGCTTCTTCCAAAAATTCTTTGGCATCTACATACTTTTCCTGCTTTAAATAGGTATTTCCAATATTGTTGAAGATAAACGTAAAAGGTAATGTGTCATCCACTTTTTCAAGCAACTTCATGTTTTGGAAGTGATAGTACAATGCACTATCGGCCTTCCCCCAATCATCAAAATTGATTCCTACGGCATTGTTGGCATAAATTAAATATTTATACGATTTCTGAACAGCACGATCCATAGTTTTGTAGGCCATTTTACCATATTCCACTCCCCGTTCGTAGTCCTCAAAATCATGATATATAATGGACATATCCGACAAGTGCAGGGACATCATGGCTGTGTCCCGTCGCCGCTCTGCCAAATCGTACGCATTTTGGCAAAATTTCAATGCGCCTTCGTAATTCCCGCTCGCAAGCTCCTGAAAATGAAGTCGTTCATAAACCTTGCGTAATCGCTCCGTTGTGTCCAATGCTTTGAATAGTGGAATAAGACGTTCGGCATAATAATTGGCACTGTCTATTTCCTTATCCCTATTCTTTCTATAAAACTGGAAATAGAGATAACTCGCCGTGTCTGCCTTAGATTGCAGCAATCTTTTGGATTGGGCAAAGTAATGGTAACTGGAATCCTTGCTTTGGAATCCTTTATTGAGTAGATCCTCTAACGATTCTTCTTGAGCATACCCAATGGCACCCAGGAACAACCATAGGAATGGAATGAGATATTTCATTATAGGGGTCAGTTAGTTGCTTAAATGTAGCGAAATTTAATGAAGCTGCATGATTCCAAAGATGCAGTGCCTACTTCATTTTTCGGGAAAGCACTCCATTGCTCCATTCCCCAATTTGCTGTTTTAGGTCCTTATCATGGAAATACCCCAAGCCGTGATACTTCCCATTTTGCCATTGCCCACCATAATAAGCTTTGTCACTAAAGAAGTAACGACCGCCTCCGTGAAATTGCCCTTTGCTGTTGAACATACCGGCATAGGCATCCCCGTTAGCGAAGGAATAGTACCCCATATGCATCACCCCATTTTGGAAGTAACCCGTAAACACATCCCCGTTAGCCCATTTGAAACGACCATAGGAATCTTGACAATCCCCTGCAATACATCCTGTTTCCACTTTATTATCATAAAAATTGTAGGAGGTTACGATCGCTCCATTTTGGTAAGATGCACGCTCCCATTTTTCGTTTATTTTCGAATAGCCGTTGCCATTTAACTTTCCATTGCTGTACATCCCCGTTTTACTGTCACCGCCTTCAGCCAAATACACACCAAATCCTTCTTGTTTGCCATTTTTCCAAAAACCAATGTGCTTCCCCGTACCGGTCCAGAAGTACATTCCGTAACCATTACGTTGGCCATTATTCCAAAATCCTTCGTAATAATCATCACCATAGGTCTTATAGCCCCATCCATTTTGGCAATCCCCACTGCAGTTGGATGTAGTGCTACTCGTCGTGGATGTGGTGCCCGGAGTACTCACTTGAGGTGTACCTGTTGTGGCCGATGAAGAACTCGACTCCTCACCAAAATACACATAGCTCTTGTCCGAACTTACCTTCCCGAATTTATCCAGAAAATGAAGCGGATTACCATGTTTGTCGTATTTCATGGTGGAATTTTTGGACTCACCTACGTACTCGCCATTTTTGTAGTGGCTCACATATCGATTCTCCTTTTTTTCGGGATTCGAGGATTTGTAATGCGAAGTTACCTTGAGGTATCCACCATCGTTGCTATAACTGTATGACGTTGTGGATGTTTCATTAATGGCATTGTAGAATCCTTCACTCAAAACCAATCGATTTTGACTATCGTAGGTGTACCTGTTCTGCAATTCATTTCCATCTATACGATACTTCTCAACGACATTACCTTTGGCATCGTACAGGTATTTCTCACCTATATTCAATGCTGTGGCTTTAATGAGCACATTCTTATTCTGGTCTAAAATCACGTTATAGGTCACGGGACTACCCGCATAGGTGCTGACTATTTTATACAAGTTGTTGGATGAATCGTAATGGAATTCGGTTGTGAGCCCCAATAAACTTTCGTCTTTCATGAGATATCCGTTTTCACTGAAATAAAACGTACCCAGCCAATCCTTATACTCCTTTACGGGCCCTTTTAGATTGAATTGGTCTACGTGATATCGAACCCCATAAGGGTTTAATGGGGCATTGTCATTTCTTTTGGTCTGCCCCAACGCCAAGGTCGGAACGAGGACAAGAATCAGTAAAAATTGAACAATTGTTTTCATAATTGAAGGTTTTATGCGTTGTATTGAAAAGAGGCCGCCGTTATAAACGACCCCTTTTTATCACCACAAATACTCCTCTCATTTGTGGTTCTCGACTCAAGTTAGTTAGTTAAGTCGTAGGCGTAAATAGAATTGGCATCTGCTTTATAGTAAAGAATTCCACCAAAATCATCCACTGTATATTCAGGTTTTTTATCTTTTAGAATAATCTCTTTTTCCTTGGCTCCGGTATCCTTATTAATCTTTACCAATCCAACACCATCATCTAACTTGGTTAGGATAAACTGAGCATTCTCGGTTGCTGAAGTTGCTTTAAAACGTTTCAGCATTTCTGCGATAGAAGCACCAGAGGCGGCGGCCATACTATCTCCCATATTGGCATAAGATTCGCCTCGAGAGGTATAATATCCCAATCGATTTCTATTCCGATTGGCTTCCGCATAAGAGGCGGTTGCAGTAGCTGCCGTTGCTACCGCCAAAGCACCCATTAAAATGGCACCAAAAGCACTTTTACCCGGTGCTCTATGGTATTCGTGCCAGTTGGGTTTTCCATCCCAATCCAAAAGCATCATGTTTTGGTCGCTGGACAATAATATTCCTCCATCTCTAACCTCAACTCCCGTAGGATCTTCCTTGCCGTCAAATTTAGACTCGGCCAAAGTAGATACAGATCCACTGCTGGCATCGACTGCGAATAATTTCTCGTCTGCACTAATAAGATAGCGCTGGTTCTGTTCATCGTAATCCGATCCTACGGCATCGGCCCTTTTGTACTTAAGTGGCTTATTCCAAACCTGTTCCCCAGTATCTAAATTTACAATATTTGCGTCTTCTGAGGTAATATAAATGAGTCCTTGTGGCGTATTGGCCATGGTTAGAATGTTCTCTCCCGTTTTCAAGGGCTTTTTGAAGAGGGTTTTCCCATCGTAAGAAATCTTATTGATTCCCCCTTCATAGATTCCAAACAAAATACCATCGTCCATGATATAAAAGTGCTGCACATACCCTTTGGTTTTGGGTGCTTTTTCCCATAAATCTTCCCCGTTGGAAGCACTTAAAAATGCGATCTTGGACTCAGAACGGCCCGACGCCAATTTCATGAGTTTGGATTTTCCCGAATTGTCTACATTGCTTACAATAGCCAGTCCTTGTGGTAATATTTCAAAGTTCACCACCTTGCCTTTTACTTTATGGGGATCTTCCCATAATAAACTACCGTTGGATCCAATCTTATGTACCTTGGTGTTGTTACCGTTGGCAGCTACTTCGAAACCATAAATTTCCTGCTCGGATTCGTCGGCAACCATCCATTTTATGTCATCGGCCTTAATGGTCCAATCGATAGCACCGGTTTGCATATTAATTTTTTTGAGTGATTTTGTTGTGGGAATAATTAAACCACTTGAAAGCATTAACGGTCTTCCACTAACGGCTTCAGAACCTTTAAACTTGAAAAAACTGTCTTGGGCTCCCGTATTGAGATCGTATACCGCGACAGCCATAGCATATTTTTCCTTTGCCCTTCTTTGTCCGCTTACTACCAATTTATTCTGTGGCATCATGACATCACAAGTCATGATCATTTTCCATCCATTATCCTCGGTACTGAAGAGTTTCTTACCGGACATATAGTCGATAACGGCTTTTTTGGTGGTCATGGCGCCAAATCCGGTTTGCCCCACTACTACATAGGGTGCTCTGGGCACAAAGAATAATTCTTCTGGTTTTACGCGACCATAGTCAGTAAAATTGAAAAGCAGATCATTGGCCCTTGGTTTAATCCCCACCAACCCATCGTTTGTTGCCACCACCATGGTGCCTCCTTCCGTAAGGGTCATTTCATTGATCTTAGCACCAACATCGTACTGGTAGTCTGGCGCTTCTGCCCTTTGTGCATGTACCATAAAGGCGCACAATACCAGCCAAAGGGAGATTGCATTTTTTAACGTTGAAGTTTTCATAATTCTGGTTTTTAAGTTGACAGTTCAAAGATGTAAAACCATAGATTTCAATTCAATAAGGCAATTGCCCTATAATGTCCTAGGGCAAGAATCAAGGCATAAAAAAACCGAAAGCAAAACTTGGTTTTGCTCCCGGTCACGCATAAAAACCTCAACGCATGAGATTCTTGTATGTTCATTAGTTATCGAAGGTAATCACGAACTGCCCTTCTGTGATCATCTTGGTGCTCATATCGGCTGCATTGTAACCCTCGAATGAGAATGTACCTTCCGCACCATCATCATCTTGGGAGGTTATTCTAATTTCTCCAGCCTGCAATCCTCCCACAGCAGCCGTGGCCAAATTGGAAGCCCATACATTGGCCGTTGTTCCATTGAGTTCACCATATTGAATGATGTTTGGATTGGATAGGTTATCACCAGACGTATAGGTGCCCGTACCATCGTAGTTCATAATGGTAAAGTTGATAAAGTCCCCCGAGTTGGTACTACCTTGACCTGTAAGTACCGTAATCCCATTATTGGTACTTAAAGTCGCGCCAATGAGTGTGGCCGGATCGGTAGAAGCAGCAAATTCGGCACCATCTATTTTGGCAGAAAAAGATTCTCCTCCTCCACTTCCAGCAGCTGCACTATCACTAGAATCATCATCTTTGCTACATGAAACCAATACTGCAGAAAACAGGAAAAGAAAAAATACGGTTTTAAACGTTTTCATAATTGTTGGGTTTTATAGTTAGTATGGGTACAAAGATGCCCCAACCCAACAGGCGATTCAATACGACAATTGACGTATTATTAGAAAGATACGTGTGGTAATTTAGCCTTAAGCAGTTTTATTTTTTCCTGCAAACGTTCCTGAAAGGCCTGATGTTCGGCTCCTTCCGCATGAAACGGTTTGTGCGCCTGCCCTTTTTGAATATTTCCAATTTCTTTCTGAAGTAATTCGGTCGCAGGGTCTATCCATGCCGAATTAAAGCGCTCCCAAATGATTTCGATGGCCGTCTCATTAGGGTGAATCATATCCCTTTTATAAAATCGGTAATCCCTGAGTTCGTCCATCATGATTTCATAGGATGGGAAATAATGTGTGGACTGTGTGGATGCTACCACCTCATGAACCGCAGCAATAAGATGTGATTTACTTAAATTATTTTGAACGAATCCATCTTTAATGTGGCGTACTGGCGAAATCGTGAAGATAAATTGAACCCTAGGGTTTACTTTTTGAATGGCAACCACCATCTCCTTTACCATCTTGACCATCGTATCAACCTCAAGGAGTTCCTTAGTAAATTCTTTCTGAGGGACTTTATGGCAATTGGCCACAATTTCACTACTTTCATTGAGTCGATGCGCCCAAGCCGTTCCAAAGCTGAAGATGATATGAGAACTGGACAACAAGGAATTCTTCAATGATGAAAGAAGATCATTCAATTGATTCAAATACGCTTGCTTATCTGAATTGAAAACAAGGGAATGCACTTCGAAACAATGCCAGACACCGTCTTTTTGGAAAATATCTTCTTCATTAAAACGCGTACCATTAAGCGCTCTAGTCACTAATTTGGCAATGGAAAGTGGATTGAATAGGACCCCAAATGGATTCTGAAGATTTTGAAACTTGAAATACTCCAGCTTCGCTCCCATATTTTCCGTGAAACAGGACCCCAGCAATAACAGTTGCGAATCGTAATCGATCTGATGCGCTCCCGGTGTTACTTTTATTTGAGTCTGTAAGTTCAAAGTACTATGAGTTAGGTATAGTTGAAAGATTCTTTTGTCTCCTCGAGCGCCATGGTTTGTCACCTCGAGCGTCCACATGTCGCTAAAGCTTTAGCGGAAGCACCAGTCGAGAGGTTTAGAAGACCGCAGCCATCATAGGTCTCGACTGCGCTCGACCAGACAAGTTCTATGAACTCGCTTTAGGTGACACTAGTCTATATATGCCTTCGCCGCAGCCAATGCATCGGGTATTCCCGCAGGATTTTTTCCTCCCGCAGTAGCAAAGAAGGGCTGTCCTCCTCCACCGCCTTGGATATGCTTGCCCAATTCTCGAACAATTTGCCCTGCATTCAAGTCCTTGCTTGTGGCGAGTTCCTTAGAAATATAACAGGTAAGCAAGGCCTTTCCTCCAGCATTGGAACCAAAAATAAGGAATAGGTTGTCTACTTCACCTCCCAATTCGAAGGCAAGATCTTTCATACCGCCTGCATCCAAATCCAATTCCTTGGCCAGAAATTGAACTCCATTTATTGCTGATATTTCAGACTTTAAATCCCCTTTCAGGTTTTTGGCCTTATCCTTCAATAATTGCTGTATTTGCTTCTGAAGGTCATTATTGTCTTCCTGGAGTTTCTGGATGGAAGCAACAGGATCTTTGCTATTATTCAGTAATTTTTGAACCCCTTTCAAGTTTTCACTGCTCTTTACAAAATAATCTTTGGCAGCATCACCCGTTATCGCTTCAATACGACGGATTCCACTCGCTACCGCACTTTCCGAAGTGATGATAAAATGCCAGATGTCCTGGGTACAATCCACATGGGTTCCTCCACAGAGTTCCATGGACTTTCCAAATTTAATAGCCCGCACGGTATCCCCATATTTTTCACCAAATAGTGCCAAAGCACCTTCATCGATCGCTTGCTGATAAGGAATATTTCGCTTTTCTTCCAAATCGATACCTTCGCGGATTCGAGCATTAACAAAATCTTCCACCTGACGCAATTCTTCATCGGTCACCTTGCTGAAATGCGAAAAATCGAATCGCATATTCCTACTATGTACCATCGATCCCTTCTGTGCCACATGATCTCCCAGTACATTGCGCAAAGCTTGGTGCAATAAATGGGTAGCTGTGTGATTAGAGGCTGTCCGGGCACGTTGCAACTTATCGACCACAGCTTTGAACGATTCCTCTGGGTGCCTAGGGAGATTCTTCGCAAAGTGAACAATAAGGTTATTCTCCTTTTTGGTATCCACTATGTACACCACTTCACCATTCGAAGCTTCCAGATAGCCTTTATCACCTACCTGTCCACCACCTTCAGGGTAGAAGGGTGTTAGGTTAAACACCAATTGATACAATTCGCCTTCCTTCTTGCTTTCTACACGCCGGTAGCGCGTTATTTTTACATGGGCTTCCAAAAGATCATACCCAACGAACTCTTCTTCAGCATCCTCTTGCAACACTACCCAATCGCCTGTTTCGACCTTGGTAGCTGCTCTCGAGCGATCCTTTTGTTTCTGAAGTTCCGCCTTGAATTCCTCTTCATCCAAATCGAAACCTCGCTCACGTAGGATCAAAGCAGTTAAATCGATCGGGAAACCATAGGTGTCGTATAATTCAAAAGCTTTCTTTCCAGAAACTTGATTTCCGGTATTGTTCTTTATGACATTTTCCAAGAGCACCAATCCTTGATCCAAGGTTCTGAGAAAAGATGCCTCTTCTTCCCGGATGACGTTGGTGATAAGATTCTTTTCAGAAACCAATTCGGGAAAGGCCTTCCCCATTTGTTTTACCAAAGTGGGCACCAATTTATGAATGAAGGGTTCTTTTTTGTTCAGAAACGTGAATCCATAACGGATCGCCCTACGTAAAATACGTCGGATTACATAACCCGCACCAGAATTGCTCGGTAATTGTCCATCGGCAATGGAAAATGCCACAGCACGAACGTGATCACTAATCACACGAATGGCAATATCGACCTTTTCATCTTTTCCGTAGTTGGTTTTGGTAATCGCTTCCACTTCCCGGATAAGGGGTGTAAAAACATCGGTATCGTAATTACTCTGCTTTTCTTGAAGCACCATGCACAGGCGTTCAAATCCCATCCCCGTATCTACATGTTGTTCTGGCAACTTTTCCAGACTTCTATCTGCCTTACGATTGAACTGCATAAACACCAGATTCCAAATTTCAACTACTTGAGGATGGTCCTGGTTCACCAAGGTAGCTCCATCTATCTTTTCCTTGTCCTCCTTGGGTCGAATATCGACATGAATTTCGGAACAGGGACCACAAGGCCCTTGCTCGCCCATTTCCCAGAAGTTATCGTGTTTGCTTCCATTGAGAATGCGATCTTCAGCAATGTGTTCTTTCCAGAAGTTGTATGCTTCTGTATCGCGTTCCAATCCTTCCGATTCATCGCCTTCAAAAATTGTTACATAGATGATATCCTTATCAATCTTCATTACCTCGGTAAGGAACTCCCAAGCCCAGGCGATCGCTTCTTTCTTGAAATAATCACCAAAGCTCCAATTGCCCAACATCTCGAACATGGTATGGTGATAGGTATCCATACCTACTTCTTCCAAGTCGTTATGTTTTCCACTTACGCGCAAGCATTTCTGGGTATCGGCGACACGCTTGTTCTTGGCCTCTTTATTCCCTAAAAAGAATTCTTTAAACTGGTTCATCCCAGCATTGGTGAACATGAGTGTAGGATCGTCCTTCACCACCATGGGTGCCGAAGGAACGACTGCGTGCGTTTTCGATTCGAAAAATTTCAAAAATTGGCTTCGTATCTCAGAAGAAGTCATAAAAATCGATTAATTGAATTTGCGTATATTGTGGAGGACAAACAATTTCTATATTTGCCCAGCGTTACTCAAATGGTAGCGCTTCCCATCAACCGCAAAAATAGGACTTTTTATTTATGTCTAAGGTAAAATATTACTACGATAGTGATACCCTTTCCTACCGGAAAATAGAGCCCAAAAAAGGTAGGAAATTTGGTTATGTATTACTCTTTATAGCGGCAGCCGGACTTTTCGGACTGCTCGGTGTTCTTATATTGTACAATATTCCAGGGGTAGAAACGCCACAGGAAAAATCGATGAAACGGGAACTGGCCAATTTGGAGTTTCAGTATGAGATTTTAAATCGCAAAATGGCCCAAGCTGAAGAAGTACTGGAAGATCTTGCCAACCGCGATAACAATTTGTATAGAGTATACTTTGAAGCCAATCCCATTCCTGAAGAACAACGAAAAGCTGGTTTTGGAGGAATTAACCGTTATAAAGAACTGGAAGGATACGACAATTCCAACCTTATCATCAATTCCAGCCAACGTCTGGACATATTAACCAAGCAGATTGTGGTACAATCCTTATCCTTGGATGAGATCACCCAATTGGCTGAAGAAAAAGAACAGTTACTGGAGGCCATTCCGGCCATTCAACCTGTAAACAATGAAGACTTAACGCGAATGGCTTCAGGGTATGGATATAGAACCGATCCCTTTACCAAAGCCAGGAAATTTCATTGGGGAATGGATTTTACGGCACCTCGTGGCACGCCTGTATACGCCTCTGGAAATGGTGTGGTCATTAGGGCCGATAATGCGGCTTCAGGTTATGGAAACCATATTCGAATCGATCATGGTTTCGGATACCAGAGTTTGTATGCACACTTGTATAAGTACAACGTGAAAAAGGGACAAAAGATAAAGCGGGGTGATCTCATTGGTTTTGTGGGTAGTACGGGACGCAGTGAAGCACCACACTTGCACTATGAAATCTTTAAGGACAACGAGCGTATTAACCCGATCAACTTCTATTACGGTAACTTAAGTGCTGAGGAATTTGCTGAACTCCTAAAGAAATCGCAACAAGAAAACCAATCCTTGGATTAATGCATGTAGACCTTCCCGAAAAACGATACTACAGTATTGGCGAAGTCGCCAATGCATTCGAAGTGAACACTTCACTCATACGTTTCTGGGAAAAGGAGTTCGATGTATTACAACCCAAGAAAAATGCCAAAGGCAATCGCAAGTTTACCCAAGAGGATATTAAAAACCTCGAACTCATTTACCACTTGGTAAAGGAACGGGGCTTCACGTTGGACGGTGCAAAAACGCACTTGAAAGAAAACAAAAAGGAAACCCTCGACAACTTTGGGATAATTCGTAAATTGGAATCAGTGAAAGCTGAATTACTGAAAATCAAAGACCAACTCTAAACTTTTCCAAGCATGAAAAAATGGATTCCTATCATCGCCATCGCCGCGATACTCGTTTTATGGGGTGTATTCACCAACAATAACTTGGTAGGACTGGACGAAGAAGTGGCCTCACAATGGGGAAATGTGGAAAGCTCATACCAACGCCGGGCCGATTTAATACCCAACATCGTTAATACTGCAAAAGGCTATGCCGAATTTGAACAGGAGACCTTGATCAAGGTAACAGAAGCGCGAAGCAAAGCGACTTCAGTAACTATCGATCCTAGCAATATTACTCCTGAACAGTTAGCGCAATTTCAAGAAGTGCAAAGCGGCCTTACCTCAGCCCTAGCTCGACTTTTGGCCGTTTTTGAACGCTATCCCGATTTAAAGGCCAACGAAAATTTTAAGGAATTGATCAATGAGCTGGAACGAACGGAAAACCGCATTAACACAGAACGAATCCGCTACAATGAAGTAGTGAGACCTTACAATACTTCCGTCCGAAAATTCCCGAATTCGATCATGGCTTCCGTTCTCGGATTTGATAAAAAAGCGTATTTCGAAGCAGAAGAAGGAACCGACAAAGCGCCCGTAGTAGAGTTTTAGAGCTGGGAACATTTTACTTTAACTACTATGAAACTAACGGAACATTGTCGTGTTTGTGAGCACCAAAAGTTTTCTTTGGAAGAAGGATCCCTTTGCGGTGTCACCATGCGAAAACCCAATTTTCATGGTATTTGCAACAAAATTTCCTTAGGAGATACTTTTAAAGAAAAAATTGAAGACGCCAATATTGATTTTGAGTTGACCTCGCGAGCCAAATGGAAGCATTACAGTTTGTTCGCGGTCTATCTGATATTGGCAATTGGTATTTTAATTATCTCTTTGTGGATGTTTGAATACATAGAACCATTGTGGAAAAGATTAGGGGGAAGGGCCTATTTTGTGTATTTAACGCCCTTCGCCTGTCTAATCATTTTGCTGAAACTATTAATGAATGCTACGGAATCCTTTGGGACATTTAGATCAAAATTTCGGGAAGCGACGCGAAAAAAGGAGAAAGTAGATGCCATTGCCAAATTGTATGGTGTTTCCTACGAAATCGATGTTTCCTTTGAAAAAGATATTAGCGGAATGGTGATTCCGTATACTGAATTAACTATGAAAGGCTTACGATCCTAAAGCATGTCTAAAGTTGAAGCATTTTTAACCCCCTCGGAAGAATCCGAAATCATTGAAGCCATTCGCCATGCTGAACGAATGACTTCAGGTGAAATCCGTGTTCACCTCGAGGCCCATACCAAAATGGATCCATTGGACAGGGCTGCTCAACTCTTTCACTTGCTACATATGGACAATACCAAACATGCCAATGGGGTGCTTATCTATATCGCTGTAGAAGATAAAAAGTTGGTCATTTTGGGCGACAAAGGAATTAATGATGCCGTGCCTAATGAATTTTGGGAAAGTACCAAGGATCATATACTTACCCATTTTAAACAAGGTGATATAAAACAAGGACTTGTTCAAGGTATTTTGGAAGCTGGCGAACAATTACAGAAGCACTTCCCCTATACTTTGGATGATACGGACGAATTGCCCAACGAAATCTCCACCAATTAGATGAAGAAAGGGTTTCCGCCATATCGTTTTCTTTTAGGATGCTTGCTTTCCTTGTTTTTTACGGTTTCCGTCCAAGCGCAATTCGACATTCCCAAACTACCCAAAAAAAAGGATCAAAGAGCCGTTTACGATTATATAAACCTGCTTACCAAGGCCGATAGTACTCGACTTGCCAACAAACTAAAGGGATATGCAGATACTACTTCTACACAAATAGTTATCGCGATAATAAGTACCACCCAAGGGGAAGACATTTCTCTGTTGGGCACCAAATGGGGGCATGAATGGGGTATTGGCCAAGCCCAAGAAGACAATGGTATTTTTATTCTTTTGGCAAAAGATGATCGGCAAGTGGACATCAATACGGGTTACGGTATCGAATATCTCATTAGTGATCGCGATGCCGAACGTATCATTAACCGAGATATGGTCCCCAATTTCAAAATGGGGAATTTCTACGGTGGTCTCGACAAGGGTACGGACACTATGATTGCCCTTTTGAGTGGCACTTACAAAGAAGACCGGGATTTTAGTGACAAAGGAATACCTAAGGAGCTCATTATCATCCTAATTTTCGTAATTCTATTCATCGCATTGAGCTACAAGAAAAATGGCGGTGGAGGAAGCGGTAATGGCGGTGGCGGCAGTTTACTCGATGTCATCATTTTGAGCAATATGGGACGGTCTACCTATGGTGGCGGAAGCAGCAGTTCCTCTGGTGGTGGTTGGAGCTCTGGCGGTGGCGGTGGTTTCGGCGGCGGCTTTGGTGGTGGTGGCTTTGGCGGAGGCGGTGCCTCTGGAAGTTGGTAAAACCTCAAAGCGCATCCGGCAATAAAATACTCGGCCCTTTTGGGGCTTTTCCATCAAACGAAGTATCGAACCGTGGATCTGGAATATAATTCATGCGTTCCAATTTTGAAACTTCGACAGACATGAAATCGAATTCTTCTACAACCTTTCCGGTAATCCTATAAATTCCCTTCCCCCGAAAAGGATATTTTTTGGCTACTGGTGGAAAATGCACCGTATCGATCCAATGGCCTTCCCGATCCAAAAAGGTTCCAAAATTCATACGGGCTCCCTTGTGTGTACTTGTGTTTTTTACGGTCACCAGATAACCATAAATCACGATCGTTTTACCCAAAAACTTATAGAGCTCCTTCGAGCTAAGATTATTTTCCGGTGGGGTCTCCAACAAGATGAATGGATCGTACAAAGGGAAGCCGATCAATTCCATTTGTTCGAAAGCATTTTCCAAATCGGTGATTTCGAATGTTGGCAAGGTGAATTCCCTACCAGACAACCGGAACATTCGCTGCTGTGATTCATCGACCAAGGATTTGTTTTCCTTGATATGGGCTTCCCACAAAATGCTTCGCTTGTCCTTTCCGAAAGCCCGAAAAGCATCAATCCGAATTAAAACATCCATCTGTTCAATGCTCATGGGAACCCTTTCGATAAAATCATCGAGAGAAACAAAAACCCCTCCATCCCTAGCATTGATGATCTTTATCATGGTATTCTTCTCCAAGCCGTGCAAATGCTGAAAGCCTAAGTAAATATCCTTTCCATAGATCACTGTTTGAATCTGACTGTTATTGATGCAAGGAGCGTGAATGATTCCCCCGTACCGACGTGCTTCATGCACATAGGTCTCTACCCGGTAGAACCCTCCCCCATTATTGAGGGTCGCTACCATATACTCCAAAGGATAATAGCATTTAAGATACAAACTCTGGTAACTTTCCACTGCATAAGATGCCGAATGCCCTTTGGCAAAGGCATAACCAGCAAAGCTCTCGATCTGCCTCCATACGTCGAAAATCATGGCGTCGTCTTCCCCTTTCTTCCGGCAGTTATCGATGAACTTTTGCCGAACGGCCTGAAACTCTTCCCGGGATCGGTATTTCCCGCTCATCCCCCTTCTCAACACATCGGCCTCCCCGAGCGTTAATCCCGCATAGTGGTGTGCCACTTTTATAACATCCTCCTGATATACCATGACTCCATAGGTATCTTCCATGAGGTCTAAGAGCACAGGATGTGCTCGATCTATGCGTTCAGGGTTTTTATGCCGAAGGATATATTCCCGCATCATTCCACTTTTGGCCACTCCTGGTCTGATGATGGAACTCGCAGCCACCAGGGTTAGATAATCATTTACACCTATCTTTTTCAGCAGCATTCGCATGGCGGGGGATTCCACATAGAAACAACCAATACATTCTGCTTCGGCAATCATGTTGTTGATATTCGCATCCTCGAAAAGAGGTTTTGCATTGTGAATGTCGAGCAGTTGCACTTCTGGATGGTTCTCCTTAATGATTGCTATGGCATCCTTTATTTTTCCCAAACCCCGTTGACCAAGAATATCAAATTTATAGAGCCCTACATCTTCGGCAATATGCATATCGAATTGTACGGTGGGAAAGCCTTTGGGCGGAAGGTTGGTCGCCGAAAAATAATGAATGGGCTTTTCTGAAATAAGGATTCCTGCTGCGTGAATACTCACATAATTGGGGCGGCCATGGAACAATTTCGCATACTTGAGCACAAGTTTTGAAAGGTCGTCCAGCTCACTTACCTTAAACTTTGCACTGCTTAGCTTATCGATCTCCTCCTTGGGCAATCCAAAAACCTTTCCCAATTCGCGTACTGCTCCGCTGTGTTTAAAGGAAACGTACGCTCCCAAAAGAGCCACTTGACCGTTGCCTCCAAAAAAATCGAAAATGAAGCGGGTTACGTCTTCACGATCCCAAGTAGAAAAATCGATATCGAAATCGGGCGGAGTCGATCGGTACAGGTTCATGAAACGTTCAAAATACAAATCGAGCTCTATGGGATCCACATCGGTGATTTCGAGTAAATAAGCCACAATGCTATTGGCCCCACTCCCGCGACCCACATGGTAATAGCCATGCTCTTTGGCATATTGTACGATACGCCAATTGATGAGAAAAAAGGAAACAAACCCTTTCTTTTTAATGAGATCCAGTTCTTTTTTTAACCGCTTCCATATTTCCTCATCCACATCGGGATAGCGGTATGGGAGCCCTTCTTGGCACAGTTTATTCAACAGCTCGAAATCCTGATCCATACTCCCTGTAAACGCACGAAGGTTCTGAGGTTTTTGGTCGCGTGAAAAATCGAACTCGATACGGCACTTAGAGAGGATCGCTTCCGTATTTTGTATGATGTAGGGTTGTTCAGAAAAAAGAGCTTTCATATTCTTCAAAGCAATCATTTTATCTTCCTTACTACCCTGCTCTTCTTCCGATAGTTTACTGAGGAGGGTATTGTTGTCGATCGCCCTTAGAAGCCTATGGATATTGTAATCTCGCTTATTGCGAAAGCTCACCGTTTGCAGTACCACCAGCTTATCGCGATAGCCGGACAAACGTGAAAACCGGAGTTTGTTCAGTTCCCGTGGATGTATGCCGATGTATTCATTTTCCTTAAAATCAGTTTTTTCCAGCAACAGGATCTTTTCGAAAGGGTATACTACGATCACATTTTCGAAAGGAGGTGCTTCCGGCGGAATCTCGAGATCATTGTGCAAATGGTGAGATAGAAAGTTATTGATCTCCAAAAAACCTTCATTATTCTTAGCCAATGCCACAAATTGCTGATCGGCCCCATTCCTGAAATCGACCCCCAGAATAGGCTCAATACCAAATTGGGAAGCCTTGCGCACAAAATTGAGACAGGCCGAGGTGTTGTTGATATCGGTAATGGACAGTTTTTCACACCCACACTCTTGGGCAAGGGATAACAACTCCTCTTCGGACAACGTGCCGTAGCGCAGGCTATAATATGTATGATTGTTGAGATACATTATTGATGCCGGTGTGCCAAGACGATGGGCGGTTCGCCATTGAATGGATTCGTAAAATTACCAACCGTACGGGCTCCTTCTCCCATAGTCGCCGCCCGCATGATACTCCTATCGCCATAACGAACACGTATGGCGTCCATGGCTTGGTACAGGTTTACGGTCTTCTTGGTGTCCTCGAAAAGATCGATTTGATAATTCCCTGCCGTAAGACTACTGTAGCGAACGCCTACCAAACGGATAAGCAGTCGCCTATTATAGAGCTTATCGAAAAGTTCCATCACCTTCGGAATCAAATTGTGATCGGCAGAGGTATAGGCAATCTTTGCCTGTTTGGAATAGGTCTGAAAATCGGAATAACGGATCTTCACCGTAACGCAGGAGGTTAACTTTTCGCCCCTACGGAGTTGAAAAGCCAGGTTTTCGGCCATAGCAATGATGGTCGTTTTAATCTTGGTGATATCGGTAGTATCCCTACCATAGGTACGCTCACTGGAAATGGATTTTCGCTCGTGATACGGAATAATGGGAGTAGCATCGACTCCATTGGCCCGTTGCCATATCACCTTCCCGTTTTTCCCGAAAACCGACAGCATCATTTCCAAGGGCATTTCCTGAACCGTAGCAACACGTTTCACCCCCAAATTACAGAACGTGCGGAAGGTCTTCTCACCTACCATGGGTATCTTCTTTATGGAAAGGGGCGCCAAAAAAGGTTTCTCGTAGCCTGCATCGATCTTAAGTTGATTGTTGGGTTTGGCCTCATTGGTAGCTACTTTGGATACCGTTTTATTTTCTGAAAGCCCAAAGGAGATAGGCAAGCCCGTTTCCTTAATGATCCGCTTCCGCAGTTCGCTTGAAAACCTGTAACACCCAAAAAAACGATCCATCCCACTTAAGTCGGCATAGAACTCATCCACCGAAGATTTCTCGAGCACTGGCACCTCTTCCTGGAGGATTTCGGTAACCATTTTGGAAAACTTGGTATACGTCCCTGCATTGCCACGAATATAGGTTCCCATAGGACAAAGTTCGCGGGCCATTCGCATGGGCATACCCGAGTGCACCCCGTACACCCTAGCTTCATAACTGGCTGCACTCACCACACCCCGATCGCCTGTACCACCAACAATAACAGGACGTCCCACCAGACGGCTGTCCAGTAAGCGTTCACAGGAGACAAAAAAAGTGTCCAGATCGAGGTGGAGAATGGTGCGATTAGACATACGTTTATTGGAATTATTCCAAAATTAGGAAATATTCCAATAAATGGCACATCATTTTTTATGCAATCTCAAATTTTAACAATCTCAGTCAAACAGTACTACTTCTTCCTAAAGTAAATGGTAAGTGGCACTCCCGTATAATCGAAATGCTCGCGCAACTTATTCTCTATAAATCTTTTGTATGGATCCTTCAGGTATTGCGGAAGGTTACAAAAGAAGGCAAAACATGGATGCGGTGTAGGCAATTGTGTACAGAACTTGATCTTTACATATTTGCCTTTGTACGCAGGGGGAGGTGTTGCCTGTATGATGGGTAACATGGTATCGTTAAGCAATGAAGTCTTTATCTTTTTACTTCTTCTTTTGTGTACCTCTACAGCCGTTTCAATTGCCTTGTAAATACGTTGCTTGGTCAAAGCAGACATAAATACGATGGGGACATCGGTAAAAGGTTCGCATTGTTTGCGAATATAGGCTTCGAACTCTTTCACGGTATGGGTTTCCTTCTCAACAAGGTCCCACTTATTGGCCAAGATCACCACGCCTTTATTGTTACGCTGTGCCAACCAAAAGATATTATGAACCTGACCGTCGAATCCACGGGTAGCATCGAATACCACAATAACCACATCACAGTGCTCGATAGCGCGGACACTTCGCATCACGGAGTAAAATTCGAGATCTTCTTTTACTTTGCTTTTTCTTCGGATTCCAGCGGTATCTACCAAGTTGAATTCGAACCCAAAACGATTATAGCGCGTATCGATACTATCGCGTGTAGTTCCTGCAATATCGGTAACCACAAAGCGATCTTCCCCAATCAAGGCATTGATAAATGAAGATTTACCTGCATTGGGACGACCCACTACGGCGAACCTTGGAAGTTCTTCTTCCTCTTTTATAGGATCATCGGGCAGTACCTTTACCAAATCGTCCAACAATTCACCGCTTCCGCTTCCATTGATGCTGGAAATGGTATAGTATTTTTCTACCCCCAAGGAGTAGAACTCCACCGCATCGTTCTGGCGTTTGGAACTATCTACCTTATTTACGGCAAGGAAAAAAGGTTTTTTGCTCTTCCGAAGTAATTGTGCCACTTCTTCATCCATTCCCGTAACACCGGTTTCGACATCGACCATAAAGATGATGGCGTCGGCTTCATCGATCGCCAATTCTACCTGCTTATCGATTTCGGCCTCAAAGATATCATCACTACCCACTACATAACCACCGGTATCGATTAGGGAGAATTCCTTTCCGTTCCAATCACTCTTACCATAATGACGATCACGAGTCACTCCGCTCACCGAATCCACGATGGCTTCACGCCGCTGGATCAAGCGATTAAAGAAAGTGGATTTCCCCACATTCGGTCTTCCTACGATGGCTACAATACTCATACTTCAATAATTGACTGCAAAAATACTATTTCCGTCCTAGCTACACTCCTTTTCATTCAAAATATTGGAAAAAGTGACCGTTGTCATTTTCAGAGCTGGTGTCACTACCTACATTGAAACTATGAAACCACCCCAGGAAATAGCTAATGAAATCGTTTTAAGGCCCCGATTTAAAATTGAATTGGATTGCGCGAAGGAATTGGCTTTAAGCTGGTTTGAAGAAGCACGTCAACAACCTTCCCCTTTTGTTGTTCATTGTATCGATGATCACGTATTTATTAAGGTTCCGAAGGAAAAGCAACATTTTTGGTCTCCCCAACTGGATTTAGAGATTACTTCCTTCGAGAAGGATCATTGTACCCTTCATGGGCTCTTTGGGCCCAAACCCAGTGTTTGGACGCTGTTCATGTTTATTCACTTTTTGGTAGCTACTTTATTTATAGGCATCGCTATTTGGGCCTACACCCAAATTTCATTGGGTGAGCCTTACGCCGTACAACTTACCGTCATGGGATTATTGATCCTCCTTTGGTTTGTGCTTTATTTTGCAGGAAGAATGGGAAAGGCCACCGGACAGGATGAAATGCTGGAACTCTACCAGTTTATGCAGGGAATCCTGAAGCGTTAGCTATTATTATAGCCAAACCGACGCAATTGTTTCTCATTAGAGCGCCAATTCTTATTTACCTTCACATATAATTCGAGATGGATCTGCTTTCCGAAAAACTTTTCCAAATCCTTTCGGGCTTCTACCCCTACCCTTTTTAGCGCCGATCCCTTGTGGCCGATAATGATCCCTTTCTGGGTATCGCGCTCAACCATGATCACAGAACGGATTCGAATGATTTTGTCATCCTCGTGAAATTCTTCGGTATCGATCTCTACTGAATAGGGAATCTCCTTTTTATAATGGAGTAAGATCTTTTCCCGAATGGCTTCATTAACGAAAAAACGCTCGGGCTTATCGGTGAGTTGATCTTTTGGATAGAAAGGTGGTGATTCGGGCAACAATTCCAGAATTCGTTGAAACACTTGCGAAACGCCAAAGTTTTCCAGTGCTGAAATCGCAAATACCTCAGCATTCGGGACTTTTTCCTGCCACATTTCCACGGCCGACACAAGACGATCTTCATCGCCCAAATCAATTTTGTTGATGAGCAACAGTACGGGAATTTTGGCTTGGGTGATTTTCTTGAAGAAAGCTTCGTCCTTCAAGTCTTTTTCCCCCAATTCGACCAAGTACAAAAGCACGTCGGCATCCTCGAAGGCAGACTTCACGAAATCCATCATGTTTTCCTGAAGTTGGTACGCTGGTTTTATGATGCCGGGCGTATCACTCAGCAATACTTGAAAATCGTCACCATTAACAATACCTAAAATTCGGTGGCGTGTGGTTTGTGCTTTGGAAGTAATGATGGACAGCCGTTCTCCAACAAAGGCATTCATAAGGGTACTTTTCCCAACATTAGGATTCCCAATAATATTTACAAAACCAGCTTTATGCGCCATAGAATGGATTTTGGACAAAGGTAGTGGTTCTTCTCCTCATCGTCTACTATTTGATAAAAGCAATTTATCAAACGCTTTTTTTTTAGAATTCATTTTTCCACACTCTACCTACACCCTGGATGTCTCAATTTATTAATAATATCCACATTGTTTTTTCCTACATATTATTTACATTTTACCGTCATATGGTATATTTAATCGACAAAATGCATAATATTTGAAAAAAATGGTTATTTTCATTGGCATATTTCAATGATTTTTTTTTAAATTGCTAACCACCAACCTCTTATCATATGTTATTAATGTACATCTTAGGAATACCTTAATCGTGATACCTTGAATTTCGATGGGAAAATTCAACCCTCGTCATTCAAATCACTCAACCAAAGCTTACTAGACCCCAAGTAGCGAAATAGAATAAAGAATCTAAAAAGTGTAACTAACCTACTAAATCAACCCCCCATGAAAAATCTTATGTTTCTGGCAGTATCGCTACTCGCGATCACCTCACTCCATGCACAAAAACAAGAAATTAAGAAAGCAGAACAAGCTGTAAACTCCGGCCGATTAGGAGATGCATTTGCCTATTTGGAACAGGCGAAACAGATTTTTGCTGCTGCAGATAGTGAGACCCGTGCCCATTTTTATGTAGTAGAAGCAGAAATGAAACTTGCCAACAAAAGCATGGACCTAGCACAAATGGAATCCATTTCCAATTCTGTAGAGCGTGCCCAAACGTATACCTTGAATGGTACATTGAAAGGCCGCATTGCCAAAATCCATACCGCACTCAACAATATGTCTGCTAGAGCTGCAGAGGGTGAATTCAAAAAGAAAAACTATGCGGATGCCGCCACCTTATTCAACGTGGCCTATCAATCTAATAAAGACACCTTGTTATATTTCAATGCGGCCAAAAGTCATCTCATGGCGAAGAACTACGAAGAAGCTTTTAGGATTTACAAAAACCTTATAGACATGGGCTTCACCAACTCCAATGTGAGATATGTAGCCACTAATGTAAAAACCAAAGAAAAGGAAGCATTTAAATCCTCTTACCTCAGAAATCAAGCTATTGAACTGGGTACACACAAGAATGCCGAAGTGGTACGCTCCAGCTCCAAAGTTCCCGAACTATTGCGTGGTTTAACCAATACGGCCATCCAAGTAAACCAACAGAGCGCAGCGGTTTTGGCGATCGATAAAGCCATGGCCAAAAACCCCAATGATAAAAAACTACTAAACCAAGCCTACCACCTTTACCGACAATTGGGTGCCATGGATAAATACAACAAGATTAACGATCAGCTTATTGCAGAATCCCCAAAAGATCCCAATTTATATTATAACCTTGGGGTGTCCAGCACGCAGAGTGATGATAAAGAAAGAGCTAAGGAATACTACAAAAAAACCTTAGAGTTGGATCCCAATCATGTAAATGCCAAGATTAATCTATCTATCCTCATATTGGATCAGGAGACGGCAATTTTGGATGAGATGAACAATTTGGGAATGACCCCTGAAGATGATAAGCGTTATGAAGAATTGAAAGTAGAGCGTTACAATCTGTACAATGAGGCCCTGCCCTATTTAGAAAGCATCGTAGAATTGCAACCAAAGAACATGGATGTTATAAAAACCCTACTGAACATTTACAGCATCATTGGTCAGGATTCCAAGTATGCCGTTCTAAAACAACGTTTGGACGATTAATAAAAATATATAGCAGACCAAATCATGAAAAGAAGGCGTCCTAAAAGGACGCCTTTACTTTTTTAACATTGCATAGGTAATTTCATCAAAGGAATCGATTACCCTATCGGCTAATGCATAATCCTGCAAAGTTGAGTGCGGACTTCGGTAGGCCACGCAGTAAATTCCAGCCGCTTTCGCTGCTTTAATGCCATTGGTCGCATCCTCAATGACCATACAAAACTCCTTGGGGGTTTGTGCCATGACAGCGGCCTTTTCAAAAATTTCGGGATGGGGTTTCGATTGTGCAAGATCGGCACCGCTAATTTTGCCTTGGAAATATGGGTTGAGGTCGAATCTATCAAATACTCGGTTGATATTCTCCATAGATGCTGAAGATGCCACCACCAAGGTTAATCCATGGGCCACATAATCCTGGATGAGTTGTAAAACCCCAGGAAGTAACTGAAGGCTTGTATCGGTCCGGAACAACTCCTTAAAATAATATCTTTTGATTTGCACGAGTTCCTTAGGCTCTCGTTCCAGTGAAAACACATCGCATAGTGTTTCACAAATGGGCAAGGTGGCCATTCCGGTAAAACTGGTATATAGTGTTTCATCCACTTCGATTCCAACTTCCTTAAACATGCTGAAATAGGCCTTTCTATGCAAAGGTTCTGTGTCTATAATCACCCCGTCCATATCGAACAGTACAGCTTTTACCATGTGCCATTAAATTTTTGCGAAGATATTGAAAGTACGTTTATACCCAAGCTACCATTAGGTGAAGAATTGTATAAGAAATTGGGAACAACCGCCTTTACTCTTCCCCAACAGAATCGATGGGATCTATCTTCTTCTTGGGTGCTTTAAGCCATTTGATCCCAAAGCGGAACAACAGATACACTATGAACCCAAAAAACAGAAAAGCCACCAAGGAACCGATACCATATCCCACCTCTTGCGCATTGGAAGCAGAGAAAATCGACAGCACATTACCGAGCACTGTTGGAATTTGTACGGCTAGGGAAAGGGTAAGCGGAATACCCATTAAAATAAATACAACCCCTAAAACCTTTTTGAATATATGCATGGAGTAAAATTAGTGAAATACAGTTATATGTTCGTACTGATAAAGCAACAAAATAAAACCCAATGATCGATAAAATCCAAACATTTCAATTCCATATTTTTTATGTGATAACCATTGAAGCATTTATTTTAATGTTAATTGCGGTTTTTACGTAAGTATCTGATTTTTAATATGTTTAACTTTAATACTTAACCTTAAAACCATTAGTTATGCGTAAAATTGTTAGTATTTTAGTTTTGTCGATTTTTTTAATGGGCTTCACCCCTTCAAGTACCTTAGAACCTATTAAAAGTGATAACCCTTGTTTAATCGAAATACCCTTTTGGTATGGAACCATATTTGGCAGGCAAGTTCGTTTTAGTAGTGCTGCATGTGCTCAAAATGCAGGCGCTACCAATATTTTTTATGGGGGTTATTGGAGTCAATGTGAAGTTTTCACTTGTATATAGACCGATCTGTGGCCAAACCCATTTTTTGGTTCAGAAGTAATGAATCCAATTTAAATGGATCCCAAAAGAAAAGCTCCTTGAAAAATCAAGGAGCTTTTTTGTAACGGGAGCTGGATTAACTCCACTCCTTCGTCAAGACTTCGGAGCGTCGTTGGACCAGAATCGGGAAGCTATATCAAGCAAAACCATAGCTGCCAAGCAGCTGTTTTTTATGGTATTCAAGCCTACCTGTGTTGCACTTGGCTTTTTGCCATAAAAAAACCAGTTACTTTCGTAACTGGTTTTGCTAGTAGCGGGAGCTGGACTCGAACCAGCGACCTTCGGGTTATGAGCCCGACGAGCTACCTACTGCTCTATCCCGCGATGTGGACGGCAAAGATACAACAGTCTTTTAAATCCGACAAATGGAATGAAAAATAAATTATGGAAACTATTCCTTTTTGGCAATCCAGGCCATGGCATCCATTCGGTTCTCGGTCGTGAAGTTCTTGATATTCACCTTGGCAATTAAAGAATCCATATTCCCCAAGAGGTGAATCCATTTTCTATTGGTAACCAAAGCAATCTTATGGAATCGATCGGCATGTTCTAACGGAAACAAGGTAGCGATGAAAACAGCATTCAGACTAAAACTCTCTATTCCAGAATCTTCCAGATATAAATTGATCTTCTCCTGTTCTTCGAACTTTTCAAGAATCTTTGCACGAAGCCTATTAATAGCTTCGGTATCCATCCTTCCTTCGATGATATAACCAACGGTATCTTTTGCGAAACTAAAACCTGAAAGCATGCTTGGGGTATTGTGATGTTAAGGTACAAAGAAAAACCCTAGACTGGGCATGTACCGCCAACTTTTAGAAATTGATATCCCGAATAAACAAAACCCCCTGATCTACTGAGCATTAGATTCCTCAGAAATCCAGTCGATTGCCTTCATACGGTCCCTAATCTTAAAATTCTTGATCTGGGTATCCACCAAAAAGTTGTTTAACCAGCAAATAAAGTGTATCCAGGATCGATCTGTAACCATAGCCGCCCTACGGATCCTTCTCCTATGTCTATGTGGAAACAAGGTGGTGATCACCATAGAACTTAAGGAAAATCGTCGTACACCGCCATCTTCTAGATATACGCTAATGGTATCATGCGTTTCCAAACGTTTTAAAATTTCATCACGCAAGTATTCTATGGAAGGTCGATCCATAACACCGTCCACAATGTACCCAACGATATCATCGCCAAGATTGAAATTCAAAAACACGGAAAATTAGTTAAGGTTTGCTTCTTGTAAAGATAAAAATTACTGCTGAATACTTTCCACCGTAAAGGCTATCAATTCTCCACCTGTAAATTGAGTGGTCACTTGAATGGGATTACAGCATACCTCGCAGTCTTCGATATAGGAAGTGCTCACCGATGGATCCAACAACATGGAAACGGATTCCCAACAGTAGGGACATTGGAAAAAATGCTCGATCATTCTCCAAAGTTATTCCAACAGATCGAAACTGCCCAACGAATCTTTGATTCCATTGGCAACAGTTTTGTATCCCCGTTTTTTGATAAAGAAAAAGTTGGCCAAACTTCCCAAAAAATTACTTCCTATAAGACCCTTGGAAATTTTACCAATCCTTGTTTTGATCCGCTTTTTGTATTTTTTTTCGAATCTTGAAAATGAAAGTTTGGGATACGGCAGCAATTCGATAAACGCATCCTTACCGTAGGTCGCTAGATCGACCTTCTCATCAAAATTGCTCAAAACCCGCATATCGGGTATGATGGGAAAGAATTTATTTCCGTTGGGATCTCGTGGAGGTACCATGAACTGGAATCGATCCATCGCTTCTTTCTCTGCTTTATGACAGAGGCGGCTTTCTATTTTATCTTCTGGTACGGCAAAGTAATACCTTAGAAAAGATTGGCAATTCCTCCTTCCCAACTGAAAATCGTGGGCTCTAAATTTTTTGCTTAAAAATCCTGCAAAACCACTTATTGGTGCAGCTGCCAAGTCGCTCTTGGCCCGTACCCATTTGCCTTGGTCGTTCTCCACCTTGCGAATGGGCTCCACCAAAAACTTCGTTCGATCTTCCAATGACAAGGCATCGATAATTCCATCCTGGTTAAACATGACCTGATTTCGTAATGCCTTGAACATTCCACCTGCAATCTTCAGAATACTGCTCCCGGTCTCTTCTACATCCTGATCCTTATTCGGGAAAGGATCAATCATTAGAACAGCATACTTGCCTTCTTTAAAATGATTAGGGTTTTTTTCCCGGAGCATTTTAAGGCCAATTCCATAGGGTTCGTTATTGATCAACCCACCATCGACCGAATTAAAAGTATAATTCTCTCCCTCAGGGATGATCGGAGTAATGCCATCAGAAGTACCAAACAAATACCTTGGATAGCGTTTAATATATTCACTCGAAATACTAATCTTTCGCGATTTAAGGCCTATAGGAAAGGCAGCGGTACTCAATGTGGCCCCTTTTAGGTACTCCATATCCTTATCCTCCTTAAAATCCAGGACATAGTAAAGATCATCGTCATTGCCAGATCCCTTCTTAGGAATTCCAGGTGCAAATTGGTCGTTCGTTAGTTTATACCTAAAAAAACCGCCATGATTGGTAATTACGGTACCACCAGAAGAAGTATTGGAGTTACCGTCAAAATTCACCCGGAAATTCACTCCCCTTAAATTGGTCGTAGTGAGAATGAGGTCCAAGCTTTTGGATGCATACGCTGGCACAGATCGCTGCTCATCGATGCTCAGTGCCTTATCGGCGATCACTTCGATGGCCTCGGTATTGAGTAGCGAACGAATCTCATCATGTTCTTCCAAATCGCGAGTATTCAAAAGTTTTTCGAGGGTATCACTCTGATTGTCATCTGCCATTTCCACCCAACTTTTGTAAAAGACGTTATTGTCGCCATTGGGGTTCTTCTCTCCAAAACCCTTATGATTCTTATTGGCAAGGGCCAACATAGTCAATGTTCCTGAAATACCGCCCGCAGAGGAACCGCTGATCACATCAATCTCCACGTCGTGCATAGGGATGGAAGTATCGTAGTCTGGATGATCCTTGCCTAATTTTCGGTTCTTGTCCTTGGCCTGTTCCCAAAGCTCAAGGGTCTCCAACAAATAATCCAACACACCAGCTGTATATCCCCCAGCAGATACGGCACCTGCCATGGTAATACATAATTTAAATTTCTTTTGATCGCTCATATCCCCAGATTTTATTAAAACAATAGATATGGCAATGTATCCCTAAAAAATGATAAAAAACAGAGGGAAAACCCCCTTTTTACGAGTGTAAATCAATGGATTCTTGAATGGACTCCCATTCCTCCATGAAATCATCCAATTGCTTTTTCTTAGCCTGATAATCATCGAAGAAATTGGGCTGGGAAATGGTTTCGTCGTAGTTGATGGAAAGTTCCACGTCGATTTCCTTGATCTCCCTCTCCAATTTGTTGATGGATGCCTCCACCTTACTCAATCTGTTATTCAAGGATTTCAGCTTCTTTTGCTGCTCATAACTTAGCTTCCCTGTAGTTTCCTTGGGTTTCTCCTCCTTCGTTTCGGATTGCGTCCGCTTCTCAGCCTCTCTTAAATTCTGAAGGTTTCGTTCTTCCAAAAAGAATTCGATATCGCCGAGGTATTCCTTAATCTTGCGGTCCTTAAACTCATACACCTTGTTGGTCAATCCTTGAAGGAAGTCCCTGTCGTGGGAAACCAAGATTAAAGTTCCCTGAAAATTCTTAAGCGCTTCTTTTAATACATTCTTGGATTTTATATCCAAATGGTTGGTAGGCTCATCCATGACAAGCACGTTGAAAGGTTGAAGTAGAAGTTTGGCCAGTGCCAAACGGTTCCGTTCCCCTCCCGAAAGCACCCGTACATATTTATCTACTTCTTCCCCGCGAAACAAGAAGGCTCCAAGTATGTCCCGAACCCTGGGGCGTGTTTTTTCATCGGCAGCATCCAACATGGTATCCTCTACCGTTTTCGAACCATCTAAATAATCGGCTTGGTTCTGGGCGAAATACCCAATCTGAACATTGTGTCCCAATTGCAAATCACCGCCGTACTCAATTTCCCCCACGATCATCTTGGCCAAGGTGGATTTTCCTTGTCCATTTTGACCAACGAAGGCAATTTTGCTATCCCGTTCTACCAAAAGATCAATGCTGCGCAATACTTCTTTCTCACCATAACTTTTTGAAGCTCCCTCGGCAGTAATCACGACCTTCCCGGGTGTTACCGAAATAGGAAAACGCAAGGTCATTACGGCATTGTCATCCTCATCGACTTCGATTCGTTCGAGTTTGTCCAATTTTTTGATAAGTGACTGTGCCATCGTGGCTTTGGTAGCCTTGGCCCTGAATTTTTCAATGAGCTTTTCGGTATGCTCAATCTGTTTTTGCTGATTCTTTTGTGCGGCCAATTGTTGTTCCCGCATCTCATTTCGCAATTGCAGGTACTTGGAATAAGGCTTGGGATAATCATAAATTTTACCCAGCGAAATCTCAATGGTCCTATTGGTTACATTGTCCAAAAACATCTTATCGTGGGACACCAACATGACGGCTCCGGGATAGGCTTTTAAAAAATCCTCTAACCATAAAATAGATTCGATATCCAAATGGTTGGTAGGCTCATCCAGTAACAGGATATCATGGTTCTGAAGGAGCAGTTTGGCCAATTCAATTCGCATTCGCCACCCTCCAGAAAACGTATCGGTTAGCTTATTGAAGTCTTCCCGTTGAAAACCCAATCCCTGAAGAATGCGTTCTGTCTCCCCTTGATAGTGATACCCTCCATGAATTTCATATTGATGCTGAACTTCGTTTAAATCGATGAGCAATTGGTTATAGGATTCACTTTCATAATCTGTGCGCTCGGCCAATTGTTCATTGATGGCTTCCAATTTCTTCTCATGCTCCTTTATGAGTGTAAAGGCTTCGTAGGATTCTTCCAACACGGTGCGGCCCTTAACAAAGTCGATGTCCTGTTTTAAAAAACCAATGGAAATCTCCTTATCGGTTGCAATGGACCCCTCGTCATATTCCTGTTCTCCTGAAATGATTCGGAGTAAAGTAGATTTACCGGCACCATTCTTCCCTACCAATCCAACCCGGTCACCCGGTGTTAGCATAAAAGTGATTCCTTGGAACAAATATTCCCCTTGAAAGGAAACCGAAATATTGTGAATGTTTAGCATTCTTTCAACACATAATTTGTGCAAAGATGCTTAATTTTGCAGTACCAAAAAAACGGCCTATGTCATTCTTAAAAGGCACCAAGATCTACAGCATCTTTACGGGAAAATGCCCTGTTTGCCAAGAGGGCAAAATGTACGAGAGTTCCAATGCATATCATTTTTCCAAAACGTTGAAAATGAACGAGCGTTGCTCTCATTGCGACACCAAATTCAAAATTGAACCTTCTTTCTTTTACGGCGCTATGTATGTGAGTTATGGAGTTGGGGTTGCCTTTGCCATCGCCGCCTTTGTGATCGCATTCTTTTTTCTGAACCTAAATCGGTTTCAATCTTTTCTAGTGATCGTTGGAACCTTGATCATCTTGTTGCCCATCATCGTTCGACTATCTAGAAATATTTGGATCAATTTCTTTTTCAAGTTCGACCGGAAGAAAACCTCTTAATATCCATTTCTGAAGGTAAATCGGTTCCCGTTTCTATATGATCCAGCAATAGTTTTGAAAGCAACGGTGCCATGAGCAATCCGCGGGTGCCCAATCCATTAAAAAATTGAATCTTTTTATCTGAAATACTCCCCAATAGAGGCTTTCTGTCTTTAACGGTAGGACGCATGCCAGCAACCTGATCCACCACCTCAAAGGGACCATGGATCATTTTCGCTACTGCGTCTGTTAATTGCTCCCTTCCTTTTTCAGTGTTCTCATAGGTCATGTCGCCATGGGCAAATGTGGCTCCCACTTTGTACAAATGGTCTCCCAGGGGAATCAGAAAAAATGGGCCTTTGACTACCTTGTCAATATTCAGATTCTCAGATCTAATGGTAATGTACTCCCCTTTTTTTGGTATTAGGCCTTCCACTTGAAAGAATGGGTTGTTTATCACGCTTGCTCCTTCGGCAAAAACAAGGTGCTTCGCCCGAATGTTTTTGTACGCTATGGCATCCTCTTTCATTACAACCTCTTCATATCGAAACTCTTCCTGCACGACCCGATCCTTCAAGAAGGAGCGATAGGCTTCCAACAAACGAAGTGTATTCAATAGTAGGGCGGTCTGCATCGCTCCGAGGCCATAAGGGGCATTCAGCTCAGGGCCATTGTTCGAAAGTAATTCCGGATTGAGAAAATCCTTTAATTTATGGGAACTACTTGCCACCGACCATTCATTCTGTTCCTGAACATTAGAAAATACTCTAAGGATTTCCGTTTCCCTGAAAAAATCAATTTGAAGGCGCGATTGTATGGTTTGGTAGAAAGGGATTGCTTCTTCCAAAAATAGCGCTGCATTCCAAACCGGAGTGAACCTTTTAAGTACCACTGGATTCACAATTCCCCCAGCAACCGCCGTAGCGGCCATTTTGGGCCCATCTAAGGCCACGAATTCCTTTTTGGACCCTAGGAGTCGTTCACAAAAAGAAACACCTGCTATACCAAGCCCTACTACTATAAATTCAACCTCTTTCATAAAAAAACCCTCCAAAGCTACGCAATGGAGGGCAATATATCATCTAATTTGAAACTATTAGTAGTTCCACATATCGATTTCGATGTTACGAATTTGTTCTTTGATTCGATCAGATTCTAATAACTGCATCAATGCATTGTCATTGATATAGTCGGATACACTTCGGTCTCCCTGAACATTATCTTCTTTGTACACCACTCCATGGAATCTTCTTGAGTTAAGAAGGTGATCATAGGAAATGGGCTGGGAAGTGTTCTTGCGGTTAAAGGCCTTTGCTTTATGCAATACCGGCCTTGCCGCTGGGAACCAAACCCAGAACAAATCTACAGAGGCATCAATTCCTTCATCATCGAACGCTTTGGAACGCGCTTCATTGGCAACGGGACAGATACCCAACATTCGGTATCTCAATTCCCCTTGGCGCTTGTCAAGGTACCAATACCCTCTTACTTTCCAAGCTTGAATATCTCCAGCATCCAAGGTAAACTCCCGGATGTATTCTGGATCTACCCTTCCTTCGGCGTTGTACTGCTCGATACCTAAATCGGTAGTATCACGGTACACCAAAGAAGCGCCTAGATCGCCTAGGGTTCTTTTTTCGGTAAAATATGAGTCTGCATAAACGTGCTCAATCTCACCGGTTTTGATTCCTTTTACCAATACGTCATATAATGAACGTCTCTCTGCTCCAATGTTGTTGGTGTCGATTGGGTAATACAATGGGAAATTCACTCGCTCGTCAAGATCTATATACTCCCATGTGGTTTTGGACCAAAGTACATCGCGCTCATCCACGTAGCCATATGGAAGTGGCTCGTCGTTATCGTAAGCGATCTGTGCTTCTGTCTTTACCCCAATATCATCGGGAGTCTTGGCATTCAGGATGTTGATTTGTGCCGTTGCACTCACACCCAGAAGAAGGCCAATTCCACTTAAAACAACATGTCTCAAATTCATAAAAACGAAATTTACTTTTTTAGTTTGTTAACTCGATACAAACTGGAGAGATCTTCTTCAGCTTATATCCAGAATTGTTCGCAATTCTTGCGTTGATATCGAAAATTTGAACGGTTTCACCGCGTCTTGCTCTACGCAAAGCGTTCTTGGCAGGTCCATCTAATTTTCTTCCGCTTACGGCTACCGTAGGTTGACCCGAAACTTTGAACTTAAACCCAGTAACATTTAGGTTAAGATCGAAATCGAAATCTTCCAAGATAGCTCCAACACTTGAAATCTCAAGACCTTGACGTTGCATACGCACACATCCTCCGTCTCCAGTTTCTCCACGAATGGTTCCTACCGGACGTGGGATGTCTTTTATACGGAAAGTTTTATTATCGGTCTTTCTTTCTCCACCAGGCAAAGTAGCAGTAACATTAATTGTTACCTCACGACCAGTTGCCGGTCTCATAATATACGAACTACCAGAAGCTCTGGTTAATCCTGTTGCATTTGCACTTACAGTTTGAGCACCATCAAATGCAATAGTCATTG
>JAHQVM010000063.1 GCA_019634365.1 Flavobacteriaceae bacterium | reverse complement strand
CGACGATCATCATTGTACTGAAATCCTTGTCGAATGCCTACTCCCTCTCCAAATTCGATGGCGGAATAATCACTCCCCAAAGCAGAATAGATCGATAAAACATGGAAACTATATTTATTTTCCTGTGCACTGATAAGGGCAGGGTTGAAGACCACATTTTGAACGCCACCATACCGGCTAGATCCCAATCCATGGAACGATTGAGCCATGGACTTTTGGATGTGTCCGAACACGATCGTAATGAATACCGCTTTCACGAATAATATGTGGTTCGTTTTGGGCATCATTACTTTACCTTATTCTCCATACGTTTTAATCTCAATGAAACTTTAATTTAATGTATAAATATGTTTCCAAAGTGAAAGAAGACAGGAACTTTCTAAAGGAAGGTCTTTATTTATAAAAATTGGACGTTTATATACCCAACACATTACGAATGAATAAAATACTTTTTCTGAATCGGGGGAAGCATTGAAATATCTCGATATTTTTTAGGTATTTTTAGTTATCTAAAAACAAAACCTTCCTATGAAACGCAGAGATTTTGCCAAAAATGTAACCCTTGCCACAGGCGTGGTAGGACTCGGAATGTTAAACGCATGTGCCGAAACTTCTTCTGAAGAAAATTCAGCAAAGGTGATTTCAACCGATAGTGATAAAGTAACTGACGAACTGGCCAAGGAAATGTATGATAAGGCTCTGGAAATCACCAAGGCCAAAGTGCGTGGTGGGGATTCGGAGGCCTTTTTCAAGAAGCCCTTTATCGATGCTGCTTTTTCGAAGAATATCTTCCTCTGGGATACCTGTTTCATGTGTTGCTTTGCCAAATACCATTTGGACGAATTGCCGGTATATCAGGCGTTGGACAATTTTTACGATCGTATGGAAGACGATGGATATATCTGTAGGGAATACCGTCACACAGGGGAACCGCTGTGGAGTAAGGATCACCCGGTTTCCATTAACCCACCCCTATTGGCTTTTGCTGAAACCGAAATTTATGCCGTTTCCAAAAATGTGGATCGGCTTCAGAAAGTGTATCCCATCCTAAAGAAGAACTTTCAGTTTCATGTGAATACCTATATGATGGAGGATGATCTGTTCTATGGAGATACTTTGGGGATGGGGATGGATAATATCCCAAGGGCACCCCGTGATTGGGAACCCACCGAAGGAAATGGAATGACCCACCATGAATTGGGGGATCAATTAGCAGCAATGAATGCCTCCGGGGAAACCAAACTAAATACCTTTATTGCCGAATATGTACTCACCAAGCAAGGTGTTTGGAACAAACAGGCAAGGTTGGTCGATTTTTCTGCGCAAATGGCGATGTATGCACTGCAGCTTATCGACATTGCTAAGGAAACGGGTAACGATTCCGATGTCGCCTATTACCAAGAGATTCATTCCAAGATAAAAACGGCCTTGAACGAAAAGTGCTGGAGCGAATCGGATAAATTTTACTACGATCTCGGTTTCGGGAAGCAAGTACCCAGAAGGCATATTGGGATGTATTGGGCATTATTAGGGAAATTGGTGCCTGAAGACAAAATGGACGCATTCCTGGGTCACTTAAAAGACCCGAACGAGTTCTATAGAAAAATGCCTTTGCCGGCACTATCGGCTGCAGATCCCGATTATGTGGGTTGGGGTGATTACTGGCTTGGAGGTGTTTGGGCCCCAACGGTTTATATGGTATTGAAAGGACTTACAGCCAATGGACACCAAGAATTGGCGGTAGATTTGGCTTCTAAGGTGTACCGAAATGTCGCTACGGTTTATGAGGCTACTGGAACTTTCTGGGAGAATTATGCACCCGATCTCATTTCCTACGGGATGCCGGCCAAAAAAGATTTTTGTGGCTGGACGGCACTTATTCCCATCGCCGTTTACAAAGAATACCTACAAGGTTGATAGGAAAAGTACATTTTCGTAACTTGCTAAAAAAAATCTATGAAACGATATCTGTATTTCTTGTTAGTATTTACTCTTTTTGCCTGCAATAGTGATGATGGAGGAGACGGTGCAACCGCATGTACGGAAGTATTGGTTTTTGGTTTACGAATTGAAGTATTGGATAATACCACTGGAAATGCTGTCGGTACTGGAATTACAGTGACTGCTACTGACGGAAACTATTCCGAAGATCTTGAATTTAGTGGAGGAGCTTGGTTGGGCGCGGCAGAACGTGAGGGAACCTATAATATCTCCATAACATCCCAACTGTATACACCAGCTAACCTAAACGGAATCACAGTGGGAAAAACAGCAGATGATTGTCATGTTGTAACCGAAGAACGACAGATCCTCATTTCTCCCTTCGCTCCTTAATTTCTTCCGGTTTCATTGGGGTACAGTTGATAAACTGGATCGCTTTGCCAGTATTCTTTAGAGTCGATATTGAAAATCGTTAAAGGACCTTTAAAAGCAGCCCCCGTATCAATGTTCCAGACATTCGCAAAATTTAAGGGAACCGTATACCCCATTTTTGTTACCGGGGTATGACCTATGTAAATTTCTGAATATTGGGCGAGTCGTTTGGGATAACGCACATCATCGGGCGTAAGGGAAGGATCCAAAGCACAGGCCGTTTCCCACAGGGTTCGATCCCAATACACTAAATTTTTGTAATGCTCGTAGTTAATGCCATTCACATTGGTAAAACCAGCATGGACAAAGAGCCGGTTTGAATTGTCGATATGGTAGTTTGTAAGACCTTCATAAAAATTGATATGGTCCTCCTTTTCGGTATTAGAAAGAGGGTGATAACTTTCCATGCTAGCTATGCCACCACTTCGTAACCAAATAGGATTTTTATCATCGTACTTTAAATAACGATGCATAAGGTAATCGTGATTTCCTCGGATAAAAACACAGCGATGTTCTTTTGAAAATTGGAGGAGAAAGGAAACTGTCTCCGCAGCATGACTCCAACCATCTACATAATCCCCTAGAAAAATAAACTCGTCGTCTTTGTTGGGGTTCACCCTTTCCAATACCTGTTTCAAGGCATTTAAACCGCCATGAATATCGCCAACAACTAATGTTCTCATGCCTGCTGATCGTTTAAGAAGTACACTAATGTTGCAATAATGGCAATGATGGAAACAACAAAGAAAAAGATCTTCCAGAAGGAATAGGGTCGTTTCCCTGAGAGCACTCCTGTCTGTCCATTCACGAAAAAATTGTAGCGCTTACCTTTAAAAACATAAGCACTCACAAAAACAGGAAGCAAGATGTGCTTAAACGTTTCATCACTTAATTTCATGTTGATGGAATGCACCCGTTGTGTATCACCTCCAATATCCCTTCGGGCCCATCGATCTGCGATGCGTTCTGCTTCCTTGTTCGATTCCAAATGACCTTCCTTTAGCGGGATGGTGTATTTTTCTGTAACAAAACCAGCTAAATAACCACTGTCAAAAGGTGCTAAAGCTTTTAAATTCCAATGTGCGACTTTGGTGGGAATTACACCCGATCTTTGTTTGGAAGCTTTAATCAATGTGTCGTCAATAAACCCTGAAATATTTCCGCTGGCGGGAGTCCATCGGGTTCTTCGTTCCTGTCGCGTACGTTGCACCGTTTTACCATTCACGGTGGTGGTATAAGGTACAGTTACATAGTAGTAATCACCACGTTGACCTGAGTATGAAGCGAAAAGTTGAGCATCGAAGGTCCAATAGGGCACGTAGAGCCCTTTGGTGTTCTTTGGATCGAGGGAGGCTTTTTTCAGTTTATTGGGCGCCCACCATAATTTCTTTACCCATTGCTGAAAAATGATGTGTGCTTTCTTTTGATCAATCTGAAAGGGAAGCACTGCACCAGGTAAAATCCATTCCTCCTTGCGCATATCTTCCACAATGAGCGGTGAACTGCAATACACACAATGCAGGGATTTGTAGTTTTCTTCTACATGTTGATTGGCACCACAGTTCTTGCACGTAAGCATTGAGATTGCTTCGCTATGGGAAAGTGACCCCAAGGCCTCGAGATAGGGTTTAAGTTCCAGTTCTTCGAAGGTGTTTTCTGAAGCAGGAATTTCCTCTTTATGACCACAATACCCACATTCCAGCTGAGTTGTGCCTGGTGCATAAAGCAACTCCGCCCCACAATTGATGCAGGATTTCTTGAGTTCCGATTTCTGAATGGGTTTGTCTTGCATTCTGGTTTAGAAATGAGAATTTAGAAAAGAGATCAGAGAGTATGGATCAAATGAGGTCATTGGAGTTCTTTTAAATAGGTCAATAGGTTTTTATAGTCTTCTTCTGTTATACGAAACTTATGAACGTTGCCGGTAGGATAGGTATCTTTCAATGCCACAACATAAGGGTTCTTTACTTTCTGAAGGGAATCTTCTTTTGAAAGATATGTGAAGAAAAATCCTTCATACGGTTCTTCATTTTCAATAAGTGCCTTGCGAAGATGTGGACGATTAATTATACCCTTCAGCTTATGGCAAGCTGCACAATTCGCCATAAATAGTTGCCTTCCTTCTGCTCCGCTTTCAGAAAAAACCTCGGGTTGGGTGCCGCAATAAAGTTCAGGAACTTCTGTAGCGCATCTGTATTCGCGTTGATCAGAAAAGCTAAGCATTGAAAAAGAGGCTACCGTTATAAAAACGAGAACGCTTCCCATTAAAACAAATATGGTATATGCCAATTTTTTAAACACGTAACTATGGTCTCCTCTTGGTCTCTATTCTCTTCTCTGTTTAATCTCTTCTCTCTTTTATTGAATTCAATTTTTAAGCTCCCGGTAGCGGTGGAGGTGTGCTTCCGCCTAAGAACGCTTTCAATTCTTCTACATCTTTCAATGCTGTCCAATTGCCCATTCCCTGCTTCCACACCAAGGTATCCTTATTCACGGTACGGTTGGCGAACAATGCCTTCAGTTGTTCAAAACCTACGGGGCCGGCTTGTTGTCCATTGTGTGCATAAAAGTACTGAACCGCCGTTGGCATTGGCGGTGGAACAGCCTGCGGTGCAGCAACGGGTTGTGTGCCTCCCATTTGTGGGCTCATCATACCACCCATTTGCTGTGCCAGTACGAAGCCCATTCCCATTCCCATTCCGGCTCCAGCGGTGCCTCCTTCGTTGGCCGCTGCTGCCTCAATGGCTTTCGCGGTTTTGAATTTGGTCAATTTGTCCAAGTCCAATTTATCAATACGGCTGTATTCAAAAATCTCCTTCTTGAGATCTTCAGGCATGGACACATTTTCGATATAGAATTTCTCCAGGGAGATTCCAACACTTTGGAATTCTGGCTGCATTACCTCCTTGCATGTTTCACTTAATTCTGAAGTATTGGCGGCATACAATTCGATAGGAAGATTGGCTTCCCCAACCGTATCGGTAAAGCGCGTTGCGATAAGGCTTTTGAGGTGTTCGTTGATCTCGAAATTGGTGAAGTTGTTATCCGTTCCTACAATATCGATGATAAATTTCCCCGCATCGCTAATGCGGAAAGCATAGGTTCCGAAGGCCCTGATTTCTACCAATCCAAAACGTTCGTCATTTAGGGTGATTGGGTTTTTGGTCCCCCATTTTTCGTCGGTAAATAAATGGGTGTTTACAAAATAAACCTCCGCCTTGAACGGACTGTTGAAGCCATACTTCCAACCTTTCAGGGTAGCCAAAATAGGTAGGTTTTGTGTGTCGAGTGTATATGTGCCCGGTGTAAATACGTCTGCCAATTGACCTTCGTTCACAAAAACGGCGGTCTGTCCTTCCCGGACAATGAGCTTGGCTCCATTCTTTATTTCGTTCTGATAGCGTTCAAATCGGTGACAGATGGTATCATCGGTATAGTCGAGCCATTCGACGATATCTATAAATTCATTGCTCAGTTTTTCCTTGATCTTGTCAAAAAGTCCCATAGATGTTAGTGTTTGAATAGTTGAATTTTAAATTTAGTGAATTAATGGAAATCTATTGTTAACTGTACTTTACTTTCCGAAGGATTCGAACCGAATCTTTAAACGATTGGTATAGATTTCCCCCTTTTTGTTTCAAAAAAGGTTTGGCTTCCAGTAATTTTTTCTTCGCATCCTGAAAATCGTTCAGAAAGCAGATAAGATAAGTAGCTGGTAAATGCCGAAGATCTTTTTCGTCCTGTGGTCGCAAGGGAATGCCTTTTTTCAGTTTTTCTACAAGAGCATTATTCGTATTGTAAATGTGGTAGAGGGTTCGTTTGTTAAATTGCGGGGGTTCGAATATAAGCTGCGTATCTATATTGTAAAAGCCGTTTTCGTGAAAGGTAATACTCACTTCTTCCAAAGGGTAATACTTGTAGTTTTCATTTAGTCCTAAATGCACGAATTCAGTAATGGTATAGCTGTCTTCATTATGAGAAATACTTACTTCATCCAATGCCGAATAGAAGAGTCGCACCTGCTCATTAATAAGCTCTATATCCATTCTGGAGTAATAGGTTTCTCCTTTAACCTGTTTGGTATTACCTGCCCAGCATACCACAAATTGTTCCTTGAAAACCTTGTAATGCGAATCCAATTCGCTGTGTCGAACATTGATAAAATCAATAACCCCATCCAACGTATGCTCAATATTGTTTTTTGCCCTATTTTCGATTGATTTTACAATATGGGAATTCACGTCTTTGATTTCGATATCGAAATCCTTGGGCATCGAAATACTGCCATCCCTAAGAAAAATGGATCCACCCCAATACTTCCAAATGTTCTTTCTCAATGAGGTGATCTCACCCGTAGGGCGAATGGTGACTAGTCCCACAACTTTATCATCGGGAAGATGTGGGAACATTACATTTTCATACGAAATAAGTGGTGGGTTGTGAAGGTAAGCGTTTACCAGATTCTGGATTTTACTGTCATCGAAGAAATCGACCCCGCGAATTTCATTGCCTTCGTCTTCAACCCCAATAACAATGTAGCTGTTATTGGCAGGGTTGCTATTACTCAGGGCACAGATATGCTTCAGGAATTTAGCCTTTCCCTCCTTACTGCCCAAATCGATTTTTCGCTTCTTATCATAAAAACTACTCTCATCATTATGAGCTAAAAGTTGTTTGATAAGAAGACGTTTATTGATCATTTTTTTGTCAGGTGCAAGGCGAACCCTATAAATTTATTTTCACAATTCATGACCTCTCGACTGCCTGTCCGTCCGTCAGGCGGGCGCTCGAGGGGACAGGGGAATTATTTTTTGTTCACAATCGTACTACTCGCTTGGTCCAAGCACATCACGGTAAGATCTGCAATGTTAACATGTGCAGGTCGTGAAACGGCAAACCAAATAATTTCGGCGATGTCTTCAGGATACAAGGGAGTATAATTTTGATATACTTTATCCGCCCGTTCTTTATCCCCTTTAAAACGTACTTCACTGAATTCTGTTTGAACCAATCCCGGATTAATTCCGCTCACTTTAATCCCCTTGCCGTTGAGGTCCAATCGCATCCCTGTCGTGATAGCATCGACAGCATGTTTGCTGGCACAATACACATTTCCTTTGGGGTATACTTCCTTGCCCGCGGTAGAGCCGATATTTACAATGTGGCCTTTTTCCCTTTCGAGCATGCCCGGCAGGATTGCTTTGGAAACATATAGTAATCCTTTTACATTAATATCCATCATGGCGTCCCAATCGTCTACATTTCCAGTCTGAATAGGATCCAAACCGTGCGCATTCCCTGCATTATTAATAAGAATGTCGATGGAAGAGAATGCTTCTGGAAGTGTTGCAATTTTTTCAAATACCTCTTCCCGATCGCGCACATCGAAATTTAAAACATGTACTCTGGTTTTTTCTGAAAGTTCCTTCTGTAGCTCGTTCAGTCGATCCTGTCGTCTTCCACAAAGGATAAGGGCTATGCCCTGTTCGGCAAACAACTGGGCTGTGGCCAAACCAATTCCTGAAGTAGCACCAGTAATAAGGGCCAAGTGATTATTTTTATTCATGAGGTTCTTGTGTTAAGGGACCTTGTGTCCTTGGCAGGCAACCAGCATCCGGAACCAATCTACTTGGGACAAATCGATATTTGATGCCTGAGCTGCCAATGCAATTCGTTCTGGGCTCGTGGTTCCAATAACAGGGTGTATCCCAGCAGGGTGCTTTAAAATCCAGGCCAACAGCAATTGATCTTTCGAAGCGTTGTACTTAATGGTTAACTCTTCCAACAAGGCATGAATTCGTTGCGTTTGTTCATCATCTTCACGGAATAGTTTTCCCAAGGGACTCCAGCACATAGGGGTGATGGCATTTAATTGCATAAAGTCCAATGTGCCATCGAACATGGCTTGGTGTGAAGTTAAACTGAATTCGATCTGGTTGGCATGAATAAACTCACGGCTATCGATCAATTGCATTTGTGAAACCGTGAAGTTGGAAACCCCGAAGCTTCTAATGAGTTCCTTTTCCATGAGATGGGCAACCCCTTTTTTTATCTCATCCCGATCCATCAAAGGACTCGGCCTATGCAGCAATAACAAATCCAGGTAATCGCATTGTAAGTCGTTTATAGACTTCTGGGCACTCCAAATGATGTAATCGGCATCATACTGATAGTGTTTTATTTCATTATCCCGCGTCGATCCTACATACTGAATACCACATTTGGAAATGATTTGAATGTCCTCCCGGGACACTCCACTTTCGGCAAATGCAGCGCCGAATTCCTGTTCGGTGGTATAATCGCCGTAGATATCGGCATGGTCAAAAGTAGTAATACCCACATCGATACTGTGTTTTAAGAGTGAAACCATCTCGTTTTTAGACAGTTGCTTGCCCCAGGCACCCCATGTCATACATCCTTGAATGATCCTTGAAAATTTTGGCTCCATTTTATATTTTTAGCGCGTCTTAAAGTTAAAAATTTGAAATTAGTAAAAAGTGCGTTAGCCCTTTTATTTACTAGAAGTTTTAACCAATTGTTAACAGCAACTCTCGGCATAAATATTGAATTTGCATCCCATTCAAATTTTGAATGAAATTATTGAACTAAAATACGTATGGAACAGACAGCTACTGCCCTAGATATAGGCGCATTGAATGAGAAAATAGAAAAGGAAAGTGCTTTTGTGGATATTCTCGCTTTGGAAATGAACAAAGTGATTGTGGGACAAAAACACATGGTAGAGCGATTGCTCATCGGTTTGTTGGGTCAGGGTCACATTCTTCTGGAAGGGGTTCCGGGATTGGCAAAGACGCTGGCGATCAATACACTTTCCAAGGCCGTGCACGGATCGTTTAGCCGTATTCAGTTTACCCCAGATTTACTTCCTGCCGATGTAGTGGGGACCCTTATCTACAACATGAAGGCCAACGATTTTAGCATTAAGAAGGGACCGATCTTCGCCAATTTCGTTTTGGCGGACGAAATCAATAGGGCGCCCGCAAAAGTGCAATCGGCATTGCTGGAGGCCATGCAGGAAAAACAGGTGACCATTGGTGACGATACGTTCATTTTGGAAAAACCCTTCCTGGTAATGGCTACGCAAAACCCCATAGAACAAGAAGGAACCTACCCACTTCCCGAAGCGCAGGTTGACCGATTTATGCTGAAAACAGTTATCAAATACCCGAAGCTGGAAGAGGAGCAGTTGATCATACGCCAGAACCTCAAAGGAGGTTTCGAACAGGTGAACCCTGTGGTTACCTTGGATCAGATCAAGCGTGCTCAAGAAGCGGTTCGTGAGGTGTACATGGACGAAAAAATTGAGAAATACATTTTAGATATCATATTTGCTACCCGTACGCCGGAGAACTATGGCTTGAGCGATTTAAAAGCACTTATTGGTTTTGGGGCTTCGCCAAGGGGAAGTATTAATCTGGCCATGGCTGCTAAATGCTATGCCTTTATCAAAAGGCGCGGTTATGTAATCCCCGAAGATGTTCGCGCTGTGGTTCATGATGTATTGCGCCACCGTATTGGGGTTACCTACGAAGCTGAAGCGGAAAACATTACTTCAGAAGATATCATCAACAAGATCGTAAACGTAATCGAAGTACCCTAGTCAGTAGGCCGTAATCAGTATGCAGTTTGCAGCCGGATCATGAAATGAATTCCTTACTGCTAGCTGGCAACTGCCCACTGTTCACTGAAAGATATGGACACGAAAGAACTTCTAAAAAAGGTACGTAAGATCGAAATCAAAACACGTCGTCTTAGCGATCATGTGTTTGGAGGAGAATACCATAGTACGTTCAAGGGACGTGGGATGACTTTTTCTGAAGTACGCCAATATCAGTTTGGGGACGATGTTCGTAATATCGATTGGAATGTTACCGCCCGATACAACGAACCCTTTGTAAAGGTTTTCGAAGAAGAGCGTGAATTGACCATGATGCTGGTAGTGGATATCAGTGGATCTGAATTCTTCGGAACGGACACCCAGTTCAAAAATGAAATCGTAACCGAAATTGCCGCAACCTTGGCTTTTTCGGCCATGCAGAACAACGATAAAATTGGGCTTATTCTTTTTTCCGATGGAATTGAGTTATTCATTCCGCCGAAAAAAGGGAAGTCCCACGTTCTGCGAATCATTAGGGAGTTAATCGAGTTTCAGCCCAAGAGCAAGCAAACCGATATAGCCCAAGCATTAAAATACCTAACCAACGTAATGAAAAAGAAAGCCATTGTGTTTGTGCTTTCAGATTTTATTACAGAGGGATATCGAGATACCCTAAAAATAGTCTCGAAGAAACACGATGTTACCGGTATTCGTATTTACGATCGCCGGGAAGAAGAAATCCCAAACTTGGGGATGGTACAGATGGAAGATGAAGAAACTGGGGAGCTTATGTTGGTAAACACAGGTTCCAAAAAAGTACGAAGAAATTACAGCAAATATTATCAGGAACGTGTCGCAGAATTTAACGATGCTTTCCTAAAAAGTGGAGCTGGCGTTTTAAGTTGTCGTGTAGATGAAAGTTATGTGAAAAAGTTGTTGGGATATTTTAAAAGAAGAGGATAACGGGATGTTAGGAGGCAAGAAATACGAATTTTTAGAAATGACAAAGGGGAATTCTACTGGAATAGTGCTCTCTCTTCTCTTCGCTCTTTTCTTTATTCCGAATACCTCTGCCCAAGTCACCTCTTCGATTGACACTACCTTAATTCGCATAGGGGAGGAAATAAAATATACCATCCAAGTAGAAGCCGATACCACGGCTTTGGTACTATTTCCGGAAGGGCAAAGTTTCGCCCCACTGGAAACCATAGAATCCTATAAGACCGATACGACAAAACGTGATTCCAAATACTTACTGATTAAGAAGTATGGGATTACCCAATTCGATTCGGGCACTTACAAGCTACCGGCCCAAAGGGTGATGATCGATGATCGTGTTTTTACTACCGATTCTGCCATGGTCGAAGTTAGGGATGTTCCTGTCGACACTTTGAAACAGAAAATGTTCGATATAAAGCCAGTAATCGAAGTGGATGGCCCACCCTTTAACTTCATCAGGCTGTTGTATTTTTTAGTTCCCCTATTACTGGCGCTGGGGATTTGGTATTTTCTATTCAGAAGAAAAAAACGCAAGGAAGAAAGGGAACGACAATTGCCTCCGTATGAAGAAGCCATGGTAGCACTTCAGGAATTGGATAGTCTGGAGCTATTGAAGGAAAATAAATCCAAAGCCTATTATTCTTCCCTGACAGAGATCGTGAAACGGTATTTGGATCGGGAAGTCGATAGCCGAGCATTAGAAAGCACGAGTGATGAGTTGATCGAACGCTTGCTACTTTTGAAGGATTCCGGTCATTTCGAATTCGACACCGAGACCATCCGCAAGCTGGACGCCATTTTTAAAAGAGCGGATTTGGTGAAGTTCGCCAAGATGAAAGAGGAAATGGGTCAAGCCCGAGCGGATAGATCTTCCATTGAGGAAATTATCAACGAAACCCAAGAAGCCATTCCAGAGCCTACGGAAGAGGAACTATTGGAGAACGAAATGTATCTGGCAGCAATGAAAAAGAAGCGAACTAAAAAACGCATACTCATTGGCAGCCTTGCAGGGGTTTTGGTTCTGCTAATAACAACCGTTGTTTTGGGCAGTACCTATGGCTGGTCCTATCTTAAGGATAATGTTATAGGTCATCCTACAAAGGAACTATTAGAAGGAAAATGGTACAAGAGCGAATATGGGATTCCATCCATTATCGTAGAAACTCCGTCGATATTGAAGCGTACAGAAATAGTCTTGCCCGAAGAAGCCAAAGCACAGATTAAATCCATGGATGCCTTTGCCTATGGAAGCATGATAGACCAATTTTACATTGTAGTGAATGCAACGCGTTTTGTGAATCCTACCGAAGTTAATTTGGAAGCCTCTCTGGAAGGGTCTTTACAAACCCTAGAGCAACAAGGCGCCCAAAATATCATCGTAAAGCAGGAATCTTTCGAAACTCAAGAAGGACTTAACGGTAGGAAAGCATACGGAAGTTTTAATTTCCCACTGTCCAACGGAAAATTGGCCACAAAACAGAATTATGAAATCATTGTTTTTGGGCAACAGGGAGCGCTTCAGCAGATTATGGTGGTTTCACGAGAGAACGACACCTATGCCGAACAGGTGGTCGAACGCATCATGAATTCGGTGGAACTTGAAATCGATCCGTTTCAACAAAAACCTAAAGAAAACGAAGAGGAGTAATGGAGAATTTTGAATACGTACATCCTCAGTTTTTTTGGTTGCTTTTGGTGCTTCCGCTCTTGGTGGTTTGGTATGTTTGGAAACGAAGGCAACAGACTGCGGCCCTTAAAATATCGAGCATCAAAGGATTCAAGACCGGGAGGAATTGGTTGGCGACCCTCCGGCCGCTATTGTTTTTTATGCGATTGTTGGCACTGGCGGCAATTATTACGGCCTTGGCGCGCCCTAGGCATGTAGATGAAAGTACCAAGATTAAAACAACCAGTGGGATCGACATCGTAATGGCCATCGATGTTTCAGCAAGTATGCTGGCCCGCGATTTGAAGCCGAACCGATTGGAGGCATTGAAAAAAGTGGCTGGACGCTTTATCAATGCACGCCCGAATGATCGGATTGGATTGGTTGAATATGCCGGGGAAAGTTTCACCAAGACGCCTCTTACCAGCGATAAGAACATTGCGCTTACATCACTTAGGAGCATTCGGTACAACAATGTTATAGAAGGAGGAACGGCCATTGGGATGGGATTGGCAACAGCCGTGAATCGTTTGAAGGAAAGCCGTGCGAAAAGCAAAGTGATTATTTTACTAACAGATGGTGTAAATAACACAGGATTCATCGATCCCAAAATCGCTAGTGAATTAGCTGTTGAATTTGGGATTAAGGTATATACCATAGGACTAGGGACCAACGGAATGGCAGTTTCACCCATTGGGTTGCTGCCGAACGGAGAATTTCAGTATGGAAACGTACCCGTTGAAATCGATGAAGAATTGTTGAAAGAGATTGCCCTTACTACCGAAGGAAAATATTTTAGGGCTACGAGTAATACCCGTCTTAGTGAAATTTATGAAGAAATTAATAAACTGGAAAAGACGGAAATAGAAGAATTTAAGTTTAAGAGTTATGACGAGAAGTTTCGTCCTTTGGTGCTTTTGGCATTGGGTCTATTAGCCTTGGAATGGCTACTACGTTATACGGTTTTTAGAAGTTTTATTTAAAATGTATCAATTAGAAGAACCCATATATTTTTATGTGATGATCGGTGTTCCGGCGCTGGTCTTCCTATTTCTTTTGGTACAGCTCTGGAGAAAAAGGACCCAAGATCATTTCGCCACCAATAGCTTGTTGAAGAAGCTTAGCCCAAACCGTTCACTATTTAAACCCATACTCAAACTGTTGGTGCTTTGCCTAGCGGTGGCTTGCTTAAGCTTTGCTCTGGTAAATCCCAAGATTGGCACTAAGTTGGAAACGGTAAAAAGGGAAGGGGTAGATGTGGTATTTGCCATCGATGTTTCCAAAAGTATGCTGGCCGAAGATATCGCGCCCAATCGCATGGAGAAATCAAAGCAATTGGTTGCCCAGATTGTCAATAGCCTAGCAGGTGATCGCGTAGGGATCATTGGTTATGCAAGCAGTGCTTTTCCACAGGTGCCCATTACAACCGATTTTGCTTCAGCCAAACTATTCTTAGCGGGAATGAATACCGATATGGTTTCATCGCAAGGAACCGCAATTACCGAAGCCATTTCTTTGGCCCAAACCTATTACAACGATGATGAACAAACCAATCGCGTACTCTTTATTGTAAGCGATGGCGAGGATCATGAAGGTAATGTTTCGGCCATCGTCGACGAAGCCTCACAAATGGGGATCAAGATTTTTACCATTGGTGTGGGGACCGATAAAGGAGCACAGATTCCCATTAAAAGGAATGGTGTTTTACAGTATTACAAAAGGGATCAGAACAACGAAATGGTCATTACCCGATTAAATTCCCTAACACTCGAGGAGATTGCACAGGGAGCCAATGGGGAATACATAGATGGAAGCAACACTAAGGAGGTGGTAGAAACCGTCACAGCCATTTTAAATGGAATGGACAAAAAGGAATTTGAAGCCAAGCAGTTCACAGATTTTAAAGATCAGTTTCAATGGTTTTTGGCAGGGGCATTATTTTTGCTGATATTCGATGTCTTCCTATTGGAACGAAAAACGGCATGGTTAAAGAAGTTAAACTTATTTAATGAAGGAGAATAATATGAAATGGAAATATATAATGGTACTGGTACTCTTGGTGTCGGGAACTTCAATAGCACAAAAGGGAAGTAAAGAAGAAGTAAGGCAGCAAAAGGAAACACAAGAATTTTTAAGTGATGCCAATTCCGAATTGTTTGACGATAATTTTGTCGATGCCGAAGTAAATTACCGCAAAGCCATTGCCACAAGCCCCACTGTAGAAACGGGGAAATACAACCTTGGGAATGCGTATTACAACAAAGCCAAAAATGAAGAAGCGATGCGTCGGTTTGCCCAAGCAGCCGAAGTAGCCAAAAACAAGCCTGAGAAACACAAGGCATTCCATAATCTTGGCAACACATTTATGAATGCCAAAAAGTACCAGGAAGCCGTTGAGGCGTATAAAAATGCCCTGCGCAATAATCCAACGGATGATGAAACTCGCTACAATTTAGCACTCGCTAAGGAGATGCTGGAGAAGAACCCACCCCAAGGAGGTGACGGTGAAAATGATAATCAGGATCAGCAGGACAATCAGGATCAAAATCAGAATCAGGACAATCAGGAGAACGACGAGGGCAAAGAGAAAGAAGGTGATGATGGTGAGCAAAAGGAAGATGAAAGTGATCAAGGGGACGAAAAAGAAAAGAATCAGGGGGATAAAGAAGGAGAAAATGAAAAGCCTGAGCAGCAGGATCCAAAACAGGAAAAGGACGGACAGGGCGATCAACCCAAAGAACAAAAACAACAGCCTACCCCAGGAAAATTGTCCCCACAGCAGATTAAGAACCTGTTGAAAGCCATGAACGACCAAGAGAAAAAAGTTCAGGATAAAATCAATGCCAAAAAACTGAAAGGAGCCAAGGTCAAGAACGAAAAAGATTGGTAGTCATGAAGAGGAAGCAGCTTCTCTACATAGTATTTTTTCTTTTCTGCAGTAGCTTACTGCAAGCTCAAGTTACGTTTAAGTCTAAAGTGAGCAAAAAAAGACTGGGAATCAACGAACGTCTTCGCGTGGATTTTGAAATGAACCAAGATGGCGATGATTTTAATCCACCCGACTTTGCCGGATTTCGAATTGTGGGTGGGCCACATCAGGCGATTAGCAATTCTTGGATCAACGGTAAGCGCAGTTACTCTAAAACCTATTCGTATACACTTTCGCCCAAGGCAAAAGGTAAGTTTACTATAGGGCAGGCGACTATCAATATTGAGGGCGAAACCTACAAGACCACTCCTATTTCAGTTGAAGTTACCGCAGCCGTCAAGAAATCCAAAGACGGAAGCAATGCCGATTATTTGGCGAGCGAAAATGTTCATTTGGTAGCCGAAGTATCCAAAACCAATCCCTACCTTAATGAGGCGATCACGGTAACCTATAAGCTTTATGTTTCGCACGAAGTTAGTATCACCAGCAACTGGAGGGAGGTAGATACGCCAAAATACGCCGACTTTTGGAGCCAGAGTATCGATAGTAGAGGCAATTACAACATTTATGATGGGACGTTTCGGGGGGAGGATTACCGCTATGTAGTGTTGAGAAGAACGGTTTTATATCCCCAAAAAACCGGAAAATTGGAAATTGAACCCCTTAGTTTGGATATTCCCATCGATGTAAAGAGCAATCGCCGCGATATTTTTGGGCGCCGATTAATGACTCGGGTCAACCGGACTATTTCTGCTGGAAGAAGAACTATCGACGTGAAACCCTTGCCCGAAGAAGGAAAACCGATCAATTTTAATGGAGCCGTAGGGGATTTCGAATTTGGCATAAGTTCGAATAAAACCAAACTGGACGCCAATGAGGCTTTGGAGCTTTCGGTGAAAGTCACTGGAGATGGAAATCTTAAACTATTCGATCTACCCAAACTGAAACTTCCTAGCACCTTGGAGGTGTATGAACCCGCTTTAGAAGACAATATCAAAACCAAGGTAAAGGGAATGACGGGTTCCAAGGTAGAAAAGTACACAGTGGTGCCTCAATTTAAAGGGAATTACCCCATACGCCCCATCTCCTTTTCATATTTCAATCCTAAAGCGGAGAAGTATGAGACGCTAACTTCCGAAGAAGTATTGATCGAAGTGGAGAACGGACCATTAACCGCGGAAAATACTGACAATACTAGCGCGGTAACCAAGCAACAGGTGACATTGGATAAGAATCAATTTAAATACATTAAGCTGAATGCAAATTTGGAGGCCATAGAGAAAGCGCATTTCTTTAAATCCAGAACTTTTTGGACGCTCTTGGGCATTCCATTCCTATTGATTCCTTTAGCTATTGTTGTGGGAAGAAAAAGAAAAGCGAGGTTAGCCGATGTGGAAGGAAATCGACTAAGACGCGCCAATCAGTTGGCTAAAAAATACTTGGGTGAAGCTAAGAAGAACTTGGGGAATCAAGAAGCCTTTTATGAGTCCTTGGAACGAGCATTGCACAATTATTTAAAGGCCAAGCTCCAGATCGAAACCAGTGATATGTCTAAAGCCCATATTTCTAATATACTTTTGGAAAGGAAAGTGGAGATGGGAGTGGTTGGTAATTTTACAGATTTACTAAAAAGTTGCGAATTTGCCAGGTATACACCTACTTCGAATGTGACCATTAAAAAAGACTACGAAACAGCCGTAACGACCATTTCTAATATAGACAAGCAATTTCAATAGTGAGCCCAAAAATGAAAAAGTTCGTTTACATAGTAATTCTATTCCTTTCCACGTTTGGATGGGCACAGAACGATGCATTGTTCGAACAAGGGAAACAGCAATATAAAGCAGATAAATTCCAAGAGGCCATAACGACTTGGAATAAAATTTTGAATTCAGGCCAACATTCTGCTGCATTATACTATAATATTGGAAATGCCCATTATAAGATCAATGAAATAGGCCCTAGCATTTATTACTACGAAAAGGCACTTCAAATGGCTCCCAACGACAAGGAAATTCTGAATAATCTTGCCTACGCGCAGAATGCCACCGTAGATGCCATAGAGCCGCTACCCCAAACCATTTTTGCCAAATGGGATCAGAAAGTTTCAAGTTTGTTGCCTTTCGAAGGCTGGGCATGGGTATCTGTAATCTGTGCCTTCCTATTTGCCTTCCTATTCATTGGGTACTACTTTTCGGTTTATAGTAGGCGTAAGCGATTCCTGTTTGTGGGTTCATTATTGGCTGTTTTCATCTTGATAACGAGTGTATCCATGAGCTTTAGAACCTATGGGAAACGCCTCAAGGACAAACCCGCAATTGTGTTTGCTGAAAGTACTGAGGTGAAGTCTGACCCCAAAATGAACAGCGAAACCTCATTTCTTTTGCACGAGGGGACCAAGGTTCAGATTTTAGCTGAAGATGGTGAATGGAGCCGAGTTCAAATTGCCGATGGGAAGGATGGTTGGATGCTCAGTTCCGACTTCAAAGCCCTTTAGATTTAGTAGAAGATTAACAGGGAAATTGGCGCAAAAGGTTATTTTTGGTATCTTCATTGAGAAAATCATGAAAACCAACGCATTCTTCTTTTTATTTCTTTTTTCTGTGTTCATTGTGGCGCCTACTGTAATTCGCGTGTACGACAATGAGGGTGAAATCATCGAGTTTTCTATGGGAGAAGAAGAAAAAACAGATGCGTCTATTACTGATGCTGAAAAGCATCCGGTAGAGACGCTGGACCTTCATGAGAGTCTTAGAAGTGGGATCCAGAATACCATTCCCTTGACGTGCTTTCAACCCCTTTGGGATACCTTATATCCTGATACATTTTCGCCTCCACCGGAGCAAGCGTAGCGAACAATCCTATTTACCACCACTTTTCAACCGAAATAACATTCGGGAAGATCACTTTTCAAATCAATAATTAAAAAACAACCTATGTTCAAAAATATATTTACAAATATTCGAGGAAATGTATTCGGCGGGATAACGGCAGGGATCGTGGCTTTACCGCTAGCACTCGCATTTGGTGTTCAATCAGGATTGGGCCCCGATGCTGGATTGTACGGTGCCATCTTTATCGGATTCTTTGCCTCTCTTTTTGGAGGGACCAATACTCAGATTTCTGGTCCTACGGCTCCAATGACGGCAGTTTCCATGGTAATTATTGCCGGTATTATTGCAGCCAATGAAGGGAATGTTGAGAAAGCATTGCCCTACATCCTTTTGGTTTTTCTATTGGCAGGCCTCATGCAGATCGTAATGGGTTTTGTGGGAATAGGAAAGTACATTAAATACATTCCCTATCCTGTGGTCTCCGGATTCATGACTGCCATTGGGGTGATCATCCTTATTACACAAATTTCACCGCTATTGGGATATAGTGTTGAAAGGGACGAAACTTTTATCGAGGAGTACAAACCGCAGGCAGAGGAGGTATTATTGGATAAAATACTGAAAGACGAGGCGGATGAAGGGCTTTTGGTGTTAGAAGATTTCAAAGAAACCATTACCCGTGCCGAAAAAATAACCGAAGATGAGATTCACCAAGAGGCCATGACCCTTGCCAAAAGTAGTGGTTCTGGAGTTATAGGTACCTTGAGAACCTTGCCCCGAGCCTTGCAGAATGTTAATTGGTTAGAATTTGTCCTTGCGCTTATAACGATTGTAATCATTTTTGGCTTTAAAAAAATTACCACCAAAGTGCCGAGTACGCTGGTGGCACTCTTTGTAGTTTCTGGGGGAGCGTATTTCTTGCAATTGGATTACCTGCCCATTAAACAAATTCCCAGTGGGTTTCCAAATATCAACTTAGGGATTTTCTCCAATTTTAGCTTGGGACAGATTAGTCCCTACGTATTAACAGCATTGACGTTAGCATTCTTGGGTGCGATAGATTCATTATTAACTTCGGTTGTGGCAGATAATATGACCAAAACCAAGCACAAGCCCAACCAGGAATTGGTGGGGCAGGGTATTGGTAATAGTATAGCGGCTTTGTTTGGAGGAATTCCTGGTGCGGGAGCAACCATTCGTACTGTTGTGAATATCAATTCTGGAGGGACTACCAAACTTTCGGGGATGATCGCTTCGCTGTTGTTACTTGTTATATTATTGGCACTCGGAGACGTGGCCTCACAAATTCCGGCTGCGGTGTTGGCAGGTATTTTAATAACAGTTGGTATTGGTGTAATGGATTATAAAGGATTACGTGCCATACCAAAAATGCCAATCACGGAGATTGTTATCATGTTGTTGGTATTGTTCCTATCTGTTTTCTGGGATTTGATATATGCCGTAGGAATTGGTGTAGTATTGGCGTCGCTCATCTTTATGAAAAAGATCGGGGATCTTACCGCTCAAAAATCGAAAACGGTAGTGTTGGATAATGCAGACGAGTTGGATCAACCATGGAAAGATGAGATCAATTTCCCTGAAAACCTGAGAAGTAAAGTATTTGTAAAGCGATTGAAAGGACCTGTTTTCTTCGGTTCTACTAGTGAGATTCAGGAATTGGCCAGGGAAATCCCAGTTTCGGCCTCCCATGTTATTATTAGAATGGGAGAGGTTCCCTATATGGATCAGTCTGGAATTTATACCATGGAGGAAATTCTTCTGGAATTGAACCAAAAAGACATACATCCTATGTTCGAAGGATTACAGGAGCAGCCGCTTGCGATTATGTCGAGCATCGATATCATTCCGGATCTGGTTCCCAACGAATGTCTGTTCGAGGACTTCAAGGATGCCATGATTTATATCCGTGAGCACGTGAGCAGCGACAAATAGTACTAAATAGAATCGGAAGACTCTACGGGCTCTTCTTCCGTATTACTTTTAAAATGTGCTAGCACTTTTGGGAGAACCAAGGGTGCTAGCGCTGCTACAGGGGTAAACAGAACGGAGTTTTCTTTCTTTTCTTCTGAAATAACGTAGCCCGTTAGGTTGGAGTTATTGAAGAACATAAAAACCACGCTAAGAATGAAAGCATATTGAAGCAAGGCAAATACACCACCGAGTAATTTGTTCAATAGTCCCAAGGCAGCGAAATCTGCTATCTTGGTGAGAAACTTTCCCGCCATATTAATGAGAATCACGATGATAAGAAAAGTGACAGCGAACGATGCCAATTTGGTAATTTGATCGCTCCAATCGAACCATCGGGAAATATAGGCTCCGGCGAAATCCGAAAAATAAATGGCCCCGAAAACACCGGCGATCAATCCAATGAGGGAAGCCAATGCTACAAAAAGTCCTTTTCTAAATCCTGAGATGAAGGCGAGCAGTAGAAGTACGCCTAGAACAATGTCTATAATGTTCATGATTGCTTTTTAGGTATAACGTAAAGATAAGCTTTCTGTTATATTCCAAAATGTAACGAAGAATACCGCTACCTTTGCATTTCAATTAAGCGTATGTCCAGAGATCCGGAATTAAAAGAACGTTGGGAAGCCGTAGTGACCTTTTTAAGCACCCGTTTTGCCGATGGCGAAACTTTGGAGTTGGACGCTATCATCTATTTGGTGGGCCTTCAGGAATTGGGGCAATTGCATAGGAAGTTTAAGAAGGATGAAAAGGTAAATCTTATGCATATTGCTATTTGTAGATTATTGGAGCCTTTTGGCTATTACGAATTCGATTATTTCGATGACGATGGATGGCCGCATTATAAAATTTTGGAACAATTACCACCGCTCAGATCGGGAGAACAAAGTGTACTCATGAAGGAAGCGATTGTACAGTACTTTTTAGAAAAGAAAGTGATCTCTTAATTCGGTAGATTTTCAGTAATTTTGCCGACCACCTTAGTGTGTAATTATGATAGACAAGATAAAAGAACATCTGCAGGAAGTTGAGGTCTTCAGCGCAAAGACCAAAGAGGATATTGAATCTTTCCGAATCAAGTATTTAGGAAAGAAAGGACTTCTCAATGAGTTTTTTGCCGAATTCAAAAATGTGGCCAACGAACAAAAGAAGGAGTTTGGCCAAACGGTGAACGCCCTTAAGAAAGCCGCCGAGGAAAAGGTGAATGCCCTGAAGGATGAATTGGAAGGACAAGAAGAGGTAGCTGGAGTGTATGGGGATCTTACCCGACCCGGTGAGCCTATTTCTCTAGGATCCAGACATCCAATCTCTATTGTAAAGAATAAGATTACCGAAATCTTTTCGCGCATTGGTTTCAATGTTTCTGAAGGTCCAGAAATTGAAGACGATTGGCATAACTTTACCGCACTCAACCTTCCGGAATATCACCCGGCTAGGGATATGCAGGATACCTTCTTTATTCAAACCGATCCCGATATTTTGTTGCGTACCCATACTTCCTCTGTACAGGTGCGCTATATGGAAAACAATAAACCCCCCATTCGAACCATTTCCCCTGGGAGAGTGTACCGAAATGAGGCCATTTCTGCAAGATCGCATTGTTTCTTCCATCAGGTAGAGGGATTGTATGTTGATAAGGGTGTCAGTTTTGCCGATTTAAAACAGACGCTTCAATATTTTACTACGGAAATGTTCGGAAAGTCGAAGATTCGCTTACGTCCGAGCTACTTCCCATTTACGGAGCCCAGTGCAGAAGTGGATGTATATTGGGGATTGGAAACCGAAACCGATTACAAAATGACTAAAGGAACCGGTTGGTTAGAGATCATGGGCTGCGGTATGGTAGACCCCAATGTGTTGGAAAACTGTGGTATCGATTCTACAGAATACTCTGGTTTTGCTTTTGGAATGGGGATCGATCGTATTGCTCTCTTGCTTCACCAAATTCCGGATATCCGAATGTTGAGTGAAAACGATATTCGTTTTCTGGAACAATTTAAAAGTACCTTATAGTCCTTAAGGCTTCCTGTTTTTATGAGAAAAGATATCAAGATTCCTGTAGTTAAGGATGTATATGTGGCTGCGGTAAAGGAATTCAATAAGGATTTCAACACCTACGATTGGAATGCGTATATCATCAATGATGGAAAAGAACCATTGGAAACGGTTTTGATTGTCTCGCAAGGCTACAACAAAGAGCATATGACGGCTCCCATGCGCCATTCGCTTAACTTACTTCCGGTGAAAAGTTATGCTAAGATCGAATTTCTGGAAGAGAGCATTTTTAAGTTGGACAATTTCTTCACCATTACATTTTTTATAGGCGATACCCTCTACGACAAGCGTTTTGAATTACCCGCTAATTCTATTTTAGATGATAATGCCGTGGACTTGCCTGTTATGGGCAAAGCAGGAGTATTAGCCCGTTAATTGTAAAGCAAAGATTCTTTAAAGAAAAACCCTCCGAAGCCAAAGGCGAAGGAGGGTTTCTTTTTTATGTGTATCTAAGGATGTCTATTCCTTCACGAGTCGTTTCACCGTGGAAGCGTTCTCGCTTGTGATCAGTACCATGTACACCCCTGTTGCCAGGTCGGACACGTCGATGGCCATCTCCTGTTGCATCTCTGCAAGGTCGATGGT
>JAHQVM010000062.1 GCA_019634365.1 Flavobacteriaceae bacterium | reverse complement strand
GTGGGTCGATCTTTACTGATCGATTACGGCCAAAGAATTAAAACATTGTGCGATGTCCACGACACGCAGCTTGCATTTTTTATGGTTTGGCCTTCGCTTTCCTATTATGATACATTTCCTGGGGTTATTCAAAATTATACCGATGCGGCAGCACTAACTGGATCCTTGCTCTGCCCTGTAGGAATAGAGTGGAAAGCCTATCAGGATACCATGGGTGATTATAGTTATTACGGACCGGACGGATTCCATCCATCGGTGGCAGGAAGTCGTTTTGCTGCTTCTGTAATAGCCGGTACTTTATTTAATTTTTAAAGGAAACGATCCCGCAGTCCAATTCGAAAATTTGTCCGGACATCGAACTGCTCTTTTCCGAAAGTAGAAAACTTGCCATATGAGCTACGTCCTCTGGTTGTAGGTATTTTTTCAATGGATGGCGTTCCACCATTTTTTCCTTCATGCTATCATTTCGCAGTATTTTTTCAGCCAAGGTTGTGTCGGTCACCGTAGGAGCAATCGCGTTAATCCGTATAGTGGGTGACAACTCGGCTCCTAAGGATTTAACCAGACCTTCCACGCCAGATTTGGCCGTAGCAATACTGGCATGAAACGGCATCCCCAATTTGGAGGCTACGGTACTGAACAATACGATGGACGGACCGTCTCCATTTTTCAACGCTTTTAAGTAAAACTGAATGCACTTAACGGCACCCAATACATTGATTTGGAAATCTGAGGTAAAATCTTCGATACTTAATCTGGAAATGGGCTTTAAATTGATACTACCTGGACAGTAAACGAGTCCGTCCAATTGTTCCATTTCGGGCAGTTCATCTCGCAAAACATCCAATCCATGATGTTCAAGATTGGGATGTGTAATTTCTGGTGCCGTCCTACTGAAGTTGATTATATGATGTTGTTCCATTAGTTGGTGAATTAGGGCATTCCCAATTCCCTTACTTCCTCCTACAACGAGTATTTTTTTCATAATTCCTTATTTGTTTCTTTTCGATATTTTGTTCATTGAAATGGGCTTTTGTCGGGTACATTTAAATCGACCTTTATCAAAGTCCCTTTTCTTGGTGTGTTTTGTTTTCCTCCCCTGAACCCGTGCACGCCATAGCCTGAAACTACTGGGTTTCATTTCCCGTCGCATGAGTTTAATAACTTCTTCCTCTTTAAGTCCAAACTGAAGGGTGATCGCATCGAATGGCGTTCGGTCTTCCCAAGCCATTTCAATAATTCGGTCTATGGCTCTATCGGTTAATTCCATGGTTGTGATTTTGGGTAAATTCATTTTTCTTGTTTATAAGCCTTTCAAAAAACGTTTTGTTTTCCTGATAGGTAGTGTTGCCCCGAAAACGGATGAAATTTCCACTGGAATGAAAACTTATTCCCTCTGTTTTGTAAATCACTAGGCGATAATAAGGGATGGGCCAAGTGTAATTCTTCAACCCTTTTATAAAATGAATAAGGATGCCGTTGGGGCGTAATTCGATACTGCCATAATTGAGGTCATCTACGGTATTGAGGTAGGTTGAAAATGTGGGGCTTACCTCGTCTATGATCATTCGTTTAGAACCCACACCTCCCATTTTAACGGCTTGCCAAAACGTGAATGCCTTTCCCACGATATCGTCTATAAGTTCTTTGTCTTCGTCATTTCTATGGGTGGTATCGAAAATCATTTGCCTGGTATTGTTTTCCATCTGCTATTCGTTTCGAAGCATTCGCTTCCGGTTGGGGATCGTGTGTTTTTTTAATATCCGTTTACTTTCCATCCTTACTTCTGGATCCTTTTTTATCCCCCATAAAACATCGCTGGCACGTTTTCGGGTTTCCTTTATTTCTACAATGGGTTCGGGGTAATCCCTTCCTAATTTAAAATCGTAAAGCTGTTGTTCCATAGGAGTCATGAGAAAGGGTTCATGAATAAATTGAATATCCAAATGTGCCAGTTCGGGTACCCATTTTTTGATAAAACTCGCCTTAGGATCATGCTCTTTGGCATTTTTTATCGGGTTGTAAATCCTGAGATTATTGATTCCCGTTTCTCCAGCTTGCATTTGCAATTGTGGAAAATGAATCCCCGGTTCAAAATCCAAGAATTGTTGTGAGAGGTGCTGTGTTGCATCCTGCCAGGGTTGCCATAGAATATGTGTAAAAAAGGAAACCAGCATAGCCCGCATTCTAAAGTTGAGGTACCCCGTGGTATTTAAACAACGCATGCTGGCATCTACCAATGGAAAACCCGTTTGGCCCTCGCGCCAAGCCTTTTGGTAGTTGTCTGATATCTGTTTTTTAAGTTTGTGGTACCCTTTGTTCACACTGGCCTGTTCCATGGTGTGTTCCATTTCAAATTTTTGAATGAAATGGGCCTGCCAGCGCAAACGGGATAGGAAAGCCCCCAAATGCCGTTTATCTGTTGATTGGGACTTTACCTTTTTACCAAATTGATAGATCTCTCGTATGGATAGATTGCCCCATGCAAAATAGGGTGACAGTCTACTACAGCTTTTACGGGAACCTTCAGGTTTCGATATTTGGTACATATAGTCCTTATACCGATCCTTGAAAAAGGTGTTTGCGTATCTCCAACCTTGAGTGGTTCCCCCTTTCTGAAAGAGTCCATCATGGGTTTGCAGGGAAGTCACCGAAAAATGAGCTTCCATTTTTTCGATTTCTGGCAAGACTATCAAGGAATTTTCGGGTGGATTGAAAACAATTTGAGGTTGTTGCATAAAAGCATTCCAACGTTCGAACCATTTTTCCCGATCTTTCAGACCTCTTTCCACACCATTGTTATCGTTCTCAATCCATTCAATTAGATGGTTTCTGAAGAAACGCGCTAACTTTTTATCCCTTTCAAAAGTGATCAATAGTCCCGTTTCGCGATGGGAAAAAACCCGCTGGATCGCATATATTTCCTGCAATCGTTTAAAAATTCCAATAATATCACCCTCTACGGCCAATACTTTTGAGTTATGGGGAAGTAGTCGCTCGTTCATATCGGAAACAGATTCTTTGATAAAGTTCCAATGTCGTTCACTATAATGCGGATCTTCCATTAAAATCCTTTCAAAAACATAGAGCAAAAGAACCCTATGGCCCGATTGTAAAGCATTGGAGATCGCCTCGTTATCGTGCAGCCGAAGATCCCTTTTTAACCAAACTATCGATATCCTTTCCCTATCCATTGGTATCGAGTTTTTCTAGATAGGAAGCCGCTCTTTGCAAATGCTGCGACTTTTTTTCCGAATCCATCTTATCCCAAGTTCGTATGAGCATGCTTAATCTTGGATTGCTAAGGAAGAAATCGCGGTGCTTGTCCATAAAGTTCCAAAAAAGACCATCCCAAGTCTGTTGCCAATCCCCTTTTGGATAATCGCCCATTTTCATAAGGTAGTTGCTACTGCTTATGTAAGGTTTTGTAGACATAAGCCCGCCGTCGGCATAGAGGCTCATGCCATAAACATTCGTAACCATTACCCAATCATAGGCATCAATAAACAGTTCCATGAACCAACGATATACCTCATTAGGATCAAACTCGCAGAGCACCATGAAATTCCCTAAAATCATTAAGCGCTCTATGTGATGAGCATAGGCTGTTTTCTGAATTTTGCGAATGGTTTGATCTATGGGCTCAATGCCCGTTTCCCCTGTGTAAAAAGTAGAAGGTATTTTTCGTGTGAAACCCCAGAAATTGCGATTGCGCTCTTCCGTTCCCTTGGCTTCGTAAATACCGCGAATAAATTCACGCCATCCTAAAATTTGTCGAACAAAGCCTTCGGTAGAATTGATGGGAATTTGATGGGATTCGGCATAATCCACGGCTCCTGCTAAAACTTTTTTGGGCTCCAAAAGTCCAACGTTGATTAATGGTGATAGAAGGCTATGATTTAGGGTGTTTTCCGAGGCCACGATAGCATCTTCGTAAACACCAAATTCATAAAAACGGAATTCCAGAAACTGTTCGAACCATTCTTGAGCAGCTGTAAATGTAACGGGATAGGTGATGATCGAATCCAAATCACCAAAGTATTCGCTAAAATTTGTTTTTACATATTCTTTTGCTTCTTTATGATGCGAACTCCATTTGGGAAAATGAATGGCAGGGGGTAATTTACCCTTCGGGTATTTTTTTCGATTCTCAACATCATAGGTCCATTGCCCTCCAACGGGTTTTCCCTCTTCCATGAGAACATTCCTTCGTTTGCGCTGTTCCTTGTAAAATGAGGTTTGAAAGAACTTCTTCTTAGTGGGTTTGAAGAAGCTGGAAAGCTCCTCCTTGGTATTGATGAACAATGGGTTCTCGAACCATTCTATAGATATCTTGTTTTCAAAATGTAGAATCCGTTTTTCCAACCAATTATCGGTAGGATCAATGATAGAAAGGGCTTCGTAGTCTTCATTCAATAACCGAGGAATTAGATTTCGCACGTCCGAACTATCTTCTGAACTCTCAATATAATGCACTTTAAATCCCTTATCCATTAAATAATCCTCATACGCCTTCATGCTAGCACGATGGAACAGGATCTTCTGTTTATGAAACCGGTACTGCCTAAAAAACAGGTATTCCTCAACCAAATACACAGGAATTTCCTTTTGAAGATGTGGTGCATTTCGAAACAACTGATGTGGGAATATGAGACTTGCGGTTTTGGACATCTAGGATTGGATTAAGTTGGGTTGTAACCAGAGCCTTCGAAATTTTCCTGCAGTATCGTATCGCTCGGACTGGGATCGAACATTAAAAACCCGATCCCGTGGATCGTTGCCAACTCCCGACACATAGAGCCAATTACCATAATTGCTGTGAACGTCGTAATCCAAAAGCATGCTCTCGAAATACGCCGCGCCAATACGCCAATCCAAGGCGCAGTTTTTGGCAAAGTAAGAGGCTACGTTTTGTCTTCCCCGGTTGCTCATCCAGCCAGTTTCTTTCAATTCTATCATATTGGCATTTACAAAGGGCTCTGGGGTAGCGCCCTCAATCCATTGTTTAATTTTGATGGGTTCGTTATTCGAATAATAATTCTTGTTAAGAATACCATTCCGTTGAAAAATTGCATTGCCATGCTTCATGGAGATGTATTTGAAAAAATCTCTCCAAATCAGTTCAAAGATCAACCAATACGTTGAATCGTTTTTATAGAATTCTTGTTCGAATTTTTTCACTTTCCAATAAATGGTTCGGGCCGAAATACTTCCAATGGCTAACCAAGGGGAGAACTTGGAGCTGTATTCCGGCCCTACTAAACCATTTCTTGTTTTCTTATAAACCCCAAGGCGTTTGGTTTCGAAAAAATAAGATTGCAATCGTTCCATGGCGCTGCTTTCCCCTCCTTTAAATGGGAAGGCACTGTTGGGGTGGTTTTCAAAATCATTATAGCCTAGGTCTTTAAGTGAGGGGATCCTTGTTGAGTTCTCCACTTTGTTGCCCATAGACATTTTCTCAGGGAAAACCTCTGGACGGATTTCTGTTTCTTTTTCCAGTTTCTTTCGGAATCCAGTAAAAACCTTTGGGATATCTTCAATTGGCAGTGGAATATCTTCGGGTTGGTAAAGAAACTGATTGTAGATTTCTTCAATACCCACATGGTTTGGAATGGCCTCCCGTACCAATTGCATTTCCTTTACCTCTTCTGCTGTCCATTCCTTCTGAAGGTATATGGCTTCAATATGGTGTTGCGCACTGATTTTGGGTATTACCACCGACGGATTTTCATGGTACACCAATAATTCGATGTTCAGGGCTGCTAACTTCTGTTTTAAACTTTCAACGGATTGAATGATGAATTTTGCACGGAATTTTTCAACCTTTCGGAATCCGAAAAGGGTTCCTTCATACAGTGTAGGTGAAAAACAATAAACAGCCAACAATCGATCGCATTCCTTTGAGGCACGATGCAGCACTTCGTTGTCCCGGATTCGTAAATCGTTCCGAAACCAAACTAATCCTTTTCCTTTTTCCGACTGCCGCATTTTTTACTACAATAGATTACACTTTCCCAATTCTTTTCCCATTTTTTCCTCCAGTTGAAGGGGCGTTGACACACTGGGCACATTTTAGACGGTAGGTGCTGTTTTTTCAATTTATTTTTTTGTCACCAGCGCGTTGATCATCCCTTTAAAAACAAAGGCATGG
>JAHQVM010000061.1 GCA_019634365.1 Flavobacteriaceae bacterium | reverse complement strand
TCACTCCAACCTTCGAATCCGGTTTCGAAGAAGTACCCTGCGATTTGTCCGGGACCTCCTCCACCGCCGGTGGTCGTTACATTTTCGGTGTTGCTGAAACCAGAATTGTTTCCAGCCGCATCAAATGCTCTTACCGTAAAGGAGTACGACGTATTTGCCGTTAATCCCGTTACCGTAGCTCCCGTACCGGTTACAGTACCAAGACTGCTACCGCTTTCGAAAACCTCATAGCCAGTTACGCCCACATTATCTGTGGAAGCATTCCAAGAAAGATCCACCGTGGTGTCGGTTATATTTGAAGAAGTTAGGTTGGTGGGTGCCGTAGGTGCCTGCGTATCACCGCCACCGCCAGTCTCTAGGTTAATGGTATAATCTTCCACCTCACCCCAAGTAAAGGTTTCACAAGAGGTAGGAATGGCATTGTACTTCATGGATACCCTCATTCTCACTGATGTCAGGGAAGTGCCAGTGGGCACCGTAAACGAACCACTATTAGGTGTATCCGTAGACGGTGCTTTAGAGAATACCAATTCACCGGCATCATCGAAGTCTCCATTGTTGTTATAATCGATCCATACTGCATATCCTTCTGCATAGATGGTTCCTGTCCAAGTTGGCGTAATGGTAATGGTATAGCCCTGTCCTTCTGAAAGATTGGTGGAAATACCCGAGAAATCCGAATAGAACTGCGCTCCAGAGGAATTATCGATGGTATTCAACTGAACGCGGCTAATGAACTCATCATTAACATTGGTACTCGCAGAAGCACAATAGGTCACCCCACCCGCTTGTGTGGTAAATGAAGTAGAAGTGCTTCCTGAAACATTCCCGGCGGCATCTTGTGCTGTAACCGAAGCCGTATAATTCGTATTGGGCGATAATCCCGTAACATTGAAGGAAGTGGTATTGGAGGTACCGACTTGGGTTCCATCGATTGAAATATTGTATTGCGTCACCCCTACATTATCTGTGGAGGCCGTCCACGAAAGCGTGGCTGCCGTAGAGGTAACATTCGATGCTGTTAAATTGGTGGGATCTGTAGGAGGATCATTGTCTGGTGGACCCGCTTGAATTTGGAATACACCAACCACTCCCCTTCTGCTACTATTGATATATTCGTTAATAAACCAGAAGGTCGAATCGTCGTTGGGATCTACATCTATTTTACTGTAATCACCATAGCGAAGGCCAGAAAAATTGGAATTTCCATTAGCGATCAATTCCTCAGCTGCCGTCATAGCACCCAAAGGATCCCCATTTATTCTTCCAGTGAAATAGGAACTCACACGCACGGTAGAAGGTGTCGTTGGTCCAGACATGGAGGTGTACCCCATTCCTATATTTCCTTGGCCATCCATGGCCAAACTTGCATTCCAAGCATGACGTCCGTCCGGTGCAGTGTAGGTTCCTTCTTGATAAAGGCTCCAAGGTTGGTTATCAGCGCTTTGACGGAACTCCATCCAACGCACACCTGCCAATTCCCCTCCGGAAGCATCGGTATCCACAACAAAGTTGAATACGGCAGAATTATGCGTTCCGAATTTCCTGAACTGGGCTTGATTCATGATGGTTGCTTGCAATGCATCGATGGCTACACCGCCACCTGGCTGCGTTAAGTTAGAGAAACTACCATTGTCGAAAACCCCGATAAAGGGTGTCACTGGAATTTCTGTGGCCGCAGATACCGTGGAATTAGAAGCATTGTTCCAATCCACATCGATCGTCCAATACTTGATATGGTCGTTGGATACACCGGCCCAAGCATCGTCTTGCATATAGACTACGGTTGCTCCGCCAGGAGCTGGTAAGTTATTGTTGGTAACATTCAATACCTGCGGACTAAAGAAACCACTGGTTACAATGCCGGGAAGGTTGAATCCGAGAATTTGCGCACCGGGATCTCCTGTAAGCATGGCATCGCGTTCCAAAGCCCAAACTTTGTTGGTGCTATTGGTATTGTCGGTAATGTAATACCCATCACTCCAAACTGATAATTTTTGATAATCATTGATGGCCGAAATCGTATACACATACCATCCGGCAGTCAAAGGATTGGGACCATCGGAAACAGCTATTTGAGCTCCGCTTCCTAAGAATGACAGGACCCATCGATCTGCAGCGTTATCGTAGGATGCGGTAAGGTCGCAACATCCGCCCGATGGGAAAATGGCTGGGTTGGGCGAGGTTTGCCCCAATAACTGATTCCCAGACTTGTCATAAATCGTAAAACCCGTATTGAATACCACCATGACGTGGTTGGGTCCTACGGCAAGCGAAGGATCCGTGGGTTGCGATCCAGATGCATAGGCATCGAAGACCAAACTCGGAGGCGCCATTTTAACGGTTTGTTCCATATCGTGTTTGTTTCGCACGAAGTAATCGTCCTCAATTTGAGGGTCTTGCCCTTGTACAATCTTAGGAACCATGGAGCGTTTATCCTTGGCTTCCTTCACCGAGTTGTCGGAGGGAATAAGATCGTTGGGGCGATCCATCATGGGTGACACATATTCCACCGATGAAATCGTACCGTGGTATGTGGCTTGGGATGGAACATTTTGTTGAGCGTGTAAGGTTGCGCTAATTGCACAGAAAAATGCAATCAGCAGTAGAAATTTTTTCATAATAATTGGCGATTAGATTTGTAATTTATGCTATTGAAGCTACAAATTATATATGGGAAAGTGATGGAAATCGAAAACGTTTTCGATAAAAAACACGGCAAAACCAAAAATATATGGTTTTGCCGTAAGAGCTTCGTTATTTTACTGTAACGAAAAACCTCGAAATGAGGATTTTAAAAAAGTTGAAGTACTAATCTTCAACAAAAATTTTACGAAGAAAAGCTGCTAAAAGTCCTCCCACGATTGGAGCGACAATGAACAGCCAAAGTTGTTGCAATGCGATGCCTCCAGCAAACAATGCAGGCCCTAAACTACGGGCAGGATTTACCGAAGTTCCCGTAATAGGGATGACCACCAAATGAATCAGCACCAAACTGATTCCAATGGCCAGACCTGCCATTTGAGGGGACGCATTCTTAGCGGTCGTCCCAAAGATGACCATCAGGAATAAAAAGGTGAATACAATTTCGGCAATTAGGGCAGATTGCATATCATACGCTCCGCCATAACCATCGCCCCAGCCATTACTTCCCAGTGCCCATTCACCCAAGGTGAACCCAGAGGCTCCTGAGGCCAATACATAGAGTACTCCAGCTCCAGCAATGGCTCCAAAGCACTGAGCAATAACATAGCCAATCGTGTCCTTGGCCGAAAGTTTTCCTGCAGCCAACATCGCTATGGAAATGGCCGGATTAATATGGCATCCCGAAATGGGGCCAATGGTGTAAGCCATGGCTACAACAGCCAATCCAAAAGCCAGGGATATTCCCAGCAATCCAATTCCTTCTGGCCCTGCTCCGGTAACTCCGGCAATTACTGCAGAACCACATCCAAACAACACCAATGCAAAGGTTCCTAGTGCCTCCGCTGCATACTTTTTAGTTGAATTCATTACGTTAAAATTTAATGGTTAATGAAGATAAGGTAACCATTAAATGAAGGATTTGGCGAAATTGTTAACAAATGGAAGGGAAAAGTTAATAAATTGACTTCAAGTCCTTTCCGGCTTCAGCCATTTTGGAATCTGAGGAGCTTTAAAGGTTTCCATCTTCTGAAGCAACCCTTCCACCTCCGTGTCTACCAATAAAAGTTCGTAATTCTCGAGTTTTAGGAAACCTCTCTTTACCATGGTTTCCAATAGCTTTAAAAGGTCGTCATAAAATCCATTGGTATTTAATAACCCAATGGGTTTTGTATGCAGTCCCAGCTGTAACCAAGTGATGATTTCGAAACACTCTTCCAATGTTCCGAATCCACCAGGCAAGACCATAAAACCGTCACTAATTTCCTGCATGATCAACTTTCGCTCATGCATGTTTTGAGTGGTTACTAATTCGGTGAGTCCTAAATGCACTACTTCTTTCTTCTTCAGAAACTGTGGAATTACTCCAATGACTTCTCCATGCTTTTTCAGCATTGCTTCAGCAATGATTCCCATGACCCCAATTTTCGCAGCACCATACACCAAAGCAATTTCCTTTTCAACAAACACATGGGCCAAATGTTCTGCAGCATTCGTAATGGAAGTATCATTACCGGTACTGCTACCACAGAAAACACAAATTTTAGAGAGACGCGTCATAGGGAGTGCATTTAATCATTCGATCTTTGCCAAACAAATCTTTTCGAGTGACAGGGTCTTTGTATCCTTCGGAGGATAACATTTGGGTCATTTCCTTACCAAGATACTCATTAATTTCAAAGAATAGAAATCCACCGGGTTTAAGGGACTTATTAGCAAAACGAGAGATGGTGCGATAAAAAATGAGCGGATCTTCATCCGATACGAAAAGGGCCGAATCCGGTTCGTACTCCAATACATTCCTTTGCATTTGGGTTCTTTCCATTTCCCTTACGTAGGGCGGATTCGAAACAATGAGATCGAAACTACCCAGTGAAATAGCATCTTCAAGAATGTCCCTGACGAGAAACTCCACCGCCACTTCATTTCTTTTGGCATTCTCTCGCGCTATCTGAACGGCTTCTTCAGAAATATCCATGGCTGAAACCTTTGCCCAGGGAAGATGCTTGGCCAGGGCAATCGCAATGCAGCCAGATCCCGTACCAATATCCAATATGTTTAACTCCTTGGTTTTCGGTATTTCCTTTAAGACCCAATCCACCAATTCTTCCGTTTCGGGCCTCGGGATGAGCGTGTGCTCATTGACCAAAAATGGTAGCCCATAAAATTCGGTAGACCCAATAATATACTGAATGGGTTCTTGCCGTTTTAGTCGCTTTATGGCATCGTAAAACTTGCTAAGGGTTGTACTTCCCAAGACTTCTTGGGAACGGGTAACGGTATCAATACGCGAATAATTGAGGGAATGGTCCAAGAGAATACTAAAAAAGGTACGCACCTCTTCTTTCGGAAAAAGACTGAAAAGTTCCGATTCGAAATGATCTTTGAGTTCGCCCAGGGTCACTTCTGCAGTGCTTTAAGCATATGAACCCCGCAAGCATAATGCCCCGTGTCGCCCATAGGGCCCTCCAGGGTTTCAAATCCGTATTTATTATACAACTTGGTAGCGGCTTCCATATAGGACATAGTCTCGAGGTAGCATTTTTCGTAACCCAGTTTTTTAGCAGCATTCAAACAAGTATCAATCATCTGGGTCCCCAATCCCCTACCACGGGCTTCGGGCAGAAAATACATTTTCTGAAGTTCGCAAACAGGACCGTCATAATGATCCAATTGCGCAACGCCTCCTCCTCCGATCACCTTTCCATTTTCTTCCACCACATAATACGCCGATCCTTCCTTCTGATAGGTTTCGAACATACAATCCAATGAGGTATCTTCGTAAGCGGTTCCTACTTTGGGCACTCCAAAATCGATAAGCACAGATCTAATAATATCGCCAACGGCTTTGTTGTCCTCTATTTTAATGGGTCTAATGATGGGCAGTTGCATTCCTAGTATTTGATTGATTCTGGTAAAGGGTAAAATTAACCATATTTAAGGAATCCCATGCTTCAATTTCTTGAAAGATAACTCGTATTTTTGCCGAATGACTTCCGATGAACGCTTCATGCATCGATGCCTCCAGTTGGCCAAAAATGGTTTGGGAACCACCTACCCCAATCCCTTGGTGGGCTGTGTCATCGTGCATGACGAAAAGATCATAGGAGAAGGATGGCATCAAAAGGCCGGTGCACCGCATGCTGAAGTGCATGCCGTACGAAGTGTGGAGAACACAAATCTATTGAATGAATCCACTATTTACGTCTCTTTGGAACCCTGCAGTCACTTCGGAAAAACACCGCCCTGTTCCGATCTCATTATTGAAAAAGGCATTAAAAAAGTAGTGATAGGCAGTACCGATCCGAATCCGAAAGTAGCTGGTAAAGGCATCCAGAAATTGAAAGCAGCAGGATGTGAAGTGATCACCGGAATTTTGGAACAGAAATGCCACGAACTGAATAAGCGCTTCTTTACATTTCATTCAAAAAACAGGCCTTATATCCTTCTAAAATGGGCCCAATCCCGTGATGGATTCTTAGCTCCCCTAAAACGGGACCAACGGGAACCGGTTTGGATAACCAACGAATACGCACGCCAATGGGTACACAAGATGCGTTCGGAGGAACAAGCCATTCTTGTTGGCACCCAAACTGTCTTGGACGACGATCCAACTTTAACCACAAGATCCTGGAATGGCACCTCTCCTACCCGTATTATTTTAGACCGACAGTTAAGGATTCCAACCGAGGCCAAGGTGTTTCAAGGCGAAACACCTACCGTGATAATCAATGAACAGAAGGAAGGCCAACAAGGGCATCTGAATTATATGAAGATGGATTTTTCTGAAGCCTTAGCCTCCCAGATTTGTTCGAAACTGAGGCAATTGGGCCTTCAGAGCCTCATTGTAGAAGGCGGGGCACAGACGCTGCAGACCTTTATCGACAGTGGGTTTTGGGACGAAGCATGGGTGTTTAAAGGCCATTTGAAATTTGGTGAAGGATTAAAAGCACCAATATTAACTTCAGCAAGCCTAGAGAAAGAATCTAGGCTTCGGGAGGACTTACTAACCCTTTATAAAAACAGGCACTCGTGACCCCATTAGTTTTAAGCATATTAGCTTCTACCTGCATTTTCGTGGTCTTTAAGCTATTCGATCGGTTTAAAATCCATACCCTGCAAGCCATTGTGGTGAATTATATCACGGCTTGTATTACCGGTTTTATTGCTTATGATGGGGTAGTATCTGTAGATAAAATTACGGCGGCTCCTTGGTTTTGGTATACGTTGGGATTGGGAGCACTATTCATTATTGTTTTCAATCTTATGGCAATCACTACCCAACGAAGCGGGCTATCGGTAGTTTCTGTAGCGACAAAAATGAGTGTCGTTATCCCCATACTCTTCGGATTGCTCTATTATCGGGAGAGCCTGGGTGTTTTCAAATTTTTAGGAATTGCCTTGGCATTAATAGCGGTTTACCTTACTTCTTCAAAAGGAAAGACAGCTGCTGGCACGGGAATGAAACAATGGTTGCTCCCGGCCCTCGTTTTCTTGGGAAGTGGAATTATTGATACCAGCATTAAATTTTTGGAAGATGCCTTCGTGGCGGCATCTGACGTACCCGTCTTTTCTGCTACCATTTTTGGTGCTGCAGCCAGTATTGGAATACTGACGCTTGTTTACCTAAAGATCAAGGGAAAGGTTCATTTTCAACTAAAGAATCTAATCGGTGGAATCGCTTTGGGCGTCCCCAATTATTTTTCCATTTACTTTTTGGTGAAAGCCCTGCGAAGTGGACTTTTTCAGAGCTCAGGTATCTTCACGGTTAACAATGTAAGTATTGTCATGCTATCTACCCTAGTGGGCATATTGTTATTTAAAGAAAGACTGCTCCTTAAGAATTGGTTGGGCATAGTCCTGGCAGTGATAAGTATTTTCTTGGTAGCTTTGGGGCAGCTATAATGGAATCCATAAAGGACACATATAAAACCATTACCAAGCCTTCTCCTGAAGCCCTGTTTAAGGATCGCGGAAGTAAGTTCTTTGGATATGCATTCCCAGTGCGTAATGAAGAAGAAATTAAGGATCATTTAGAGCAACTTAAAAAAGAACACCATACAGCGCGGCATTGGTGCTATGCTTGGCAACTGGGAAATGACTACAGCAGTTACCGAGCCAATGATGATGGCGAGCCCTCCAATAGTGCGGGAATGCCCATCTATGGACAATTACAGGCGTTCGATCTTACCAATACCTTGGTGGTTGTGGTTCGCTATTTTGGTGGGACGAAATTGGGTGTAGGCGGCCTGATACAGGCATACCGGGCCGGCGCGCAAATGGCATTGGAGGCTTCAGAAATCATCGAAAAAACCATCGACGAAGAGTTTTTAATACGGTTTGATTATCCCGAAATGAATGTGGTCATGCGCATTATTAAAGAGCAAAGTCTCAACCTCGTTCAACAGGAAATG
>JAHQVM010000060.1 GCA_019634365.1 Flavobacteriaceae bacterium | reverse complement strand
GATGTGATTGAAAGTGTTTCGGTAAATGGTCCTTCAGTAACCATTAAATCCCATCATAATGTAGGTGGATTACCGGATTTCATGAAGTTGAAGATTGTAGAACCCTTAAGAATGCTGTTCAAGGATGAAGTACGCCGGGTGGGAGCACAATTGGGTATAGATAAAGAACTTTTGGGGCGTCATCCCTTCCCAGGACCAGGATTGGCGATTCGAATTCTCGGAGATATCACCGAAGAAAAAGTTCGTATATTACAAGAGGTAGACGCCATCTTTATCGATGGGCTCAAGAAATGGGATCTATACAATAAGGTGTGGCAGGCAGGAGCAATCTTGCTACCCATACAAAGTGTAGGAGTAATGGGAGATGAGCGTACCTATGAAAAGGTGGTTGCCTTGAGAGCTGTAGAGAGTACCGATGGTATGACGGCCGATTGGGTAAATTTACCTTATGAATTTTTACAAGAAACGTCCAATCATATAATAAACAGGGTTAAAGGCGTTAATAGAGTGGTGTATGACATTAGTTCGAAACCACCTGCCACGATAGAGTGGGAATAATAAAAGAAGCAACCTTGGCAGGTTGCGGCCCCAAAATATGAACCTAGTAACTATTTGGAAAGTGAGATATATTGTAATTGTCATTTCGTTCCTCCTTGCAGCTTGCACGGGATATGCAGAGATCCCAGAACAGGAAAAGTACCGAAGTCATAAAGTACAGGAGGGGGAAACCATCTACAGCATTGCGAAAAAATATAATGTTTCTGAAGCTGCCATTTACCGCATCAATCCCGATGCCAGAAATGGAATTGGAACGCATAACATCCTGATCATTCCGGCTTCAGATTCCGTAGCACAAGATCCAATTGTAACTTCTTTCAAGAAACACAAGGTCCGCCGAAAGGAAACGTTGTTCAGTATTGCCATGAAGTATGATATCACGGTCGACGATATAAAAAAGTACAATAAACACCTGTATGCTTCTTCCTTGAAGAAGGGCGAGAAATTGCAAATCCCTGTATTTGAAAAACCCGCGACCACGGTAGTGGTTACCAATGAAAATTCTACCTCCAATACGGGAGATTCCAATTATGATACCCATGTAGTGGCTGCTAAAGAAACCAAATATGGTATTGCTAGAAAATATGGGATTACCATTCCGGAATTGGAAGAAATGAATCCTAATATGCCGGGAAATCTGCCCATTGGAACAGAGTTGAACGTTCCAAAGACCACAGTGACAGAAACCGCGACCATCGAGGAAGAAACATTCGATTTTTATGAAGTTCAGCCCAAGGAGGGCTTTTATAGGTTGAAGGTAAAATTGGGATTGTCCCAAGAAGAAATCATCGCTTTGAATCCGTATGCCAAAGACGGTCTTAAGGAAGGTATGATTCTCAAAATTCCGAAGGAAGTTTCAGAATCCTTGGCCGGCGATACCAATACCATCAATCTGGAGAACAGCATCACCCATATAGATAAGAAACGAATCACAGTAATGCTTCCTTTTCAACTTCGAAAAACCAATTCGGATTCCTTGAAATTGCAGGAAGAAGTGATGAAAAACAACCGTTTGTTGCGGGTTTCTTTAGATTTCTACAGCGGGGTACTTATGGCAGCCGAATTTGCCAAGGACAAGGGGATTTCCACGTATATCGATGTAGTGGATACCGAAGGGAGTACACAAATGGTGACTTCTAAAATCGAAGATCGAAATTGGGAAGACATGGATGCGGTTATTGGTCCACTATTGAGTAAAAATGTTGAGAAAGCCGCCGCTATGCTGAAAAGCAAAAACATTCCCGTTTTTTCTCCCTTGAGCAACCGGAATATTAAGTTAACTTCCAATTTGTTTCAAACCCTTCCTAACGATGCTTTGTTGGAAGATAAGATGATTCAATATCTCAAAGATAACTTGGGGGAAAGAAATATAATTATCATTAGTGATAAGGGTAGAGTTAAGCAGAAGCAAGCTCTGATGGCGGCATTTCCCAATGCGGTCACACTTTCTCCAAGGGAAGAGGGCTTTTTGTATGTTGTGGACATTGAAAAAGTGATTGACCGAACCCGCGAAAATTGGGTGGTACTGGAATCTGCAGATCCTGTAATCCTTAGTAATGTAGTAGGGCTGCTCAACGGAATGCCTCAAGAAACGCACAAAATTCGATTGTTCACCACAGATAAGAACGATGGATACGATTTCGATGATATACACAATACCCATTTGGCCAAACTTGGGTTTACATTCCCTTCCGTAAGCAAAAGCTATAATTATAACGATAAGAATGCCTTCGTGGTGAGTTATAAGAATAAGCATGGAGTGTTGCCCAACCGTTATGCGGTAAGAGGATTCGACCTTACATACGATATCTTGTTGCGATTGGCTGCGGAAGGCAATGTCTATGATGCCAGCAATGACGATTACGAAACGGAATATGTCGAAAATAAATTCCGTTATTCCAAAAAGATGTTCTCTGGCTATAACAACCAAGGATTCTATATTTTAAAATATACAGAGGGCCTTCAATTCGAAGAGGTTAAATAATGAGTACATCCAAAGTTACCTATCTGGGAAATCTGCGCACCAAATGTGAACATCTAAAGTCGGGCAATACATATATTACAGATGCTCCAACCGATAATAATGGAAAAGGTGAGGCATTTTCACCTACCGATACCGTTGCCACAGGTCTTGCCAATTGTATGCTAACGGTTATGGGCATTAAAGCAAGGGATATGAATGTTGCATTGGATGGCAGTGCTGCTGAAGTGACCAAGACCATGGCGGCCCATCCCCGGAGGATATCGAAAATTGAAGTTGTATTGCACCTTCCCAAGGGCGTAAACGAAAAGCAACGTAAGATCTTGGAACATACAGCTAATACCTGCCCTGTGCATCATAGCCTTCATCCAGATATCGAAAAAGCGATTTCTTTCCTTTGGGCTGAATAATTTATACCGTCAAATTCAATAATTTCCCAGTTATAGCGTTACTCATTTTATGAAACTAATTTCCGCAGCGCTACTGTTTTTACTGGTTTCCTTTCCTCCTTTCGAAGAGGAGAAAATTCCATGGAGTGAAGATCGAAAACTCACCTGGGAAGATTTTCGAGGAACTCCAAGTGGATCCGAAGAGTTTGTAGCTAGCACCAATTCTGGTGTTTCCTTTTCATTTTCCTATAGCGAACGCAATGGAGTTCCTAAGGTAGAATATGAAATAAGAAGTAACTTTTATCCAGATCTTTCCTGGTACCGTCCGGCCAAGGTCTCTGATTATATTTTAGGTCACGAGCAATTGCATTTCGATATTTCTGAACTGCATGCTCGAAAATTAAAGAAGGCTTTGAGTGAGCTCCCCCATAATCGTGAATTTGGCGATGCCTCTAAAGGAGTTTATGAACAAATTGAGGCTGCGAGACGTGATATGCAAAATCAGTACGACTCAGATAGCGATCATTCTAATATTGGGGAAGAGGAATATCGTTGGCGTATTTATGTTGCAGACCAATTGAAAGTCTACGAGGATTGGAAGGACTGAATAAAGCACACCTCATAGAGCTGGCCAATTATAAAATGCCATTTGGTAAGTACAAGGATGAGTATTTGGTAAACATTCCCGAATACTATTATACTTGGTTCCGGCAAAAAGGATTTCCACAAGGAAAATTGGGAAGATTTATGAAGGAAATGCATGAGATAAAGATAAATGGTCTAGAGGATCTAGTGCGGCCATTGATTAGCCGTTAACCTCCCAATCTTTTTTAATCTTCAATAACCTTCCCAAGTAGGGAAGGAGAAATACAAACTCTAATCGTATCATAGGACCTATGTAATTGGATACATGAGGCACGATCATTATTCCCAAACATATCACAGTTCCTAGGATAGCATCTACTATCCCAAAATTAATAGCCCAGTCTTTCTCAAACCATAGCCCTAAAGCTGTGGCAGCCTTTAATGCATATAATCCGATAACAATCAAACCAATCACTGAATAGGGTTCGTTAGTTTCCAAACCATAAAGTGCTAATCCGAATTGATATCCAAGTATGCCGAATATTAAACTCATGACAACCATGAATCCAAACAGTATAAAGATCCAAATGAAAACTTTCATCCACCAAGGCAACAACTTTCTACGGCGGATTTTCTTTGCCTCTTCGAATTCAGAAAATGGTTCAACTTTGGGTTCTTCTTGCATTGGCTTTGTTTTCAGCGCGATCGCTAAAATACATTTAAATTTAGGATTTAAATTCTCTACCTTCACTAATAAATCCTATCTTTGCATCCCGTATAGGTAACAACAAGAACCATTGTATGAGCACTACAAAGTACATCTTCGTTACGGGCGGGGTATCATCTTCACTTGGTAAAGGAATCATCGCAGCATCACTGGCCAAACTCTTGCAGGCAAGGGGATATCGCGTTACGATCCAGAAATTGGATCCTTACATCAATGTAGACCCAGGGACCCTCAATCCGTATGAACACGGCGAGTGCTATGTTACCGATGATGGCGCAGAAACCGATTTGGATTTAGGACACTATGAGCGATTCCTGAACGTGCCTACATCCCAAGCCAATAATGTAACTACCGGCCGCATTTACCAGAGTGTGATTGAGAAAGAACGCCGTGGTGAATTTTTAGGGAAAACCGTACAGGTGGTTCCGCATATCACCAATGAAATTAAAGAGCGTATCCAAATCCTTGGAAACAGTGGCGATTACGATATTGTCATTACTGAAATCGGAGGTACTGTAGGTGATATTGAATCCTTGCCCTATATAGAATCGGTAAGACAATTAAAATGGGAGTTGGGAGAACAAAATAGTTTGGTGGTTCACCTTACGCTAATTCCATACTTGTCTGCTGCTGGTGAACTTAAGACCAAACCTACACAGCATTCTGTAAAAACGCTGATGGAAAGTGGGATACAAGCCGATATATTGGTGTGTAGAACAGAACATGAATTGAGTGATGATCTTAAACGTAAATTGGCCCTATTCTGTAATGTGGGGAAGGATGCAGTGATTCAATCCATTGATGCTTCCACCATTTACGATGTCCCAAATATGATGTTGGAAGAAGGATTGGATGCAGTAGCGCTTAAAAAACTGGGATTGTCTTCGGAAGGTATGCCCAAGTTGGAGCGTTGGAATGAATTTCTTCAGCGGCATAAAAATCCCAAGGCAACTGTACATGTTGGGCTTATTGGAAAATATGTAGAACTTCAGGATAGTTATAAATCCATTTTGGAAGCCTTCATCCATGCCGGAGCAGCGAATGAGGTGAAAGTGAAAGTGCATTCCATTCATTCAGAGCATATCGATGAAAACAATATGGAGGAAACCCTCAAAGGGTTGGATGGCATATTGGTAGCTCCAGGATTTGGGGAAAGAGGGATCGAAGGAAAGATCGATGCCGTGCGGTATGCCCGCGAAAACAATCTGCCATTTTTGGGGATCTGTTTGGGGATGCAAATGGCCGTTATCGAATACAGTAGAAACGTGCTCGGGTTGGAAGGTGCCAACAGTGTAGAAATGAATCCCGATACACCGCATCCAGTAATTGATCTCATGGAGGAGCAAAAGCACATAACCAACATGGGAGGAACGATGCGTTTGGGAGCATGGAAATGTAATTTGGTACCCAATACGATTGTAGCTGAAGTTTACGGTGAATCATCCATTCTGGAGCGACACCGACATCGCTACGAGTACAATAATCAATATCAAGAACAACTGGAGAGTGCCGGCATGAAAACGACAGGGATGAATCCAGAAACGGAATTGGTGGAGATTGTTGAGATTCCTACACATCCATGGTTTGTAGGGGTTCAGTACCATCCAGAATATAAAAGTACAGTAGCCAACCCGCATCCATTATTTGTTGGTTTTGTAAAAGCGGCTTACGAACATTCAAAAAAACAAGACAATTTGGCGCACATCTAAATTGGGCCAGATTGTTGTAATAACCGGTAGTGTTACGATTTTTAAATTATAACGTCTCATTACATCATATAGACAACTAAACACCAGATCCCGAAACCATTTCGGTACGATATATGGAAAAAAGAAAGTTTGACATCAATTCCCTCATTGGAATATTATTAATAGGAGGTATCCTTGCTTGGATGACCTATAACAGTCCTTCAAAAGAGGAAATAGAGGCAGAGCAGCAAAAACAAGAACAGGTTGCGGAGGAAAATAAAGAAACTACCGAAGTAAAGGAGGAAATTAAGGAAGTAACCCCCGTTGAAATTAATAGCGCCAGTGCCACCGATTCCCTTGCACTGGAAGGTCTTAAAAACAGATTGGGTTCCTTTGCATTTTCCGGGACTTTGCCTTCTGCTGTAGAAGAAAACACCATTTTGGAGAATGATGTACTTCGCCTAACCGTAAGCAACAAAGGAGGGCAAATTGTTGAGGCCAAACTCAAAAATGAAACACAGTATTTAGGAGAACCGGTATATCTCATTAAAGATGGAAACAGTGATTTTAACCTTCAGTTCAACGCTGAAAATAGGTCGTTAAATACCAAGGATCTATTCTTCGAACCGTCCCTCTCTCAAAATGGTGAAAACAATGTGCTGTCCATGAAACTTAAAACAGCACCCAATGCCTATTTAGAATACCGCTACGAGTTGAAACCTGGGGACCATATGTTGGATTTTAGCATACGAACGCAAGGATTGGACGGTGTTCTTAATACCAGTCAGGATATGTTCCTTAACTGGGATTTTAAAGGCTACAGACAAGCTAAGAGCATCACTTACGAAAATCGGTATACGCGTCTTACCTACGAACATGAAAATGGTGGTGATCATAGTAAGTTGTCACCCGCAGGCGAGGATGATGAAACCGAAAAGGATGTAACGTGGATGAACTATAGAACCCACTTCTTTAGTTCTATGTTGTTAACAGATACTCCTTTTAAAGAAGTTCAACTTACTTCGGAGGACTTGGTAAAGGATGAAACCATCGATACCGTTTACACCAAAAAATATGGGGCAAAAATGCTTTTGGAACCCAAAGCAGGTGGTCTTTCCTATGACATGAACATGTACTATGGCCCTACAGACTATCAGATCTTTAAGGAATACGACAGAAACCTGGATGAAGCCATGCCATTGGGATGGGGGATTTTCGGGATTATCAATAAATACTTAATCATACCCGTTTTCGGTATGTTGAGTAGTTGGTTACCAGCCGGAATTGCAATTATTGTACTAACCATATTATTTAAGTTGCTATTATCACCCGTTCAGTACAAGCAATACTTGTCCCAAGCAAAAATGAAGGTGTTAAAACCCGAAATGGATGCCATAAGAAAAAAGTACGAAGGCAATCAGATGAAGATCCAACAGGAAACCCTGAAATTGCAAAATATCGCGGGAGCAAGTCCTCTAAAAGGATGTTTGCCAGCGCTCATGCAGATTCCGGTGTTCTATGCTTTGTTTACCTTCTTTCCAACCGCATTCGATTTACGACAGAAAAGTTTCTTGTGGGCAGATGATTTATCGAGTTATGACGTAGTGGCGGAATTGCCGTTTAATATTCCATTTTATGGAGATCACGTGAGCTTGTTCCCAATATTAGCTTCCATTGCCATTTTCATCTATATGATGATGAGTACCGGACAACAGATGCAGCAACAGCAGCAACCGGGCATGCCAAATATGAAATTCATTATGTACTTGTCACCCTTGTTCATGTTGGTGTTCTTTAACAACTACGCGAGTGGTCTTTCGGTATACTACCTTACATCCAACCTTATTACGATTGGTATCATGTTGGTGATTAAGAAGTTTATCATTGATGAGAACAAGATCATTGCGAAAATCGAAGAGAACAAAAAGAAGCCAAAAAAGCAGAATCGTTTTCAACGAAAAATGTCTGAAATGATGGAGCAGGCGGAGGCCCAAAAGAAAGCGCAACAAAAAAGAAAATAATCCCGGCATACTTTTCGTTATGAATGCATAAAATTTTGAGCAAGATGATGAAACGTCCCCTTTCCATTTTTTTTAGCTTATGCTTGACCATTGGAGCAATTTCTGCTCAGGAAATCAATCAATTCGATAATAACGGAGAACGCCATGGAGTTTGGAAAAAGAAATTTCCCGGTACCGATCAGTTGCGTTACGTAGGGCAATTCGAACATGGGAAGGAAGTGGGTGTGTTTAAATTTTACTGCCAAGATTGTAAGAATCAGCCAGCTTCCATTCGCACCTACGATAAGAATGGTACTGCCAAAGTACAGTACTTTACGGCCTCTGGAAAATTGGTAAGCGAAGGCAGTATGATCGAAAAGAATCGAGTAGGAGAATGGGTGTACTACCACAAAAAAGGGAACTCCGTGATGACACGCGAATTCTACAAAAACGGACAATTAGATGGCAAGAAAACCACCTATTATCCTAGTGGTCAGATAACAGAAGAGCTTAATTTTATTGACGGCTCCAGAGAAGGAGAGAATCTTTATTATTCCCCAGAAGGAGTACTTCTAAAGAAATTGAAATACCGCAATGATAAGCTCCAAGGCCCAGCCGAATATTACGACGCCCATGGAAATATGACGATAAAAGGGAATTATCGCGATGGGAAAAAGCACGGACTTTGGCAATACTTCAAGAATGGTAAGGTAGAACTAGAGGAAACGTACCCCAAACCCTTGAAGCGATCGAATTAAATCTTCACGTTTCTTTAGAATTAGTGACAATCAATTTATTGTAACTTTGCATTTTCAAATTTTATTATGAAAAAGCGAGTTGTTGTTGGATTAAGCGGAGGTGTGGACTCCAGTGTTGCAGCCTACCTTTTAAAAGAGCAAGGCTATGAAGTTATTGGTCTTTTTATGAAGAACTGGCATGATGATTCTGTAACCATCTCCAATGAATGTCCTTGGTTGGATGATAGCAATGACGCCATGTTGGTCGCTCAGAAATTGGGTATTCCTTTTCAAACAGTAGATCTTAGCGAGCAATACAAGGAGCGTATTGTCGATTATATGTTTCGAGAGTACGAAATGGGAAGAACCCCCAACCCCGATGTGCTTTGTAACCGAGAAATTAAGTTCGATGTCTTCATGAAAATAGCCATGGACTTGGGTGCCGATTTTGTGGCAACGGGTCATTATTGCAGAAAAGGGGAGATTGAAAAAGATGGTCAACAAGTATATCAATTACTTTCGGGTAAAGACCCCAATAAGGACCAATCTTATTTCCTTTGTCAATTGTCGCAAGAACAACTGGCCAAAACGTTATTTCCAGTTGGAGAATTACTGAAACCAGAAGTTAGAAAAATAGCGGCAGAACAGGATTTGGTAACTGCCGAGAAAAGGGATTCTCAAGGACTTTGTTTTATTGGCAAGGTTAGGTTGCCAGAGTTTCTGCAACAACAATTGGCTCCCAAAGAAGGGGTTATTGTTGAGGTGCCTACAGAATTTGGAGCTTATTCTAAAGAGGTTCCAGAATTTAAAACTGACCAAGAGGAGTTGGATTTCCTTTCAGTTAAATATTCTTATCAATTATCCGATGGTAAAGTCGTAGGGAAGCATCAAGGAGCTCATTTCTTTACCAAAGGTCAACGAAAAGGATTGGCAGTTGGAGGTACCAAAGAACCGCTCTTTATTATTGATACCGATGTTACTGAAAATGTAATTTACACCGGTCAAGGTAAGGACCACCCAGGACTATACCGCAAAGGACTTTTTGTTAAAAATGAGGAGATTCATTGGATCCGGGAAGACCTAAAGCTAGCAACCGACGAGAAAATGCAGGTTATGGCGAGAATTAGGTACCGTCAGCCTTTGGAAAAAGCAACTTTGCACCAGACTATCTCTGGTCTTTATGTTATATTTGAAGAAGCGCAATCTGCCATTACCGAAGGACAATTCGTTGCTTGGTATCATAATGACGAGTTGCTGGGAAGTGGTGTGATTTCCTAGTTTTTAAAACATCGAAAAACTTGGGGAATACACGACGGTTAGAGTAACCCATTGTTGCTGCTACGTATGTGTACAGTCAAGTAAAACTATGCTTCAGAGGCGAACATGGTTACAGTAGGAGATGGGGGTGTATCCAATTCATTCAAGATTATAAAAGAATAGTGCCAAATAGAATAACAGAACTTTTTGATATAAAATATCCAATCATTCAAGCAGGGATGATTTGGAATAGCGGTTGGCGGTTGGCCAGTGCAGTGAGTAATGCTGGTGGATTGGGGCTTTTAGGAGCGGGATCTATGTACCCGGAAGTTCTCCGTGAGCACATTCAGAAATGCAAAAAGGCGACAGATCGCCCCTTTGGGGTGAATGTTCCGATGCTATATCCCAATCTTCAAGAGATTATCGAAATAATTATTGAAGAAGGGGTGAAGATTGTATTTACATCAGCAGGAAACCCGAAAACCTATACCCAACACCTAAAGGATCACGGAATCACAGTAGTTCATGTAGTGAGCAGTGTGAAATTTGCCTTAAAGGCCCAGGAAGCTGGCGTAGACGCCATTGTTGCTGAAGGCTTTGAAGCCGGGGGGCACAATGGAAGGGATGAGACCACAACCTTAACCCTAATCCCTATGGTCAAGGAACAGATTACGATTCCGTTAATCGCTGCAGGGGGCATCGCAACAGGAAAGGCTATGTTGGCTACCATGGTTTTGGGAGCAGATGGTGTGCAAGTGGGGAGTCGGTTTGTTGCAAGCCATGAAAGCAGTGCTCATGAAGCTTTCAAAAATGTGGTTGTGGATGCTAAGGAGGGTGATACCATACTTACCTTGAAGGAGCTGGCACCCGTGCGTCTTATTAAGAACAAGTTTTATCAGGATGTGAAGTCACTATACGAAAGTAGTCCAACAGTAGAACAACTAAAGGAACTCCTTGGACGCGCCCGGGCCAAAAGAGGGATGTTCGAAGGGGACTTGGTTGAAGGGGAATTGGAAATTGGACAGGTTTCAGGATTGATTCACGATATAAAGCCGGCAGCCGAGATTGTTCAAGAAATGTGGTACGAATTTCAGGAAGCCAAAACCGACGCAGCAAATCTTTAAACCCCGATCAAGGGATTTATAGCTTCCTTAAAAAATCGGAAAGATTGGTTTCTTTGGTTAGTCCGAGCTTCCTTCTAAGGGATAATCTATAATTATATACCGATTGTTCTTTAATGCCCATCTGGTTAGCGGCCTGTTTCGATGTCATATTCAAAAGAGTATAGATGGCCACCTGTATTTCTTTCTGACTTAAGTCTGGATACTTGTTTCTAAGGTTGAAAGTAAAATCATCTTGCTCACTTTTCACCTTGGTATCCAATGCAATTTTTTCTTTGTTTATTTCAATATTATCCTTGATATATATCTGAAGATCTGTCAATCCACTTTTAACGACCTCTTCTCTGGTATGTCGCTTCAATAGTTTTATTCGGGATAAACACGCATCCATTAATCGATTGTATTCATTTAGGTGAATGGCATATTCTGTAATCTCTTTTTTACTGTGATCTATCTGCGCTTCTTTCAGCTGGCTGAGTTCTTTTTCCGTTTGATATGCAGATTTGTTCATTTTGTTGATCTTCCGCTGTCGGTAAACAAAAATCAGTAGGGCCATCGCACCAAACCCGAATAGTATGTTTCGATATTTACTCGCTTTCTGTTTGGAATCCAATAAAGCCAATTCTTTGTCTTTTACCAGGATATCCTGTTCGTATTGGGCAATATCGAATTGAATTTTTAAGGCCTCTATTTCCCGGTTGTTGTTTAACTGAATAAGACTGTCACGAACTCTTAAGAGTTTCTTTTGAGCTTCGAAGGCGTCTTGAAACCTTCCTTGTTTATTGTGGATTTCTGGAATTTCTTCCAACGCATAGGTGATTATTTCGGATATTTCATTGTCTATTCCTATTTGTAGTGCATTTTCGAATCTGTTCAGACTTTCTTTTAGATTACCTTCTTTCTTAGCCAGTTCACCACGAATCGCCTCTGTATAACCCAAACGTCCAGGATGTATGGTTTTAAAGATATCCTCTGCCTTCTCTACAAATATTTTGGCTTCACCTAAATCCCCTGTTTCCACCAACATTTCTGCGTAAGATCTGTAAGTTGAGGCCACCATTACTTGATTGTCTATTTTTGGAAAGAGTGCAATAGTTTGGTCATAATACGACCTGGCTTCATCGTATTGTTTCTTGGCTTGATATTGCAGTCCGAGGTTATGCAGGCTCATTGCCTGTCCTTGGAAATATTTTTGTTCCTCTGCCTTTTGCAGGGCATTTTTAAGTGAAGCAATGGCTTTGTCGTATTCCGCATTAGAGGATTGAATTGTAGAAGTGCCCAAATATACCTCGTAGAGATAGAAATCGTTGTTGATTTCATTGGAGATCTCGTAGGCCTTATTGTAATGATCCATGGCTGATTCCAAGTCATTTAATTGTTTGTTCACCATAGCCAATGAAATTTGAACCGAAACCCTATCTAGGGATTCAACATGAGGCTCCGCTTCTTTAAGCACCTGAAAAGCCTCCTTGTTTTTGTAAAGTAGAAAATAGGTGTTCCCTAGAATTACTTTGGCTTCGGCTATTTTGTTTAGCACATCGTTGCGTTCGTAAATCCTAATGGCTTTCTCTGAATAATGCACTACCGAATCGAAATTAAATCGCATATAATGCACTCGACTATACCCCAAGTAGGAGTCAGCAAATAGAACACTGTCTTGTTCCAAACGTGCTATTTCTTCAAGCTTTCTAGTGTATTTAACGGTACTATCACTATTCAGCTCCACGCGTGCATATTGCAATATGACCTTTTTAAGTGCTTTCGCTACTTCTGCCCTAGATTCACTTTTCTCAATGATATTTTTTGCAATGTCTAGATCATCTTGTGCGTATAGGGAACTATACAAAATCGGGAGAAGTAACAGAAGGATTATCCGTACCATAACGGGGGTTTTGTTTGGGGGTAAACATACAATATTTACTTACTTTAAACCTACTATAGTAAGTTTAAAGTAAGTGGTTTAGGTATGGATTAGGTATATTTCGTACACTTTAGCCACAGATGACAGGATCGGCAATAATGCTTACAAGAGCCGCTATAAAGCGATAAGATAAATAACCGCCATTTTGTGGCGTAATTCACTAATGGCCTTGGCTAATAGTGATTTGGTGAAAACCTCGGTGCGAGCCGAGGTTTCTTTTCGAACGAGTTATTTCTATTCAATTCCTTTCGCCGTAAATGCAAAATTCTTATTCAGAGTAAAAAAAATGGCAATAATTTTTCGAATTTGTTAATTTTTTGGGATTTTAGCTGCCAATAATATATTATTTTGAATCTGGAGATCATATATTATATCATTGCGATTGTAGTTTCCCTAGTATGTGTGCATGCAGTACATACCTATGGGAAGATCAAACGTGCTCGAGCTATGGGAAGGAAATTATACCGTAAGAACCCATATCATGCTTTATTGATTAAACTTTTCGGTAGAAACCTTCCTGATTGATTCTTTTACTTTGCCTTTTCATATTCATAAATACCTCTTCCCAACTGGGCTAGAAATGGCATTCCAATGGAGTCGTACTCATAAATATTATCATTGAATATCCCATTTTCGTTTACCAAGATAGTTGCGGAAAGTAGAAACTCGATTCCTGACGCCTCATCCACAATATAGGCGGTATCCGTTAGCGTCCCGTAAGCATACCCTACTTTGTTGTAAACTTTAATGTGATCTGGAATTCGGTCTTTGGTATCTCCATAAAGGAAGAACTTACCGTAACCATCGAAATATTCGCTTTCGTCGTATCCATTGTTTCTTGGTAGCGTATGCATTTGTTCTTTCAGAAACTCCAAGCTTTTTGTTGAAAGCGAAAAACGGGATGATTCATTAAAGTATTCAGGAAAGAAGATGCGTTTTATTAGGTTGTGCTGAGATTCCAAAGGAAAGTAGTTTTTCTGAGTGAAATCCATAGGTTCCTTGATAAGGGAATCACTTCTTATAAAACCTTCGCCCTTGAGGTCAGCATTAAGATGTAACGCCTTTAATGCAGTATCCAAAGTGTCGTTTCTTTTCAGCGTTATGCCTTCGAAATGAAGAGGAAGCCTCTTAGCCTCCGATGCTTCCGAAGTACTTAGTCTATGCGCCAATCTAATAGGGGTGATGTTTTTGGCCCTTAGTTTCTGGTTCATGTAATTCCTTCCCAAGAGTTCATATAATCTATTGTAGGCCTCGTTGTCACTGACTGCAAAAATTTGTCGAACATCATCTGCAATAGAATGTGATAGCGAATCCCTTGCAATCGAATAAGTGGTATGGGGAGTTACCAAAGTATCTGCGTCTGCCCATTCCAGCGCTAACACGGCAGCCGGTAGTTTTACCGTACTGGCTGGGTAGAAGTAATTTTTTGCGTTGACCTGAAAGGAATGATCAATGAAATGAATACTTCCGTTGGCATCGCGTTCTATTTCCGTGTATAATATCTGTACCTCATGGTTTTCCAAGTTGTCCATTACCTTAGATATGGACGGGTGTTCGCTTTGTAAAACCAACATTAATGGATTTTCCGTCTTCTCCGAACAAGAAACACAAGCCATCAGAAGTATAAGGAATAAACGTTTCATCATTCAATTCATGTTTTGTTTTCAGCAAAATCTTTGAAACTGTCCAACCATTTTTGCACCTGCTTTTTGAACAACCCAGGGAATAACTTTGCCATCATTTTAGGCATGAACCCACGGAAGGCTGTATATTCTATTTCCGATATGTAACGTGTTCGGGAATCGCCCAAACGGATAAATTCACACCGCATGGTATTATCCATGTCTTTATGATGGTAATGTCCCAGAAATGAATGTGGTAAATTGTTCTCGAGGATGGTCTCTGTCAATTCCATCTGTCCTTTACCTTGTTTGTAAAGCATTCGGGAAACAGCTCCATTTTTGCCTTCTTCCCCTTGCAGTAATTCTTTGCTAATGAAGGAATCCTGATATTCCTTAAGATATTTGGGATTTGCAAAAAGTGCTGCTACCTTTTCTTGGGGACACTCAATTTCTGTGGTACAAGTAAATTTCATAATCAAGAATTTCTTACGGCTGTAATGAATGTGAAAATAGCCAAGGTAATAATTCAGGCTCTTTAAACGTCTTTGTCCAACTATCATGGTCGGCCTCTGGATAAAGAGTAAGCTTGCTTTTACCCTTTAAATTTACCAAAGCGTCATGCATTTGTTGTGAATATTTGGGGGGTACAACATCATCCTTTTCACCATGAAAGATCCATAAAGGAATGTGATTTATGTTGCCTGCAATCTTTGGATTGGCGCCTCCACAGATTGCAAAGGCGGCGGCAAATCGATTTGGGTTTCTATGGAGCATTTCAAAGGTGCCCATGCCCCCCATAGATAATCCTCCCAGGTATATTCTTTTGGGATCCACAGGTAAGTTTTCCTCTAGGTTGTTCAATAATTCTTCCAGCAGGTTTAAAGTATTGTTTTCTTCTATGGTCTCCGGGAAGTTAAAAACCCTGCCTTCAAAGCTCATGTTTGTGGTGGCATTATTCCAAGAAAGATTACTCGGGCATTGAGGGAATACGACAATACTCGGAAAATCATGCTGCACCTTTTCCTTCAGAAAAAGATAAGAGCCATGCACCAATTGGGCTTCATTGTCTTTACCTCTTTCTCCCGATCCATGTAGAAAAATTAAAAGGGGGTACGTTTTATCAGTGTTAAATTCCTTCGGGTACAATATACGGTAGGGAAGAGTGTCTCCTTTCGAAATAAAGAGCTCCTTTTGGTAGCTTCCTTGATCTTGTGCAATGGTCATGTTCGAAATCATTGAAATACTCATAAGAAGGAACAGCAACTTTTTGATTTTCATTGTACGGTCTTTTTCATAAAAGTAACTGTAATAAATTGAAAAACATAAAAAAAGCCCTCCATCGAGGGCTCAATCTATAAGGCAATGGAAACTTGATTTCTCAAGAGATCATCAAAAGTCTCCCTTTTTCTAATGAGGTGGGCTTTTTTGTTGTGCCAAAGCACTTCTGCAGGTCGATATCGGCTATTGTAATTGCTCGCCATGCTATAGCAATAGGCACCTGCATTACTGAATGATAGTACATCGCCTTCACTTATTTCAGAAATACGTCGGTTGTTGGCGAAGGTGTCCGTTTCGCAAATATACCCTACTACACTGTAAAAGCGTTCCCTGCCGTTGGCATTACTAATGTTCTCAATTTCATGTTGGCTGCCATAAAGCATGGGGCGGATTAAATGATTAAATCCGCTATCCACTTGGGCAAAAACAGTAGAAGTAGTTTGTTTTACCACATTTACTTGCACCAAAAATTTTCCCGCTTCACTTACGAGAAACTTGCCCGGTTCGAACGCCAAGGTTAACTCCTTGCCATATTCCTTGCAGAATTCGTTGAAACGCTTACTTAATTTTTTGCCCATTTCTTCCACATTCGTTTCAATATCACCTTCCTTATAGGGTACTTTAAATCCACTTCCAAAGTCGATAAACTCCAAAGAATCAAAGTGCTTGGCCGTTTCGAAGAGGATTTCAGAGGCATATAGAAACACATCGATGTCCAATATATCACTACCAGTATGCATGTGGACTCCATTAATGTGCATGCCTGTGTTTTCCACAATACGGTTAATATGAGGCAACTGATGAATGGAAATACCAAACTTGCTATCAATGTGCCCGACCGAAATATTGGTGTTGCCACCTGCCATCACATGTGGGTTAATTCGTATACACACAGGAACGTTGGGATATTTCGTTCCAAATTGTTCCAAAATGGATAAGTTGTCAATATTGATCTGAACTCCCAATTGTACGGCTTTTTCAATTTCTTCCAAGGAAACTCCGTTGGGCGTATAGATAATGTTTTCTGGCAATACACCAGCTTCCAATGCCAGTTGCACCTCCTGAATGGAAACCGTGTCCATACCCGCCCCCAAAGAGCTCAAATAGGAAAGGACAGAAACATTAGAAAGTGCTTTAACAGCATAGTTGATTTTAACCTGTTTGACCTTTTTAAAAGCATCTTGCAAACGTTTATACTGCCCAGCTATTTTATGGGCATCATACACATACACGGGACTTCCGAACTCCCGAGTGATCGCTAAAAGGT
>JAHQVM010000059.1 GCA_019634365.1 Flavobacteriaceae bacterium | reverse complement strand
CCTATCATCGCCGATGGTGACAACTATGAAATAAACATTGGCAATATTAAGATCCACAACGGTGTTGGATTGGCCGTGGAAGATGTGTCGCAATTAGAGGATGCCTTAGTGATTTCGTATCCGAATAGTGATGAAGTTTGGATTCAATCCACCTTAACCCATGATGAAGCCATTTCTTTTAAACTTTACAACCTCCAAGGGCAATTGCTTGCTTCTCAAATCATGGAGGAAAAGGTATATCGTTTCAACACAGCTGGGTTACCAAAAGGTATGTACTTGATGCAGTTTGAAGATGGTTTTGGCAGAATAGCAACCAAAAAGGTGTTGGTGCGATAATACTACAAATCCAACCACCTTTTAAAATTACTGGTGCGCTCCCGGGAAACAATCACCTGTTCTTCTTCCTTGGGTTGAAGTTTAAGAAGCAATCGGCTGTTGAAATAGGTATGGATCTCCAGTACAGCTTTTACAGAGACCATAAACTTGCGATTGATCCTAAAAAACTGAACGGGATCCAAAATATCCTCCAATTGGTCGATCGAGTACTCGATGGGGAATTCCTGCCCCGTATGGGAATGTAGGAATATAAGCCCTTCATGGCTTTTAAAATAGGCAATCTCTTCAACACTGAAGGTGTTGAAATGATTCCCCACCTTCACCATAAACCGGCGTTTGTATTCTTTGGCAAATAACTTTTTCAATTCAGCAATCTTGTCCGTCTCTACGGGTGCCTCGACGTTATTCTTTCGAAATTTGTACAAGGCATCCCGAAGGTCATTCCTATCAATGGGCTTCAACAAATAATCAATCCCATTGTACTTAAACCCCCGAATGGCGTATTCGTTATAGGCCGTGGTAAAAATAACCGGCGGGTGATCTTCCAATCCGTCCAGGATATCGAAGCCATATCCATCGTTCAACTGTATATCCAGAAAGATGAGATCGGGCATGTTGTTTTCGGCAAACCATCGATTTCCGTTTTCCACAGAAGTTACCTGCCCCACAATTTCCATTTCGGGTGCCAACTCGCCAATAAGACTCGCTAAACGTCGGGAAGCAATGGCTTCGTCTTCAACAATTACAGCCTTCATCTAAGAAACAATCATTTTAATATCCTTAATCGTTTTGGGTAGTAAGGGAATTTCAACACTAAATACTGCCTCTTTCTCTTCTACCAAAACCTCCTGAGAGGTATAAAAAGCATAGCGGTTTTTGATATTCTGAATCCCCAATCCTGTCGACTCCTCTTCCAACTTTCGCTTGCGGAAGGTATTCTGAACCACCAACCGTTGCTTACCACGGGATTCTATGACGATCTCCATAGGCTTTTCCTTGGAATACAAGTTGTGTTTCATCGCATTTTCGACCAACATCTGCAGGGTCAAAGTAGGAATAAGATATTCTGAAGAAGACACCTTTATATCGGTAGTAATGGTAAGTGCCCCTTCATGTCGCACATTCATCATAAACATAAAGGAATCGAGAAAAGCCAATTCCTTCTCCAAAGAAACCAAATCCTCTTCCCGATTGTCCAAAATATATCGATAACAAGAGGCCAAACGGGAAACAAAGTCTGAAGCCAGATCCCGATCCTCATACATCAAACTGGTTAATGTATTCAAACTATTGAATAAGAAGTGTGGACTTATCTGACTTTTAAGCGATTTGTATTTTGAGGTAACCACCTCTTTCTTCAAAGCGGTCATCTTGTTTTCCAACTCCCTTTTCTGATACAAAGCATGATAAAACACATTGAACAAGATCACAGCAATACCCAATAGCATAGCCCGGAAGAAATCGATACGCCATTGCAACCATGGGTCGCCGTCATGCAGATTGCAAATATGGTCCAATGGGAACACCCCAATATAATAATAGAGCGCCGTAATAGGCGTCATAATAACCAGCGTCCATCCAATAATGGCGGAGTAATCCTTAGGGGAAAGCGCCCCTTTTCTTTGTTGATATCGGTTGATGAAACGATCATTAATCTCCCAAGTACCGAAGAATAGTACGATGGCCGAGGAATAATAAAACAAGGCCTGTCCACCAAATAGATTGGGAACCTTATCGTCGTGGTCTATCGTTAACTTAATGAGAAAGTAAACAATATTCACGATAAGAAACCGAACGCCTATTTTTTTCAATCCTCTTTTATTCATCGCCATAAAGATATAGCAACAAAATAACAAAACGTAAGCTTCCGAAAGTGAAGACGTATCCCCAATTGACGAATTAAGCCTTGAATCGTACCAATATCCACTTGAATTGTTCCGCCATTGCCATAAGACCCTTTACCCCTTAAAACAACAGCTCAAACGCCAAAATTACGTTCCAACTTTTTTCAATTGTCCCTGAGTATTACGAGGGACATCTTTGATTAAAATTCAAAAAAATGAAAAAAGGAATCCAACTCATACTGCTTTTTTTTAGTATCACCGCGTTCGCACAAACCGGAGTGATTAAGGGAATCGTCATCGACAAACAAAGTGAAACACCTCTCAATGGTGCCACGGTAGAACTTCTCGGAATAGAAGCCACCGGAGTCATAACCGATTTCGATGGTTATTTCCGTTTGGATAATGTCCCCGTGGGAAGACAAAGCATACGGGTAAGTTATGTAGGGTTTGAAAGCATAACCCTTCCCAATATTGTAGTTACATCGGGAAAGGACGCCGTTGTCAACATAAATTTGGAAGAAGCTTTTAATCAATTAGACGCTGTCGTAATCTCCTCCACCAACAAAGATCGTTCGGTGAATAAGCTCGCTACTATTTCTTCCCGGCAATTTAGCCTGGAGGAAGTAAACCGCTTCTCGGGTGGGCGTAGTGATGTAGGTAGGCTGGCAGCCAATTTCGCAGGCGTTTCAGCTCCAGATGATAGCAGAAATGATATTGTCGTTCGGGGTAATTCGCCCACAGGACTGCTGTGGCGTCTAGAGGGAATTCCCATTCCCAGTCCCAACCACTTCTCCTCAGTGGGAACCACGGGCGGTCCTGTTTCTGCCTTAAATCCAAATCTCCTCAAAAACTCCGATTTCCTCACCTCGGCATTTCCTTCGGAATACGGAAATGCCCTGGGCGGAGTATTCGATTTGGGCTTTAGAAAAGGAAATAAAGATGACTACGAGTTTACAGGGCAAGTTGGGATTTTTACGGGAGTAGAAGCTATGGCCGAAGGTCCTTTGGGGAAAAACAACGGATCCTTCCTAATTTCCGGACGCTATTCCTTGGTGAGTCTTTTGGGCGTTGGAGCTGGCGGAACTTCTGCCACTCCCAACTACAACGACGTATCCTTTAATATCGACTTCGGAAAAAGCAGCTTGGGGAATTTTTCCCTCTTCGGAATCCTAGGATTTTCCGACATCGATTTCTTAGGGGATGATATTGATGAGGACGACCTTTTTGCAGCTGAAGATGAAAATTCTTTCTTCGAATCCGGTTTTGGTGTAGTTGGTTTAAAACACCAGATCGGACTTTCGAAAAACTCCTATCTGCGCACGGTGCTTGCTGGATCCTATAGCGGAAGTGATTTTAAACAAGACCGCTTTATCGACAAGAATACACCTGAGGAACGCATGCTGAGATATACCGAAGCCGATAACCTTGAAACACGTTTTAGTGCTTCTACGATGTTCAATTCCAAATTGAGCAATCGAAGTACCTTTCGCGCGGGGGTTTTGGTAGAGGCTTTTGGTATCGATGTCACACAGAAAGATCGTGAAATGCAACCCGATTTAGATGGTGATGGTGATCCCGATCTATTCACCTACCTAGATGTAGACGATAATCTTACTTTGGTACAACCGTACGCACAAGGGCAGTTTCGACTCACCGAAAAACTCACATTAAACGCCGGATTACATGGACAATACAGTACGCTAAACGAACAGTTTGTGTTGGAACCACGTGCAGCAGTAAACTATAAAGTCGCTCCCAAACATCAGTTGAGTTTGGGCTACGGATTGCACCACCAACCCGTATCATTGCCCATTCTATTTTTGAACGAAAATGTGAACGGAACCCTTCAGCAAACCAATACCGACTTGGATTTTGTGAGAAGCAATCACTTTGTCCTCGGATATGATACCCGTTTTGCTAAGAGTTGGCGCGGAAAATTGGAAGTCTATTACCAAAGCATCGATAAGGCAGCTGTTGAATCTACCCCTTCCAGCTACTCGACTCTTACCGAAGGTGCCGACTTCGTTTTCGAGAATGATCGGGTATCCCTAGTGAATGAAGGAACGGGATTTAATCAAGGCGTAGAAATTACCATAGAGAAGTTCTTTAGCGACGGTTATTACGGATTGCTAACTACATCTCTTTTTGAAAGCAAATATGAAGGTAGTGATGGTATTGAACGCAATACTCCTTTCAATAATGGATATGTAGTGAATGTATTGGCAGGTAGGGAATTTACGGTAGGGAAGGCCAAGAAAAATGTCTTGTTCTTCGATACTAGATTCACAGTGTCAGGTGGTCGTTATTTTACGCCCGTAGACCTAGAAGCTTCGCAGGCAGCTGGTTTCGAGGTTTTGCAAGAAGACCTGGCATTCAGCCAACAATATGATGGCTATCTTAGATGGGATGTGAAGGCTGGTTTCAAAATAAACAGTAAATCCAATAAGACATCACATCAAATATATTTCGATCTTCAAAATGTGACCAATAATGAAAACGTATTTGTTCGAAGGTACAACCGCCTGACCAATCGGGTGGATCAAGTGGATCAAATCGGGTTTTTCCCAGATTTTGGGTATCGTTTCGAATTTTAAACCTAAAGTATATGTCAAAGCGAATAAGCACATCTTCACAAAAAAGACTTCGAGAAAACTATGGCCCTTGGGCACTCATTACAGGGGCCACTTCGGGGATTGGAAAAGCAGCAACATTCCAATTGGCTGAAGCAGGATTTAATCTCCTAATCGTTTCTAGAAATGTGGATTCCCTCGAAGAAATGACAACGCAATTGGAGTCCCAATTTGGCATTTCAGCAAATTATCTTGCGGTAGATCTATCGCAGTCTGGCTCCTATCCCAAAGTCATCAAGGCTGCTTCCGATTATGATATAGGTCTTGTGTTACTTAGTGCGGGATATGGCACTTCTGGCTCATTTACACAAGCTAAACTGGAAACAGAATTAAACATGTTGGATGTTAACTGCCGCGCCGTATTGGTGCTTGCTCATTTCTTTGCCAAACAATTTAAACACAAAACAAAGGGGCCATTGTATTACTAAGTTCGATCGTAGCATTCCAGGGAGTTCCTAATGCTTCGCATTACGCCGCAACCAAAGCCTATGTTCAAACGTTAGGGGAAGGCCTTGCCATTGAGCTTAAAAACAGCAATGTCGATATTCTTGTAGCCGCACCTGGTCCTGTAAATACAGGATTCTCAAAAAGGGCCGACCTAGTGATGGGTAAAGCCTTGACACCCGATCAAGTGGCCATACCTATTTTAAAATCCATCGGGAAAAAGAACGTACTATATCCAGGAGGTCTTACTAAATTGCTTCTTTTTGGATTGCGCTCAGTACCCAGATGGGGAAAGGTGAAAATCATGAATTTGGTTATGGGAGGTATGACAAAACATCAAAAGGAATATGTATAAATATAGAAAGACAATCATCGGTTTTCTCTTGCTATTGACAATGGGAACAACCTTAGTGAATTGCAACATGAAAGTGACCGAAACTGGTTTTTTAGACCATCATCTAGATGAAATCGAGATTAAAATTCCCGCCAGGGATTCCTTGAATGAAGACATCTCGAAAGTGCCGGTGGCATGGCATCTGGATCATAGCTTGAAGACAATCAATGGTATCTATGATGCAATGAATGCTTCTAACCCGGACAATTTCCGAGGCAGTATAAATGCCATTCGCATCCTATCCCTATCCATGGGTTTCATTCCAAGGGGGCGCGCACAGTCACCAGAATCCGTCCTTCCCCCTGAGCACATTGAAACCAAGGATTTATATTCACAATTAAAGGAAGCCAGGGAAAATATGGTTAAGGCATTTCACTTGGATGAAAATGCACATTTCGAACATCCTGTATTCGGGACCATAAGTCGGGGAAATGCACTGCGTTTCATAGAGGTGCATACAGAGCACCATCTAAAAATCATGCGGGATATTTTAGGGGAATAGAGAGCTATTGCTTCAAGAAAACCAAAGTAGCCGTTTCTCCTACTTCAAGATTGGTAACGGTTCGTGTGAGGTTGTTGCTATCGGTAATATCGAAACGAATGGTGTTTTTGCCAATGATACCATTGGTCAAAGCCGTAACCTTTACCTCCACCCGATCTCGGTCCATTGGTATGGTAACTTTTCTGGAGCGTTTAGTTACCCCATAGTCTATTAAAATAGGAACGTCGTTTATGGAAAGATTGATCCTGTCATTATCAGAAACTTCTTCATCGTATATTAACATAGAAAGTTCATCATCCTTGGAAAACACATGAAGTACTTCATTGGTAGCCACCGTATTGATACTTACGTTATTGGCCTTACTCACCAAGTTTTTACTCTTTTCCTTAATTTTAATTCTACTTTCTCGTTTAATTCTATTTTCTTGTTCAATTCTAGTTTCTTGTTCAATTCTATCTTCTTGCTTTATTCCTCCAGCCAATGATACTTTGGGACGTTCCTTCCTTTTAAGAACAGGCCCTTTATTGGTCATTGAAATGACCCCATTTATACATAGATCACCGGTTTTGTATTTACTATTGAATTTCCCCCAAATTTCCTGCTGCTCCTTTCCTTCTTTCAAGGTTCCATTAAAATGTATGTAACAGAAACCATCTAACGACTTGGAGGACTTAACCGTAAGGATTTCACTTTCGTAAAATTCAATTTCTTTGGTTTTGTGATCTATCGAACCTGATACCAAAGATTTGGTTTCATATGCTCCATCCTGATCGGTAATGGAATATCCCTCAATGACTCCTTCTTCTTCATAAAAATGAATGCTATAGGTATATAATGATAACCCACTCAATTTAATGACCCCTTCAAAAACATACTCGTCTTGGGCATGGAGATTCTGAGAGAATAAACACAACAGAAATAGTAAAACAATGGATGATTTCATAGTTGAAAATAAAATCGGAGTACAAGTATAATCAATATTTCGGGTATATCTCAAGGGGAAAAACCCCTGAAGTATTGAATTGTGAGAAAAAAGGGAAATAAAAAACCCTCAACCAATGATTGAGGGTTCTAAATGTATTCCTTCTATGTTTTATGCTTCTCCGTGAGGAACAATAGAAACATAGGATTTATTGTTCTTTTTCTTAGTGAATTTTACGATACCGTCCACTTTGGCGTGAAGGGTATGGTCTTTTCCACCGTATACATTCTCACCTGGGTGATGTGTATATCCTCTTTGTCTAACGATGATATTTCCAGCTATAGCGGCCTGACCACCAAAAATCTTAACCCCGAGGCGTTTCGATTCTGATTCGCGACCGTTCTTGGAACTACCAACTCCTTTTTTGTGAGCCATTTCTTTTCGGTTTTATACGTTATACTCTAGTGGTGCTTACGCTTTACCACCGTCTAATTTATCTTGCCATTCTTTAAGTTCGTCCCACTTACCATCTGCAGCCATCTGTGCTTGTTGTGGCCAAGTATCTGGAACGTGGTTTCCTCGAACACCAGCAATGATCTCAGCAATATCGGCTGGCTTTGCCTTTGCAAGATCTGCAAATGTAGCAATTCCTGCAGCAGTTAAAGTTTCGGCAATCTTGGGTCCGATCCCTTCGATCTTCTTAAGATCGTCTTTTCCTGCTTTCTTAGGTGCTGCTTTTTTAGCCGGTGCAGCTTTAGGAGCTGCTGCTTTTGGTGCTGCTTTGGTTTCCTTCTTAGCTTCCGCTTTTGGAGCTGCTTCCTTCTTGGCAGGAGCTGCTTTTTTAGCTGGAGCTGCTTTCTTAGCTCCTGAAGCTACGATGTTTTCGATAATGATTTCAGAAAGGGACTGTCTGTGACCGTTCTTAACACGGTATCCTTTTCTTCTTTTCTTTTTGAAAACGATAACTTTATCACCTTTAAGGTGCTTCACGACTTTCGCTCCAACTTGAGCTCCGTCTATAGCCGGGGCGCCAACAGTAACTTTGTCTCCGTCTCCGATAAGAAGTACATTGTCGAAAGCGACTTTTTTACCTTCTTCCACGGCCAAACGGTTTACAAAGACTTTTTGGTCTTTCGCAACTTTGAATTGCTGCCCTGCTATCTCTACAATTGCATACATAGCGTAAACGTTTATATTGAATTTTTTAGTTTAATGCTCCTACCCTACAGTAAAAGCGGGTGCAAATATAGTCGTAAAAATGAAAATGACAAAAGGTTTTGTTGCTAAAAAATCGTGTTTTTCAACGTTTTGGGTTCCAAGATTCCTTTAGAAGCTGCATAAAGGTCAAAGTAAGCACAAAGGAGGTGGAAAGGCCCATAATTATAAGGGATATGATAAGGATAAGGGATCCCTTGTTGAAATTTAGGTTCCAGGAATCCAGAATGGCTTCCGCAAAACGGGTATCGATCCAGAATATGTAACAAGCCATGAAGGCACCAAATACAAAAGAAGCGATGCCACCGGTAAATAGTCCCAACTGAAAACCATCCTGATACTTAAACTGCTCGGTACTCGCCTTGTAGTTTTTTAGGGCATAAAAAATCCCTCCCCCGATAATAACTCCATTAAAAGCACTTAAAACAGGATACTTATGCAAGCCCAACAGGTTTGTGAGCAAAAAATACCCGATAAGTACCGCAGCAATCCCCAGACCGTATTTTGTATAGTACTTTCCCATGACTTTTCAGAATTTGGTTTCTATAAATTTCGGTAAAATTTTTCAGAAACCCTTGAAAAAGAGAGCTTTAATTAGCCTTCTTGTTGGACAAGTACACCCCAAACAGAATAATTCCCGCAGCGATAATCTGAAGCCAACTAAATTGTTCTCCATCGATTACCCCCCACATCACCGCCACTATGGGCATGGTATAGGTAACCGAAGAGGCAAAAACGGGACTGGCAATGTGTACCAATTTATTGAAGAGCACTTTGGCCAGGGCAGTTCCGAAAAGAGAGAGAACAACTACATAACCAAATGAAATTTGCATTTGACGATCCTGCATAATCACATCAAAAAACCCAGTGAGGTACAGAATAATTAGTGCCGGGACAACGATACATAGGAAATTACCCGTGGTAATAGCCAAGGCACTTACATTGCTCAGGTATTTCTTGATGATGTTTACGTTGAACGCATACCCAATAGTCGCTATAAGGATAAGACCACCATACCAATGGTTTTTATCCGCAACGGCATTTTCGGACAAACCATTTCGGTGCATCCAAATGCCTGCAAAAATGAGTAAAATGGTCCCCAAGAGACCAATGAACACACCCCAGACCTGTTTACGGGTGACACCAATTCCGAACAAAAAGGCTCCTACAATAAGCGTATTTAAAGGTACTGTGGAATTGAGAATGGAAGTAACACCACTATCGATATGGTTTTGTGCTATCGCGAATAAAAAAGAAGGAAAGAAGGTCCCCAATAACCCGGACACCGCAACCCAGAGCCAATCCCGTTTCCCGATCTGTCGCATGCTCCTAAAGCCTACAGCAAACAGAAAAATGGACGTAAGCACTATGCGCAATGAACCCAATTGGTAATCGGTAAGACCCACCAATCCCTTCTTTATAAGGATAAAGGAACTACCCCAAATAAGGGATAAAACGAGCAGGTATAACCACTTGAGGGTATAGTTGTTCATGGACTGTTTTCAAGATGCAAAATTGGGAAATAAATTCAACCTTAAAAGAGGTTCTAATATAATTTTAACACCCACGATGCCTTGCTTAGATACTCAATTTGCCCTTGGGTTGCTTCCCTTAGTCCTTCCAGGTGATGGTTTCCATTATCCTTCGTATATCATCCCGCAAATACACTACGGCAGGGTAAATGGAATCGAAATTGGGCTTGGATTCAAAATATAGGGATCCCGTTACAAAATGGTTAAGGCTGTCGGTTACATAGAATTGGGATTGTGTCGCCGCATCCCCATTGATCATATAAAACATCCCAAACACCTTATTGATCGAATCT